>NZ_FOLE01000009.1 GCF_900112255.1 Flexibacter flexilis DSM 6793
GGTACTGCGGTCACACGTGGGAGAGTAGGTAGCTGCCAACCTTATTAAGCACAGGGTCATCTTCACAAGAGATGACCCTCTTTGCTGTTTATACCTAATCTAACTCAAATAAGGAATAGGGCAGAGAAAAAAATAACAATAAAAAAGGGTCTTGCAACAATGCAAGACCCTTTTCTTTTGATTTGATTACCAATTATCTTTCAATTAGTTCAGCAGGCTGACGCTGCGTTCGATAAACTCGGCTAAGGCTTGCCCTTTTAACTCGTTCTGGGATAGCAAAGCCAAATCGTACGCATGACGGATTAGTTTGGTCTTGGGGTGGCGGGAGATGTATTTTTGGCCTATTTAGATGTTTACTTTTGTATAAATTGATTGCTTTATTATATAAAACGTAGTGTGGCACTTTCAGTCTTTATGCAATCAAAACTACTTGACTTTGATATTGGTTTGAAGGTTAATCTTAGTAGCTATCTATTTGAATTAGATTTCATCTAAAAATAAGCCATTTTTGGTTTTGTAAAAGTTGAATTTAGGTTGTCTGCTAAGGTTTATATCTAATTATTGTAAAACGTTAGCATGATTCCAATAGGTCTAAATAGTTTATCGGTTTGTACATAAAAAAGGCGTTGAGATTTCTCAACGCCTTTTTTATTGATAAAAGAAATATTAGTGTTGAACGATAATACGTTTAACTGCTAATCCTTTATTTGTATTGATTTGTAACAAGTAAGAGCCTGTAGCCAAGTTAGATAAGTCTATGGTGCTTACCGTTTCGGTGGCGTATCCTGTCCAAACTTTTTTACCTTGTAAATTCGTAACAGAAACAGAAGCTTCTCCTGTTATTTGTGAGAGATCTACTGTAAATAAACCTGAACTTGGATTGGGATATACTTCAATAGCCTTGGCCAATCCTGTATTAGGTTTTGTACCAACTACAGCTATGTGCTCTACTTTCACATAATCTAAGCCGATGTTATTACCATAACCACTGTAAGCATCAAATGCGAATCTTACATTTTGGCCTTGATATGCAGCTAAATCAATACTGAATATTGACCAACGTGGCAAGATATGAGGCACATAACGACGCACCGCTAATATTGGTGCTTCCGAATAAGATTGTCCTGCATTTGTAGAAACACGTACTGACAGGCTATCCGTTCTGTCATTGTAGCTACTGTCTTGTGACATGGCAAATACCAAACGTAGCGTATCGTTGGCCGCTACTGAAGGTAATGCGAAACATGGAGTTGCTAAGCGAGCTTCTAAACCTTTCGAAAAGCTATAAGAGTTGAAGTATGCTATTGAACCAGATACAGGACTTATTGAAGGGTTCGTCATGCTAGAAACAAATGACCAGTTGCCTGTAGATGTACCGCTACCTGTGCCTGTTGTTAGCATCTGACTACTCCAGCCATTAGGCAATGTATTTGTAAATTCCTCTACGTATGGAAGAGTTGTTACCGAGCCAAAATGATTGATAGTATAACCTTTTATGGTATCGTTGGCATGTGTAAGTGTTTCTGTTGCCAAATCGGTATAAGCAGTGATACTGTAAACTGCCGTTGCCGTTAAATCTACTGGCATAGCAAATTCAATAGTGTCTATTTGACCTACTGCTAAAGACTTGTTGAATGTTTCGTTGGCAGAAACGCTACCTGCTGTTTGGCCATTTACAGTCCAAGACATCATAAAGCCTGCATTAAAGCTACTTTGTGCTACTGTACCGATATTTTGTACTGTGATTTTTACTTTTTCTGTTGCGGAGAAATCACAGCCATTAGGTTTGGTTGGTGCTATTACAGCCACAGCTTTTAGGTCATTTGCTTCTTGTATGAAGATTTCCAAATCATCTATGTGCAAATCATAATCATTAGCGTTGTCAACTGTACCATCGGTTGCTAATAGGGCAACAATTACTTCTTGTCCCGCATAGGCCGCTAGGCTGTATTGTTTGGTTTGAACGGCAAAGCCTAAATTGTCGGCAGCTGTAATGTTGGCAAGTGTTTGCCATGAAAAACCACAGTTTGTAGAAATCATTACTTTTAAGCTATCATCTGTGCCCGTCATGTTATCTGCGTCAGCAGATGTACTGGCAAAATTGGTAATAGCGGTATTAAAACGAATAGCAGATGTCGGTGTTGCAATAACCTTTGGGCCTACAATCCAATCGCGGTGTGAAGTAGAGAAAAGATTTACTTTAGCTGTTTTTCCTCCAAATAAAGCTGTTTGTGTACTTGAAATCCAATTAGAAGTTGTTCCTGTTGGTGTTGTTTGGCCAGTAGCCTCTGTGTACAATCCATTTGTAACAGTATTAAGGTTTTCTCCATCAAAAGTTTCAAATGTCAGAACAGGCAATGGCAATGCCACTGGTGCTACAATTACTTTATTCAAAACGACCGAAGAGTCATTGCCTGAAACCGTTGTAGGTTCGCCATTAGCTTTCACAAAGCCGCGCAAACGATAAGTACCAACTTCTGTTAAGTTAAGCCCATCACTTACAGTTACATCTAACGTTTGACCGATTGCCAAAGCACCTTCATTTAATGTTGTCTGTAATACACTATGTACACCAGAAGGGCTTGTAATAGCAAGGCCTACCACGTCATTAGAAAAGTTACGTGTTACACCGCCAAGGTTTTTGATTTGCACTACGGCTGTAAGATTTTCGCCTCCACAGCCCAATGCTTTAGGGGAAACGATAACAGTTGAAGCCAAATCCAGATCAAGCGATATGTATATTTCCAAATCATCTATGTGTAGATCGTAGTCGTTATTGTTACTAATAGTTCCGTCTGTAGCAAAAAGTGCTACCATGATATTCTGACCTGCATATGCTGCCAAGCTGTATTGTTTGGTTTGAACAGCAAAGCCTAAGTTGTCGGCGGCTGTAATGCTGGCAAGTCTTTGCCACGAAAGACCACAGTTCGTTGAAACCATTACATTTAAACTATCATCCGTACCTGTCATACCATCAGCATCAGCACTAGTAGAATTATAATTCGTAATAGCTGTACGGAAACGTACAAACGTATTTGCATCTGGTGTTACTTTTGGCCCAATAATCCATTCACGACGTGTACTAGAGTAAAGATTTACTTTAGCTGTTTTTCCACCAAACAAAGTTGGTTGATTATACGAAAGCCAGTTTGAAGTACTGCCACTTGGTGTTTGGCCAGAAGCTTCAGTGTAAAGTCCATTAGTGATTGTGCTAAGGTTGCTTCCATCAAACGTTTCGAAGGTTACGACAGGTAATGACAATGCTACAGGGGCAGTAATGATTTTGTTTACTACCGTAGCCGAGTCGTTTGAGGTTGTACCTGTAGATTCGCCAGCAGCTTTTGCAAAAGCACGTAAACGATATGTTCCTACGTCGCTAAGCTCAATGCCAGATGCTAATGTTACGTCCATTGTAGCATTAACGTCTAAAAAGCCAGTATTTAATACAGTACGAACTACTTGGTGTGCTCCCGTAGGATTTGTAACAAAAATACCTACAGTGTCATTGGCAAAAGTACGAGTTGCACTACCAAAGTTTTTGATCGTAACAATAACAGGAACATTTGTTCCGCCACAACCAATGTTTTTGGGTGAAACTAAAACAGTAGCACCTAGGTCATTAGCAGCTACGGTCGTGGCAAATGCAAAGAATGGGTTGTTGGCTACCGCAAAACCAGCATTTGTTGTGCGTGTACCTGAAGTAAGTGAACCCGCCGAAGAAGAAGCCGAAACTTCAGCCCAAGCACCAGAAGCTGTTGAGGCTTGTGCTACACGGATATTACCTACACCACCTGTCATATTGTCGTCTGCACCATAGCTAAATGTAACTGTTGCCGTTGCTGCTAAAGTAGCTGTAGAGCCTAATTTATATACGCGAGCACCAAGTACGCTTGTAAGTGGGGTGATCACAGCACCTGTTGGAGCAGTAGTTAAAATTTGCGCATAATACACATCATTAGTGCCGCTAATGCTATTAAATACTACGGGGCGGTACTGACCACCAGAGCCTAATGGAAAGGTGCGTGTTACAGATGATGTGTTAACTACTAAACTAATAGCACCTTCTATATAAGAAGATGAACTTCCTGAAGGAAGTGTAGCTGTATTGCTTAAAAGTTTTAAGGTGTCATCAGCATTCTCAACTTTCAAATAACCACTGCTTAAGGTAAGTGGCGAAGTTGATTTGAGGTGTAAAGATGCTGGCAATGAAACGGTAGAAGACGGACGTTCGATGGTTAAAGCATTAATATAACCATTTATTAATTCTGAACCAGCCGTAATATTAGGTTCAGTAACAGTCGATGTAATTGCGCTATAGTTAACATTGTATGTGGCCGCTGCTGGAACATTAATGTTGCCAACGAAAGCACCGTGCATTCTGCGTAAAGTAACAGTGTTAGGAGACGTTACACCCGCAATCGTGATTGTATTATCTAATGTTAAGTTGTCGTATGTCATTACATTACCTGCAGACAATGTAAATCCTATTGTAGCGGCTATTGGGCGAGTAATAAGGAAAACCCCATTTGCACCAGTGTTATTTACCACTATCTGACGAAAAACAGCCACGCCATTTACACCTTCGTATGTACCAGTTCCATCCAACATTTGGGTTTGGGTTCCATTAAAGTAGAGATTTGTGCTACCGCGTGTAAAGTTTGCATAGCCATTGTTGGTTAGATTTTTTCCTACATAAACATTACGAGTAGATGTTCCATTGCCATAAGCCAATAGCGTGTCCATATTGTTAACAACTAGATTGCCTGTTACGGTTAGTGTGCGTGAAAGCGTTCCCGAAAAACGCAATACAGAGCGAGTGTCAGCAGCATTAGTACCAATTTCTAGATTGGCAACCGTTGCGTCAACATCTATTAATACTTTTGAACCATCGGCAATCAGTACGCTGTCTTGTTCTGTAGGTAATACACCTCCAAGCCAAGTATTAGTGCTGCTCCAGTTGCCGCCATTAGGCGTAGATACAATTTTGCTAGGAGGAGGAAGCTCTGTAACACACACAGTAAAATTACCGCTTCCTGAACCCGTAGAATAATGATAAACACGGAAATAGTATGTTTGACCTACTACCCAGTCTGTACGCTTGATAAACTCAGTACCTCCGTTACCTGTAGCATCTTTACAGGTAAGCGCAGCAGATCCACAAGCTCCTGAAAAAACCTCAACAACAGCATCAAAAGAGCTAGAGCCAACTACTGTAATTTGTTGTCCTGAAGTAGTAGGAACAAAAGAAAACCATACATCATCGTCAGATTCACTGGAACTGCTACAAACCGATTGCGGAGGCAAAGATGCTGTTGCATTGGTTGATGATGCGGCTGTAGGTGTACATACAATGCTAGGGGTGAGGGGGAATGCTCCTGCACAATTATCATTGTTGGGTTGTTGTGCCAGTGCCATTGTAGGCAATGCTCCGAACGCCAATAATTGAAGACAAAGCCTCGTAATTGTTCGTTTCATCATAAAAATTGATTGAAAAATTTAAAAAATAAATGAGTTAGGTTGTTTCGTTTGGTGGAATTGAAGTTCCATTTCGACAAAAGCGCGTGCAAGATAGAGGATTTTTATTAGGAATAAAGATGCCTGTAATTATTTATAAAACACTAATAATACGGTCTAAAATGAAGGTAGCTGGAGCAATAATTAAGCGTTGAAATTTTTAAAGAAATGCTTTTGTTGGGAATATGCAATCGTTGTTCTAATTTGCAGCCCCATTGCGCTTGCACTTGGAATCAGGTGTTGGCCAATATTTTTCAAATTAATAACAATACGCCACAATGAAAAAAACAATTATTTTTGGCTTAGGGATACTTTCCCTGAGCTTATCGACTGTTGCCCAGTCGATCAAATCGCCCAATGGCCAATTAGAATTTGCCTTTGAAATAAAAGATGGAAAACCGTCTTACAAACTCAATTACAAGGACAAAGCCGTTGTGCGAAACAGCCGCTTAGGTCTTACGCTCAAAGACGCGCCAGCACTGCTGGAAGGTTTTGAAGTGAAAAAACAGGAAACAAAATCCGTAAACGAAAACTGGAATCCTGTTTTGGGTGAATTTAAAACCATCAAAAACAACTACAACGAATTGGCCGTTACGCTGCGCCAAGCCAAAGAAGACCGCGAAATTTTGGTTCGCTTCCGTGTGTTCAACGACGGTCTTGGATTTCGTTACGAATTTCCCCAACAAAAAAATCTGAATTATTTTGTAATCGCTGAAGAAGAAACGCAATTCGCACTTTCGGGCGACAACAAAGCGTGGTGGATTGCAGGCGATTACGACACGGAAGAATACAACTATGTTACTTCCAAACTTTCGGAAGTTCCTGCACGTTTCAAAGAAGGTTACGAACAAAATGTTTCGCAAACTGTCATTCCTAATGGTTTGCAAACGCCTTTGATGATGAAAAGCCAAGACGGTTTGTACATAAACCTTCACGAAGCTGCTTTGATGGACTACGCCGCCATGAACGTAGAGCTTGACAGCAAAAATTTTGTACTCAAAACGCACTTAACCCCAGACGCACAAGGCGCAAAAGGTTATATGCAAACGCCTTGTCAAAGCCCTTGGCGCACGATTGTGGTTTCTGACAAAGCCACTGATATTTTGGCTTCAAAATTGATTTTGAATCTGAACGAACCTTGTAAACTGCCTACGACGGACTGGATTAAGCCAGTAAAATATGTGGGCGTTTGGTGGCAAATGTTCTGCCCAAATCAGGGTTCTTGGTCGTATGCCGATGTGGACAATATCCATTTGGGCGTAACCGATTACAAAAAATTAACGCCTAACAAAACACACGCAGCCAACAACAAAAACGTAAAGAAATACATTGACTTTGCGGCCAAACATGGTTTTGATGCCGTGTTGGTAGAAGGTTGGAACGAAGGTTGGGAAGATTGGTTTGGCCACTCGAAAGAATTCGTTTTTGATTTCGTAACGCCTTATCCAGACTTTAACGTAAAAGAACTCAACGAGTACGCACAAAGCAAAGGCGTGCGCATCATCATGCACCACGAAACATCAGCTTCGGCAACCAACTACGAACGTTGGATGGACACAGCCTATAAATTCATGGTAAATCATGGTTACAAAGCTGTAAAATCGGGTTATGTGGGCAATATCATTCCGCGCGGCGAGCACCATTACAGCCAATGGATGGTAAAACATTATCACAGAGCTTTTACGCGTGCCGCCGACTACAAACTCATGGTAAACGCGCACGAAACCGTACACCTTACAGGTATGCACCGCACTTACCCGAACTACATTGCAGCGGAAGCGGCTCGCGGTACGGAGTACGAAACTTTTTCGGGTGTAAATCCAGAACATACTACTATTCTGCCATTTACGCGCCTGATGGGTGGCCCAATGGACTATACACCAGGTATTTTCCAAACGCAATTTAACTATTACAAATCCGACGATACACGTTTTATCAAAACTACTTTGGTGAAACAATTGGCTTTGTATGTAACCATGTACAGCCCACTGCAAATGGCTGCCGACATCATCGACAACTACGAACGTTTCCCTGATGCGTTCCAGTTCATTAAAGATGTGGCCGTAGATTGGGACGATACCAAAATCATTGAAGCCGAACCAGGCGACTACATTACGATTGCGCGTAAAGCCAAAGGCAAAGAAGATTGGTTTGTGGGCGGCATCACAGACGAAAATCCGCGTACTGCCAAATTTGATTTCTCGTTCTTGGACGACAAAGCAACCTATGTAGCCACAATTTACGCCGACGGCGCAGACGCACACTATGTTACGAAGCCTCAAAGCTACGCTATCCGCAAAGTGTTGGTAACCAAAAAATCTAAGTTGACGCAAAAGTTGGCGGCAAGTGGCGGTTTCGCGATCAGCCTTAAAAAAGCAACTGCCGAAGATTTGAAAACAATTAAAGCAAAACTTTAATCGACTGAAAATCAAAATTTAAAATAAACAAAACGAGGCTATAACTCAAGCGGTTGTAGCCTCGTTTTGTTTGGCGTTCAAAATTTATTCCTATATTGAACTTTTTATTTGTTTTTAGTCTTTTATGATAAAACAAGCTAATCGACTTGAAACTAAATTTATATAAAATCTTTAATTCATTATTCTCATGGGAAAAGCAATAGAAATTACTGACGCAAACTTCGAATCAATCATTGCATCAGATAAGCCAGTTTTGGTGGATTTTTGGGCTGAATGGTGCGGTCCTTGCCGCATGATTGCGCCAATCGTAGAAGAGTTGGCTGGCGAATACGAAGGCAAAGCCGTAATCGGCAAATTGAACGTGGACGAAAATCCTAACGTTGCCGTACAATTCGGTATCCGTAGTATCCCAACGCTACTTGTTTTCAAAGATGGCAAGATAGTGGACAAACAAGTTGGTGCAGTAGCAAAAGGCGTATTAGCTGGCAAAATTTCTGCCCAATTCTAATAAAATAACATTCTGGATTCAGAAAAATTTTTATCTTGCAAAGCCTGTCCGTTGTGGTCAGGCTTTTGCCGTTTAATTTGAGTGCCTATGCCCAAACATTTATCTAATCATTTAGTCCCAGAATTGGCGGCTGTACAAGGGTCGGCCATTGAGCAATGGGTAATTAAATCGTTTCATTCTGCTGTTCAGCACAAAGATTACACTGTGCGCATTTTTTTGCCGCTCGGCTACCACGACAGCAACGCGCATTACAAAGTGCTTTATGCCAACGACGGGCAAGACATGGAAGCCATCAAGCTGGCCGCAACACTGGAAAACCTCCAAAATGCTGGCCAAACCAATCCGCTTATTGTGGTGGCCATTGATGCCAACGAACGCATTTTGGACTATGGAACTGCCGAAATTTTGGATTTTGCCAACAGAGGCCGCAAAGCCAAAAAGTATATTTCTTTTATTTTGGAAGAACTAATGCCCTACATCAACAGCCATTACAGAACCTTGCAAGGAGCTGAAAATGCGGCGTTTATGGGCTTTTCATTGGGCGGACTCTCGGCCATAGACATCGTGTGGCATTATCCGCATTTGTTCGGAAAAGTCGGCGTTTTTTCGGGTTCGTTTTGGTGGCGCAGACGCGATATTGGCAAAGGATATGTGCCCGCCGACCGCATCATGCAAGCCCAAATCCGTGAAAGTCAGGCAAAAAAAGAAGGGTTACGTTTTTGGTTGCAAACAGGCACCAACGACGAAACCAACGACCGCGACGGCGACGGCATCATTGATTCTATTGGCGATACGTTGGATTTGATACACGAACTAAAAGCCAAAGGCTACACCGACCGCGACATCGAATACGTGGAAGTACAAGGCGGAGAGCATAACCAACAGACTTGGGGCGAGATTATGCCCGATTTCCTGAAATGGGCTTTTGGGCGTTAGTGGAAATTTATTCTTAAATTTGCGGTGTAGATGATGACAAATATGTTAAATAACACTGTTGTAATAGATTTATTTTGCGGAATTGGTGGCTTATCACATGGTTTTGTGAAAGAAGATTTTAAGGTTGTTGCAGGAATAGACATTGATAAGTCTTGCAAGTATCCTTTTGAGGCAAATAATAATTCCGTTTTTATTTTAAAAAGTGTCTCAGATATTTCAAAAAAGGATATTGCTCCTTTATTTGAAAAAGCTGAATGTAAAATATTAGTAGGTTGCGCCCCATGTCAGCCATTTTCCTCTTATACTTTTAAAGATGAAGAAAAAAAAGATAACGAGAAATGGAGTTTATTATATGATTTTGCGAGAATAGTTAGAGAAACTCAACCTGATATAGTTTCAATGGAGAATGTATCTCAACTAATAAACTTCAAAAAAGCTCCAGTTTTTGAGGATTTTCTTAATTCTTTAAAAGAGTTAGGCTATTTTGTGCATTACGAAGTGGTAAACTGTCCTGATTATGGTATTCCTCAGAAAAGAAAGCGACTTGTTTTATTAGCATCAAGGCTTGGTAAAATTCAATTAATTCCCAAAACTCACACTAAAAAAACGTACGTTACTGTTAAAGATGCCATAGGACAGCTTCCTGCAATTCAGGACGGAGAGGCATATAAAAATGATAAATTACATTATGCAAGAAAACTAACGCCTCTCAATAAAGAAAGAATTGAGAAAACGCCTTATGGTGGCAGTTGGAAAGACTGGCCTAATGATTTAAAGTTGGAATGCCATAAAAAGGATTCGGGGAAGTCTTATCCAAGTGTATATGGGCGAATGAAATGGGAAGAGCCTGCTCCAACCATGACAACGCATTGTATTGGCTATGGCAATGGTAGATTTGGGCATCCTGAACAACATAGAGCAATTTCTTTAAGAGAGGCTTCGCTGCTTCAAACATTTCCAATTGACTATAAGTTTTTTGATGAAAAACAGCAAAACTTCTCTTCGGTAGCCATTGCAAGACAAATTGGAAATGCTGTTCCTGTTAAATTAGGAGAAGTAATTGCCAAAAGCATTAAAGAACATCTAAAAAATATAGCATGAAAACCTTAGAAGAATCAGAAAAAGCAGAAGAACAAATCAAGGACGTTCAGGCAGACTATAATTATAGATTTGCAGATTATTCTATTGGCGAACTTCTCAAAAAATTTGTACCTAAAGGGCAAAAACCAAATTTTGAAGATGACGCTATTTCGGGGCTTTATGTACCTATTTATCAACGTGATTTTGTTTGGCCAGAAAACATGAAATCTCGATTTATTGAATCGCTTTTGATGGGTGTTCCTATACAGCCATTGTTTGCTTTTGAGTTAGATGAAGATGGAAATTTAGAGTTATTAGATGGCGTTCAAAGGCTTTCATCTGTAAAGTCATTTGTTGATAATGAGCTTGTTTTGTCAGATTTAGAAGCGTTAGATACGTTAAATGGATTTTCTTTTAGTGACCTAAATTCAGCACGAAAACGTAAATTTTTGAATATACAACTCAAGCTCTATATAATTGATGATAACACAACTGAAGGTGTTCGGGCAGATATTTTTAGGCGTGTAAATGAAGGAGGTAAAAGATTAGAACCCGCAGAAATTAGAAAAGGTAAATTTTTAGACAATAAATTTTATGAATTTATTCTAAAAATGGCAGATTCCCCTGAATTTGGCGCACTTTTCAGTTCTACAAAAGATAGTAAAAAACTAAGAGGAGAAAAAGAAGAATTAATCACGCGCTTTTTTGCTTTTTCTAATAATTATCAAAATTTTGTTCATTCTGTTAAAGGTTTTTTAGATGATTATATTATAAATGTAGGGCAAACATTTGACCAGCAACAAGAACAAATAATGCAAGATGAACTATTTAGAACATTAGATTTTGTGCAAAAAAATATACCAAATGGATTTAGAAAATCACAAAATTCTAAATCTATACCTCGTGTTCGTTTTGAGGCTATATCCATTGGTACTAATTTAGCTTTAAGGGAAAATCCACAATTATTGTTTGCTAAACCAGTGAATACAAAGTGGATAAACTCCAATGAGTTTAAAATACAAACCACTTCTGATGCTGCCAACAATAAATCTAAAGTTATTGGAAGAATTGATTTTGTAAAAAATTGTCTGCTTGGCATTCAAGATTTAAACAAACTTACTTACAATGATTAGAGATGAATTTAATACAAGAAAAGCAGAAATAGACTCATATTACGAGATATTGAGAATAATTGAATTAGAAAGCCCTAATATTTCTGCTTATAACCTCAATGAAGGTATAACAACATCATTGCCAATAAACAGCGAGAAAATATGCGCATTACGTTCTACGGCATATTTGCTTCTGTACAATTTAATCGAATCAACCGTCTATAACTCTATTGTTTCAATATTTGACAGTATTAGCGATGACCATTTAAAGTACTTTGATGTTATTAATGAAGTACAAAAATATTGGCTAAATCAACTTTATAAACACGATGACAAAAAAAAGAAAGAAGCGATTATTGAAACAATAATGAATATTGCTATTCAGATTCAAAATGACACAATATCATTAGTATCAAATGAAATAAGCTATGGAGGGTCTTTGGATGCACGAACAATCCAAAATACAGCCCAGTCTATGAATATTGAAATAAAATACATTCATCAAATGTATAATGCAAGTACTCATGGTACAGCCTTATCTAATATTAAACAAAAACGTAATTGGTTGGCTCATGGAGAAAAATCATTTACAGATGTAGGCAGACAATGTTCCACTACAGAATTAACTGATGCAAAAGATAGAGTGTATGAATACTTAGACGCATTTATTACATCAGTAGAAAAATACATAAACGACAAAAAATACAAAAAATAATTACCTCATACACAAAGCAAAAGCGACTGTAACTTATTAGTTTACAGTCGCTTTTGTTATTTTGGTAAGAACTCAAAATCAATTATTCTTCGTCTTGAGCAGCAGCTTTTGGAGCTTCTGACGTTTCGTTGATTTTTGCTTCTTCGTCTTCACGAGTTTTGTCTTCGTCGCGTTCACGTTTGCGCTCCATCAAGCCTTCTTCGATAGCTTGGCCGATTGCTTTAGTGATAAGGGCGATAGATTTGAAAGCATCGTCGTTAGCAGGGATAGCGAACTCAACCGCAGTTGGGTCAGAGTTTGTATCTACCATTGCAAACACAGGAATACCAAGTTTGTGAGCTTCCGCGATAGCGATGTGTTCTCTCTTAATATCCACTACGAAAAGAGCTGAAGGCAAACGGTTTAGGTCAGTTACACCGCCTAAGATGCGCTCCAATTTCTCTTTTTCACGAGCGATAGTAAGTTTTTCTTTTTTCGCAAGACTCTTGTAAGCCTCTTCTTTCATCAAACGCTCGATGTTAGAGAGTTTTTTCAAGGATTTGCGAATTGTTACGAAGTTAGTAAGCATACCACCCAACCAACGTTCTGTAACGTAAGGCATTTTAAGGCGACGAGCTTCTTCCGAAACAAATTCTTTTGCTTGTTTTTTAGTAGCAACGAACATCACTTTGCGACCAGAACGCACGATGCCTTTGATAGCTGCTGTAGCTTCGTCAAGGCTTGTAAGCGTTTTGTTAAGGTCAATAATGTGGATACCGTTACGCTCCATGAAGATATAAGGAGCCATTTTAGGGTTCCACTTGCGGGTGAGGTGGCCGAAGTGTACACCAGCATCCAACAAATCTTTATATTCTATTTTTTGAGCCATTTTTTTTGTAAATCTTTGAGATGATTAAAGGTTGTAGGCAACGCTTCAGGCAGCTAATTTTTCGGAAAAAGAAGCCGACAGCAACGCGCCAAAACAAATATTAACGCTTGCTGAATTGGAATCTGCGACGTGCTTTGCGACGACCGTATTTCTTGCGTTCCACCATGCGAGGGTCGCGAGTAAGGAAACCTTCCGCTTTAAGAGCAGGACGGAAATCCGCGCTGATTTCGCACAATGCACGAGAGATAGCCAAACGAACTGCTTCAGCTTGGCCAGCGATACCACCACCTTTTACGTTTACTTTTACGTCGTATTTAGCTAATTCGCCAGATACCGCAAATGGTTGGTTTACAATTGTTTGCAGAATTTCAGAAGGAAAATATTCTTTAATATCACGTTTGTTTACAGTGATGGCACCACTGCCAGCAGACAAATAAATGCGTGCTACTGCTGTTTTTCTTCTTCCTAATGTGTTTACAACTTCCATTGACTTGAGAGGGGATTAAAGTTTAATCTCTTTAGGTTGTTGAGCAGCGTGTGGATGCTCAGCACCTTCATAAACATACAACTTGGTGAAAAGGCGGCGACCCAAACGGTTTTTAGGCAACATACCTCTTACAGCGTGTTCGATGATAATCGCTGACGATTTTGCTTTAAGCTGGCGAGGGGTTGCTTCGCGTTGTCCGCCTGGATAACCAGTATGCGAGATATACACTTTGTCGTCCCATTTCTTACCAGTAAGCTTGATTTTGTCAGCGTTAATAACGATTACATAATCACCGCAATCAACGTGAGGGGTGTAATTTACTTTGTGTTTACCCCGAATCATTTTGGCAACTTCACTTGCCAAACGACCCAAAACAGCGGCTTCGGCGTCAACAATCACCCACTGCTTGTCAGCAGTTGCGTCGTTGGCCGATACAGTTTTGTAACTTAATGCGTCCACTTTTTTACTTGGCTTAATTTATGGTTAAATAATTTATCTATCCTTTTTCACAAAAGGACTGCAAAGGTACACATTTTTTCTTTCTACCAAATTTTTATTCCCAAAAACCCAAAAATATTTTTGCATGAAACATTCTCCATCAATACTTTACCGCCCCGACACGCTCCCGCACCTGCTATCAGGTCATTTCGCCTTACGCCCCTTTTCCCCTCGCCTGCTGCTTTTTTTCTATAACTTTGTTTTTTTGAACAAATAAGCTCAATTGCAACATTCCTTAATGTATTGGCATGGAAAATCAAATCCCGAACATAACTCCGAACACCGACTTACCAACAGATGACCTTTACAATCGCGGTTATATGAATGGTTTGCTCAAAGTGCAACAAGAACACTACAAAGAATATATACAAGAAAAAGAACGAAGCAAACAATATACCGTAGAGCGCGAAATTCTCGAACAAAAAATAGTTGAGAAAAAAAGTGCCTACGCGGTGTGGCGCGAGAAAACGCTTTTGTTTCGAAATCAAATCATTGACAATGAGCAGATAATCGAAACCGAACAAAAAAGTTACAAACGCGTTCAGGCCGATTTTGCTACGTTGGGGCAAGCCATCGACGCGGGCGAAAAAGAAAAAAACAGCCTGATTGCACCGTATAGCTGGATTCCTGCCGTGCTGTATTTGTTGGCGGGTATCGTATTTATTAGCTCGGATATTTCTATCACACATGATATTGTGTCGTGGGGGTTGGACATGGGCGGCATCGAATCTTGGATTTTTGCCGTCGGGTTGGCCGCACTCGCTTTCCTGATAAAACCCGCCATTGACCGCATCGTCGAAAAGCCGTACCGCACGGGACAAGGCATCCGCACCAATCACGGCGTTTTGGTGGCTTTGTGCGTGGTGGCCATGATTACACTTGGCATTTTGGGCTATTTTCGCGGCGAAGCCGACAAACTCAAAAACACCAAACGCGATTTGGTAAGCCAAAAAAATAAAATTCAGGAACAACAAAGCCGCGAACCAGACCAAGCCGTGCGCCTACGCATGAACAAAGAAATTGAGCGCATAGACCAAGAAATCGCCGCGCACCAAAACGCCCTGACCAACAACTGGGCGCGTGTTACTTCGTTTATTTTGAGCAGTATTTTATTTGCTTTTGCGGGGGCGGTTTGTTTGGGAATTGCTTTTCCTGCACTTGATATTTTGTATAAAAAACAGTTGGTGTTGCCGAAACTTTTGCGCAAAAAGCAAGCACAATTGGCCGAAGAACGCCAAAAATTACAGGCCAGTGAGCAGCAAATCGCGCAAGCACAAGCCCAAATCCAACGCGCCAAAGTGGAGTTGGAACTGCTGCCTTCGGCGCAAGATTTGACGAAAGAATTAGAAGACTTGGACGCGTCTTACGAGCAACTTTTGAGCGACATTTACACCAGCGAAATCGCCTCGCAAACAGCCTATTATGCAGACGGTTACGAACACGGCCATTCGGCAGAATTAGACAGACGAATTTCTCATTCAGCCTCCGAGTTGGAAAATAAAATGCTAAAAAATATCTTGGCTACACAAAATACAGTCGAGAAAAAAACAGCGTCGGAAGCCAGCCGTTTGAGGCCTTATCAGCTTTTGCGCCAGCACATCACCGACGAGTTTAAGCGCAAAAACAAAGAATAATTCATTCAAAATAAAACATTACAGAGAGCCGTTAGTTTACTGAAAAGCTAATTTTCTCGAAAATAAATACAAACATTCACTTTAGCTTCTATCCTTATGCAACAGTACAATATTTTGTGGGCAGACGATGAGATAGACCTTCTCAAACCGCATATTCTTTTCCTTAAAAATAAAAACTGCGACATCACGCCTGTAACCAGCGGCTCGGACGCATTGGAAAAATGTCAAGAAAACAACTACGACATTGTTTTCTTAGATGAAAATATGCCAGGCATGACGGGTTTGGAAACGCTCTCGCAAATCAAGGCAATGTGGCCGCATTTGCCTGTGGTGATGATTACCAAAAGCGAGGAAGAACACATCATGGAAGATGCTATCGGGGCAAAAATTGCGGATTATCTCATTAAGCCCATCAACCCGAACCAAATTTTGCTTTCGCTCAAAAAAATATTGGATAACAAAAGGCTCGTAACCGAAAAAACCAACTTGAGCTATCAGCAAGATTTTAGGCAGTTGGCCATGGCCTACAACGACCGCATCGGGCATGAGGAATGGGCAGATATTTATAAAAAACTCGTTTTCTGGGAGTTAGAAATTGACAATACCGAAAACAAAAGTATGTCGGAAGTTATCGTGATGCAAAAAGACGAGGCAAACTCCAATTTTGCGCGTTTCGTAACCGACAACTACGAAGAATGGCTCAACGACCCAGACGCAGAACGCCCTGTAATGTCGCATCAAATTATGCGCAAAAAAGTGTTTCCGATGCTGGCAGACACCAAAGATACTTCGCCTGTTTTCTTTATTTTGATAGATAATTTGCGCTACGACCAATGGCGCATTTTGCAACCGATTTTGCAGGAATATTTCTTGATAGAAGAAGAAAGTTCGTACTATTCGATTTTGCCAACGGCAACGGCTTACGCCCGTAACGCGATTTTTGCGGGACAAATGCCTTCGGAAATCGAACGCCAATATCCAAACCTTTGGGTTGGCGACGACGAGGAAGAAGGCAAGAACAACCACGAAGACGAACTTTTGGGCAAACAATTGGCAAAGAACAAGTTAGGACACGTCAAGTTTTCGTATCATAAAATCCTGACTACGGCGCAAGGCCGCGATTTGGCCGACAAAATCCCGAATTTGTTTCACAACCAGTTTAACGCCATTGTGTATAACTTTGTGGATATGCTTTCGCACGCACGCACGGACACGGCCATGATTCGGGAGTTAGCCCCTGACGAGTCGGCGTATCGTTCGCTTACGCAGTCGTGGTTTTTGCATTCGCCATTGCTGGATATTCTCAAGAAAATAGCCGAGAAAAAAGGCCGCGTTGTGATTACCACCGACCACGGCACTATCCGCGTGAAACGTCCGTTCAAAATCGTGGGCGACAAAAGCGTGAACACTAATTTGCGTTACAAACAAGGCAAAAATTTAGGTTTCGACTCGACCAACGGCGTATTTGTGGCACGCAAACCCGAACGTTTATTTTTGCCCAAACCCAATGTTTCGACGGCCTACGTGTTCACTACGCAAGATTATTTCTTTGCCTACCCCAACAATTTTAACTATTACGTGAACTATTACAAAGACACGTTCCAGCATGGCGGCATTTCGTTAGAAGAAATGATTTTGCCATTTATCGTGCTTTCTTCCAAATAAAAAATAGGTTTCCAACGCTGCTTTTGCCCGAAAGTAGCGTTGGAAATTTAATAGCGTAGAGCCTTGATTATCATTTTTTTAGGTAAAAAATAAATACTTGCCAATATATTTTTATTCCTGATTTGGCTTTCGTACCTTTGCGCCCCTTGTATCTAACACAAGTCCTTTGTGATAGGCCGACAGAATCTTTTGCGCATCATCTTTTTTTCTTCTGTATTTTTCTGAACCAACAATCGAAGTAAGGCTGTGTGTAAAGGTGTTCGCAAAAGCACTTTGAGCCGACTCGCTTGGTTTTATTTTGTAAATATTAAAAAACACAATGAATAGAAATTCAAATCGTTCATTTGGAAAGTCCTCACAACGTTCCAAATCTGATAACGATACTTCAAAATCAGCACCGCGCTTGCGCAAACCTGCTGACAATAATTTCCGTGGCCGTGAGGGCCAGTCGGAGTTCAAGAAATCAAACCGCGACTTTTCGGGCAATAATGACCGTTTTGAGAAAAAAGAAGGCGGCTTCCGCAGCCGTGAGGCTTCATCGTCTCGCCCAGATTTCAAAAAATCTTCTGGCCGCGATTTCTCCTCAGATAGAGGCAATCGTTTTGAGAAAAAAGAAGGCGGTTTCCGTAGCCGCGAAGAGTCTTCATCTCGTCCTGACTTCAAAAAATCTTCTGGCCGCGATTTCTCCTCAGATAGAGGCAATCGTTTCGAGAAAAAAGAAGGTGGCTTCCGCAGCCGCGAAAATTCTTCATCTCGTCCTGACTTCAAAAAATCTTCTGATCGCGATTTCTCGTCGGACAAAGGCGGACGTTTTGAGAAAAAAGAAGGTGGCTTCCGTAGCCGCGAAAATTCTTCTTCTCGTTCAGACTTCAAAAAATCTTCTGACCGCGATTTTTCGTCGGACAGAGGTGGACGTTTTGATAAAAAAGAAGGTGGTTTCCGCAGCCGCGAAAATTCTTCGTTCCGTTCAGACTTCAAAAAATCTTCGGACCGCGACTTCTCGTCGGACAGAGGCGGACGTTTTGATAAAAAAGAAGGTGGTTTCCGCAGCCGCGAAAATTCTTCATCTCGTCCTGACTTCAAAAAATCTTCTGACCGCGATTTTTCGTCGGACAGAGGCGGACGTTTTGATAAAAAAGAAGGCGGTTTCCGCAGCCGCGAAAATTCTTCATCTCGTCCTGACTTCAAAAAATCTTCTGACCGCGATTTTTCATCGGACAAAGGCGGCAACAGAGAAGGTGGTTATTTTGAAAGAAAAGAAGCCAATGCTCGTAGCCGCGCAGAAGCTGCACGCCCTAAATTCAAAAGCAGAGGCGGTCGCAACAACTTTTCAGAAGACAAATCAGATAAATTTGTTAATAAATATGCACGTCGTAACAATGATTATGATCAAGATGGCCCACCGTCTTACGACTTCAAACATTACGAAAAGCACCACAAAAACGAACCTGATCGCAGCATAGAACAAGGCATTCGCCTGAACCGTTATATTGCAAATTCGGGTGTTTGTTCGCGCCGCGATGCCGACAAATTGATTCACGATGGTCTTATTTCTGTTAATGGCACTGTCGTTACGGAGATGGGTTTTCGCGTGCAACCAACCGACGTAGTGAAATACGGAAAAAAAAAATTAAGTCGTGAAAAGAATGTTTATGTGCTTTTGAACAAGCCGAAAGATTTCATAACGACTACCGACGACCCTGAAGAGCGCAAAACAGTCATGCAGTTGGTGGCTTCGGCTTGCGAGGAACGCATTTACCCAGTGGGTCGCCTCGACCGCAACACAACGGGTTTGCTTTTACTTACCAACGACGGCGAGTTGGCCGACAAACTTTCGCACCCATCCCAAAAAATTACCAAAATTTATCAGGTAGATTTGGACAAACCGCTTACCGAAGAAGATTATGAAAAAATCATGGCGGGTTTGGAATTGGAAGATGGTACAGCGCAAGTGGACGAATTGGAAATCCTTTCGCCAGATCGTAGCATTTTGGGAATTGCCATTCATATTGGCCGTAACCGTATCGTTAGACGTATTTTCGAACATTTGGGTTATGACGTTGTTCGCCTCGACCGCGTAATGTACGCAGGCCTTGACAAGAAAAATTTGTCGCGCGGACACTGGCGTTATCTCACTGAAAAAGAAGTGATTAACCTCAAATATTTCTTAAAATAATTCTTGTTAATTGGTAAAACAAGAAAGGCGGTTGAGTCAGGATAATTCCAGATTCAGCCGCCTTTAATTTTTATATTATTCAACTAAAAAACTAACTCAGCACTTCGGCATAAGCTCGTAACACATTATACGCGGCGTGTTTCCAGCTTAATTGTAACGATATTTCTCCTCCACTTTTTTGTATAAGTAGTCTTATCTATATCACAATACATCAACAGTAAATCCTTGGATAAGTAAAAATATAATAACGTTGTGCAAACGTTAGCTTTTTTGCGTTTATTTGTATAAAAGCTCTACTAGAATAAAAAGCAACAGTTCTGCATTAGTTGTGTTAAAACCTTGAATTAGAATCAAATAAATATTTTTCTATTGAGAAATAGCACAAAAAAAGGAATGCCTGACAAAAGTCTTTTGAAACTAATCACAAATACATTACTTTCGTGCCAAACCCCTAATAATTATGAACATTCACGAATATCAAGCCAAAGCTATTCTTAAAAAGTATGGCGTTCGCGTGCAAGAAGGCGTTGTAGCTGATACGCCAGAACAAGCAACAGCCGCCGCCAAACAACTAAATGCCGAAACAGGCACAACATGGTATGTGATTAAAGCGCAAATCCATGCTGGCGGTCGCGGTAAAGGTAAAATCAATGAAACAGGCTCAAACGGTGTAGTTTTGGCTAAAAGCCTTGAAGATGTAGCTCCTAAAGCAGCTGCTATTTTGGGTGGTGTGTTGGTAACGCACCAAACTGGCGCAGAAGGCAAAAAAGTAAACAAAGTGCTTGTGGCACAAGATGTTTACTATCCAGGTGCTTCTGCCCCAAAGGAATACTATGTTAGTATTTTGCTTGACCGTGCTTCTGGCCACAACGTAATCATGGCAAGTACAGAAGGTGGTATGGACATCGAAGAAGTAGCGGAACATACTCCTGAAAAAATCTTCAAAGAGTGGATTGACCCATTGGTAGGTTTGCAAGCATTCCAAACACGCAAAATTGCGTTTGCTTTGGGTCTGAGCGGCAACGCCTTCAAAGAGATGGTGAAATTCCTACACGCTCTTTACAATGCTTACGTAGATACAGATTCATCTATGTTCGAAATCAACCCAGTGTTGAAAACTTCTGACGACAAAATTTTGGCCGTAGATGCGAAAGTAAATCTTGACGACAACGCTTTGTACCGTCACCCTGATTTGGCAGAGCTTCGCGACATTACGGAAGAAGATCCATTGGAAGTAGAAGCTGGTGAAAACCACCTTAACTACGTGAAATTGGATGGTAACGTAGGTTGTATGGTAAACGGCGCAGGCTTGGCAATGGCTACAATGGACGTTATTAAATTGGCTGGTGGCGAACCTGCTAACTTCTTGGACGTAGGTGGCGGGGCTAACGCTAAAACAGTAGAAGCTGGTTTCCGTATCATTTTGAAAGATCCTAACGTAAAAGCTATCCTTATCAACGTGTTCGGTGGTATCGTTCGTTGCGACCGCGTGGCTAATGGTGTGGTTGAGGCTTACAAAAACATCGGAGATATTAAAGTGCCAATTATCGTTCGTTTGCAAGGTACTAACGCTGAAGAAGGCGCACGTATCATCGACGAGTCTGGTCTTAAAGTATTCTCGGCTGTATTGTTGAAAGACGCAGCTCAAAAAGTAAAAGAAGTATTAGCTTAATCGCTGTATCAATACTTTTATTAAAAAAATAAAAACGCTTCAGACCTCACAGTTTGAAGCGTTTTTTGTTGATAATCATAGCAGATACAAAAAAGCTTTGTTATTAACAAACAAACACGTTTCCAAAAAAATGTAGTAAGATTTGGAATTTTGCTTAACTTTTTTATTTTTGCAGGGCATCGGATAGTAAAACATTAAATTTTTATGGGCTTTCCGCAAAAAATCCAGAAAACGCTCCGGTGTAGCAAACATTTTGTGTAACAATAAAGAAAAAGAACTATGTACTGGACACTCGAATTGGCTTCTTACTTAGAAGATGCACCTTGGCCAGCCACGAAAGACGAATTGATTGACTATGCCATTCGTTCTGGTGCGCCTTCGGAGGTGGTAGAGAATTTGCAAGAGTTGGAAGATGAAGGACAGCCTTACGAAAGTATCGAGGAAATTTGGCCTGACTATCCTACCAAAGACGACTTCTTTTTTAACGAAGACGAATATTAAAAAAAAAATGGCTACAAGACGCTGGTATCCAGTATTTTGTAGCCATTTATCTTTTGTGGAGTAGTCATTAAAACCGCACTCCCATAAAGAAACGCAAGTTGCTTAACTCGCCACCTAATACCAATTTATCAACTTGTGTAGTTTTGCGGTCGAGCAAATAAGATACACCTGTAAAGAAACGCCTGTCGTTGTAACCAGCCGCAAAACGTGTGTAAAGTCGGCCAATACCCCGTACGCCGCGTTTGTCCTCTATGGCTGTTTGATATTTTTGAGCTTGTACGCCAAAGCCGCCCAACACTGTCCCCGACACATACCAACGCCGCCAGACAAACGTATGTCCGTAGCCGCCCAGTATCGAAAAGTCGATGAATCGCCCGCCCAAAAATGTCTCTGATTCCCGAAATTTGGTAGAGTCTGCTGCATATGGAATCAAGTTAGAATCCGCTTCAATGGAATAGTTGGAAGCTCCCGCCATCAGCATCACCGAACCCGCGCTGCGGCATTGGTGGCGCGTTTGCCTGAATGCCGACTGATACGAAAACTTGCGATAATTCAGGATATAATAAAAGTTAAGTGCCTGATTGGTAACCTTGATGTCGTCGCGCTGCGGATACACGTTGCCTTTTTCCCATGTTTTGTTAAAATCTTGTGGGTTGTTCAGATAGAAACCTTTATAGTTTTGTGAAACCAAATCTATGCCGAATTGTTGGGCGTATAAATTGAGCTGAAAGTCACGCAAATAGGTGCTTCCATACAGCGACAAATCTTCTTTGTTGTCTTTCTTGAACGTAAAAAAAGAGTATTCCAAACCAATGCCCGAATACAAAACCCCAAAATTTAAGTTGTTGTTTACGTTGGGATTGTAACGCGCCACCGCCGTATTTCTTTTATTTCTTAGATAAAAAGAAAGATACTTGCGCGAAATGGCCGTGTAAGTCATTAGCTTACGCGGATAGAGTGTAATATAATTGGTGTCAATGTCTGGGCGAATGATTTTGTTAATCAGGCGCATTTGTGCTTGTGCCTGATTTTCTATCAAACAATTGATTATCAACAAAAGAAACGTTACACTAAAAACTTTTTTTTGCATTACAACCAAACAACTATATTTTAAGAACTTCTGTTGGATAAACCACCTCCGATAAAAATAAACCTTCGGGCGGTGCGCTGCGACCTGCTTTATTGCGGTTGCGGGACAAAATGATTTGTTCAAATTCTTCTACGCTCATTCGTCCCACGCCTACTTCCAGCAATGTGCCGACGATGGCGCGCACCATGCCGCGCAAAAACCGATTGGCCGAGATGTGAAACACCAAACTATGCGCGTCGGGCTGTTGCCACTGCGCTCGCGTGATGTGACACAAAAAGTTATTTACTTCTGTCTTGACCTTACTAAACGCCTCAAAGTCTTGATGCTGAAGTAATACGGCGGCGGCTTCGTTCATTTTCTTCACCTCGACAGGCCGCGTGAAGCAATAACGCTCATTTGGGAGAAATGGTATTTTGCGCGTGCAAATATGATACTGATAGCTTCTGGAAATAGCATCAAAACGTGCATGTGCCGTGTCGGCCACCAGCCAAAGGCCATTGGCGGCGATGTCGGGCGGCAAAATGGCGTTGAGTTGATAGACAAAGCGGCTGGGGTCGGCGATAACTATCGGGATGTCGAAATGTACAAGCTGTTGCAAGGCATGAACACCCGTATCCGTGCGGCCACTGCCCAGCGTTTCGACACGCTCGCAGCGCAGCAATTTGCCTAAGGCCAATTCTAATACCTCTTGTACGGTTCGGGCGTTCTCTTGTTTTTGCCAGCCATGATAATTTGTGCCTTTGTAGGCTACATCAATGAAATATCGCAAAATAATGGGGTTAGAAAATGGAAAATAGCTGTTTGGTTGGGCGTAATTTATTCCATAACAGTTCCTTCGGCGATTTTGTTGCCGCGTAGAAACTCCGCAATGTTCATTCGCTTTTTACCTTCAGTTTGTAACTCTTCAATCGCTAACAAACCTTTGGCCGTACCGACGTGCAAAAAGGTTTTGTGGTCGGTAAAAAGCTGCCCAACGGCGGCATTTACATCTGTATCAACCAAATTAGTTTTGAAGACTTTGCAAGATTTACCATTAAGTAAAGTCCAAGCGGCAGGGTAGGGACTTAGGCCGCGTACAAAGTTGTGGATTTGCTCGGCAGTTTGCTCAAAGTTGATGCGACAGGTCTCCTTAAAGATTTTGGGAGCGGCTTTAAGCGGTGCATCAAAGACTTGTGGCGTTGGTTGCACGGCGTTGGCTTCGATGGCTTGCACGGTACGCAACACAAGGCCTGCACCTTTGTGCATGAGTCGCTCGTACAGCGTGCCGACGTTGTCGGTGGGTAAAATGTTTTCGGTTTCTTTGAGAATAATGTCGCCTGTGTCTATCTCGTGTTGCAAGAAAAATGTCGTAATGCCTGTTTGTGTTTCGCCATTGATGATTGCCCAGTTAATGGGGGCTGCGCCTCTGTATTGCGGCAACAAAGATGCGTGCAAATTGAATGTTCCTAACCGTGGCATATTCCAAACGGCTTCTGGCAACATACGGAAGGCTACCACAATTTGCAAATCGGCTTCGTAGCTACGCAACGTTTCCAAAAACGCGGGGTCTTTGAGCTTTTCGGGTTGCAAAACTGGTATGTTGTGGGTGAGTGCCGCCGCCTTCACTGGAGAGTGTGCCAGTTGCAGGCCGCGCCCTGCGGGTTTGTCGGGGGAGGTAATCACAGCCACGACGTTGTAGCCGTTTTCTACCAAAATATCTAAACAAGGAACGGCAAATTCGGGCGTTCCCATAAAAATGATTCTAAGATTTTTGTTGTTCATGCCCAGCAAAATAAAAACTAATGTGGATTGTGGGGCGTAAAATTAGTGAAAGAATGTGGTTTTAGGGTAAATAAAAATAGAGTAGGGGGCACGCAAATATTCATATGTAACGCGGAACGTATTTTTGATTAAACGCGATACTATAAAAGTAATAAACATTAAATGCATTTTTTGTGGTATTTTTGACCTGCAAGGGCGGCGCAAAAACGTAAGACCGCATCTATTACTTTTTTCAACCTAAAACATTTAAAATCATGGCTTTAATTAAATCTGTGAAAGGCGTAAAGCCACAGTTTGGTAAAGATTGTTTCTTGGCCGACAATGCCACTGTAGTCGGAGACGTGCAAATGGGCGACCAATGTAGCGTTTGGTTTAATGCCGTTGTGCGTGGCGATGTGCACAGTATTCGCATCGGCGACCGCACCAATATACAGGACGGCGCAGTAATTCACTGCACGTACCAAAAAGCTGCGACAATCATTGGTAGTAATGTTTCCATTGCGCACAATGCTATCGTTCATGGCTGTACCATCGACGATAACGTACTTATTGGAATGGGTGCTATCGTCATGGACAATGCTCACGTACAAAGTGGTGCTATTGTGGCGGCTGGTGCAGTAGTTTTGCAAAATACGGTAGTAGAACGCGGTTGGATATATGCTGGTGCTCCTGCTCAAAAAGTGAAACCTGTTTCGTCGGAAATGGCCGAAGTGTTTCCGCGCACGGCCAACAACTATATTATGTATGCCAAATGGTTTGAGGAAGGCGAAAATCTTTCACAAGAAGATTTGATACGCCCCTAAATCACGGCGATAATTGCCCATTAACACACCAAATTTCTTTATATGTCCAATCAAGTTTTTATTACCGAATGCCCGCGTGATGCCATGCAAGGGCTACACGACTTTGTGCCCACAGAGCAGAAAATCAATTATTTAAACAAACTTTTGAAGGTTGGTTTTCCTGTTTTGGATTTTGGAAGTTTTGTGTCGGCCAAAGCCATTCCGCAACTGCGCGATACCGCCGAGGTGTTAGCGGGTTTGGAACTAAATCTGTGTACCAAACTGCTGGCTATTGTGGCCAACGTGCGCGGCGCGAAAGAGGCGGCAGCTTTTGAACAAATTTCATTTCTGGGTTTTCCGCTTTCGGTGTCCGAAACGTTCCAGATGCGCAACACCAACAAAACCATTGCGCAAGCCCTGACGGAAGTGGCTGAAATACAACAGATTTGTCAAGAGACTGGCAAACAACTGATTGTGTATTTGTCTATGAGTTTCGGCAATCCTTACGGCGAAGCGTACAGCGTGGCGCAAGTGGCGGCTTTGTCAGAAAAGTTGGTGCAAATGGGAATTTCTACGATTGCTCTTTCGGATACGATTGGCGTTTCGCAACCCGAAAATATTAGTCCGCTTTTCGAGCAACTCACTGCCCAATATCCGCAAACTATTTTTTCGGCGCATTTGCATTCTACACCGCACACGGCACAAGAGAAAATCGCTGCGGCTTACGCGGCTGGTTGTCGGCATTTCGACGGGGCAATACGTGGGTTCGGCGGCTGCCCAATGGCCAAAGACGACCTGACGGGCAACGTAGCCACCGAACAACTTATTTCGTTTTTTGAAAGTAAAAATATTGATTTACAATTAGATAAAGCTGCTTTCGGCGAAGCCTTTGCTTTTTCTTCGCAAATATTTGGTTAGTCCAACACCGAGCGCACGAACAGCACTTGGCGCGACCAATAGCCCGCATCGAGGCGGTTGGTAGCCACGCCGCGCGTAACCGAATGAATCACTTCGGGGGTTTGGCCTTTGTCGGAAATAATCATGCCCACGTGTCGGATGTGATAAGTGTTATCCGCGCCACGTTCTCCAAAAAATACCCAATCTCCCTTTTGGGCTTCTTGCAATGGCACTTCTTTTCCGAGTTGTGCCATTTCTTTTGTGCCATGAATAAAATCGTAACCAAAATTACGCATCACGTAGAGCAGCAACCCCGAACAATCAAAACCCGTTTTGGGGGTTTCGCCCGTCCAATGATACCGCGCACCAACCAATTTTTTAGCAACTTGTACCACGTCTTGGCGGTTGGGCTGTTGGGTTGGTACAACCCAAAGTGGCAGATTTGGACTAATAACACTGCTATCTTTGGCCGCGGACAGGCTTTGAGTGATGGCGGTTTTGGGTACGGACGGATACAAAATTGCGTACTGGGGCGTAGTGTCGGCAAACAACCGAATCGCCATTTGCGCGTAACGCTTGGCTTCGGGCAAGTTGTTAGCAGCCATAGACTTACTGACATTTTCTTGCAAAAAACGACTCACAGCCACCATAAAAACAGTGTCGGCACTGCCCAGCAGCGTATGGGTTTGGTCTTTGGTTTGTACCACGAACAAGGCTTTCATGCACTCGTTAGCCGCGTCGGGGTACTGTTGGCGCAAATCGCGGTCGGGGCTTTGGGCAATAGCAAAATAGGCTTTGGCTTTATAGAAATGTGGCACGGCGGCACGCGGATATTTGCGGGCGGCTTTTTGGCTCTTGCAAATTAGTTTTTCGTAGCGTTGCTGTGTGTAGAGTTTTTCTAACTTCTCAAAAGACTGACCAACAGCCAATACAGGCAACAAAAGCAGCAGTAACAGGGTCATTTTCATGGCGATCATCAAATTTTAAGTGAGGTAGTTTCTTTGTTTTTGATGAATGATTACCGCCGCTGCAAAAGGTCTCCTAATTATTTTGAAAGAAAATTGTTTTTATGAATTATTTCGCAAATTATTGGTGCTAATAATCAACTTTTTATAGGCCATCATGCAACCCAACGACAAACTCCGTTTTCCTATCGGGACATTTGCCAAACCCGACACCATCACATCCGCACAACTCGCCACTTGGATAGAAGAGATTGCTTCTTTTCCTGAGAGGCTGCGTAAAGAAGTATTGCAGCTTTCTGATAGCCAACTGGATACGCCATACCGCCCCGAAGGCTGGACGTTGCGCCAAGTGGTACATCATTGCGCCGACAGCCACCTGAACAGCTATATTCGTTTTAAATTGAGCCTTACGGAAGAAAACCCCACTATTAAGCCTTACGAAGAGCAACTTTGGGCGGCACTGCTCCAAAGCCTTGACGAACAACAACTTTTGCGCACTTTTTTTCACCCAAAATATGAAAAAACATATTCCCTAAATGAAGCAATTGGGCTTTATGCTTGGCACGGGAATCATCATTTAGCACACATTACCACGCTAAAAGCACAAAAAGACTGGTAATTTGATTAAATCTTCACTAAACCTACTCTCTTTTGATGACTCTAAGCAAAAAATAGAAAGTGTATGTCTATAACTACATATTGTACAACATAGACAACGTTTTGAACGTTTTTAGCGCGTAAATCATCAAAGAAGAATGACCTATTTCATACGTTTACTGATATTCTCCAACTTATTTTGGCTATTTACCAATGAGCTTTTTGCTCAAAATATTGTAGTTCGTGGCCGCATAAAAGATGCACAGAACAATGAGCCACTCATTGGCGCGACAGTTTTTGCTCCTTCGCTTCAAAAAGGCACAAGTGCTGATATTTCAGGAAATTATATACTTGAAATAGCTGCTGCCGATACGCTTACTTTGTTGTTTTCGTATGTGGGCTACACGACCAGCCGCAAAACGATTTCTGCTACAAAAAATCAAACTATAAACGTTGCGCTTGCCTCACAAACTACGCTGCAAGAGGTGGTAGTTACGGAACAAAAATCCTACAAAGAGCAAATCCAATCTACGCAAATGAGCGTAACCAGTATTGATATGCGCGAAGCGAAACTCTTGCCTGCGCTGTTTGGGGAAGTGGATATTCTCAAAACACTGCAACTCAAACCTGGCGTAAAGTCGGGCGGGGAGGGCACAAGCGGCATTTATGTACGTGGCGGTGGTGCAGACCAAAACCTGATGCTTCTGGACGATGCGCCCGTTTATAACGCCTCGCACTTATTTGGTTTTTTTAGCGTGTTCAATAGCGATGCCGTCAAAGGACTGGATTTGTACAAAGGCGGCTTTCCGTCGCAATATGGCGGCAGACTCTCGTCGGTGGTGGACGTGAAACTTCGTGAAGGCAACCAAGAAAAATATTCGGCTACGGGCGGCATTGGGCTTATTTCGTCGCGCCTTTTGGTCGAAGGGCCTATTCAAAAAAACAAATCGGCTTTTATTGTATCGGCTCGGCGCACGTATTTCGATACGTTTACGCGCCGTTACAACGATTCTCAAAAAAGCAAGCCTGATTATCAGCCAATTCCAGATTATTATTTCTATGACCTTAATGCCAAACTGAATTACGAGTTAGGCGACAAAGACCGTTTGTTTTTCAGCGGCTACTATGGCCGCGACGTTTTTCATTACAATCAAAATCGTTTTACAGTTAATTTTGATTGGGGAAATACGGCCTCTTCCTTGCGTTGGAATCACGTGTTTTCGCCGCATCTATTTGCTAATACTTCGTTGGTGTATGCGGGTTATAACTACGGTATTCACAACGATTTCAGCGGTTTTAAATTTAGTTTGGGTTCGGGCGTAAAAGATTATACCCTCAAAACAAACTTCAATTATACGGGTTACGAAAAACATAACATTCAGTTTGGGGCAGAAGCAACGCACCATGTTTTTGACATTGGCCGCGCCAGTGGAGCGAGTTCGGACGGAGAATTTTCGTTCAGTGTGGGCGAGCAGCTCACTGCCCGCGAATACGGCATTTATGTTTCAGATGACTATACCATCAATCCGCGTTGGCAACTCAATGGCGGTGTGCGCCTTTCGGGCATGGAACGCAGCGGCGAGTACATGGGAGGCGTAGAACCGCGTATTTCGGCGCGTTATATGCTCGACGAAAATAGCTCTCTCAAACTCGGTTATTCGCGTATGTATCAGTACCTTAACTTGGTTTCAAGTTCGGGTTCGTCCTTGCCCACAGATTTGTGGTATCCGTCGGGAGGGCGCACGCGTCCGCAAAATGCCGACCAGTTGGCCGCCTCGTATAGCACTACGTTTTTGGACGGAAAATTGCTGTTTACCAACGAAGTGTATTACAAACAAATGCGTAATCAAGTCGATTTTAAAGACGGTTCAAACCTGTTCATTAACAGCCAATTGGACACAACTTTTGTGTTTGGGAAAGGTTCGGCCTACGGCACAGAATTTTATTTGGAAAAGAAAAACGGCAGACTTACAGGGTGGATTGGTTATACGTTGGCGTGGGCTTGGCGGCAGTTCGACGAAATTAGTCAGGGGCAAAAATTCCATCCGCGTTATGACCGTCGCCACGACATTTCGGTCGTAGTGATGTATCAGATTAGCAAGCGTTTGAGCCTGAGTGCTTCGTGGATTTATAACACTGGCAATGCCATTACGCTGCCTAAAGGCCGCTATTATTACCAAGACATCAACGGCACGACCTCGCCCGTACCGGGAATTCAGCTTGTGCCTGATTATGGTGCGTTGCGCAACACGTTCCGAATGCCTGCGTATCATCGCATGGATGTGGGATTGGTGCTAAAAACGCATCCGCGTTGGGGCGAGGCCGACTGGACATTTAGCATTTATAACTTGTACAGCCGCATGAATCCGTATTTTATTTACTTCGAGACGGTAACAGAAAACCCCGACGGTACAGGCCAAATCAAAGGCATTCAGGCCAAACAAGTTTCCTTGTTCCCGATTATACCGTCCGTAACCTATAATTTTAAGTTCTAGAAGCAGAAAATATGTTGAGTGATTTAGAGAGGAAAATCATCAGATACAGAGTATGTTATGGGCGGGTTTGCAATTCCAAAAAAATATTTCAGGGATGTAGTTACTTTTGCTATGCTTATTGATTATTATATATTCTTTAATTGTCTGATAGGTAGATAACATCAATAACATATCAAACTTTCATAATATCTTACAAGCATTTTTAGTAACATTTGTTATGCTTTATTGCGCAAGAACAAATTAATACCCTATTGCATGCGGAGTGTTTGGTAAAATAATATGTTACTTTTGAAATAAAATAAGTTGTATTGGGCCAATTTTTTAAAAAAATAAATAATTCTGGTGTTTTATTGATTATATGGCTTGTTTGTTATAAATAGCAATGTATATAAATCTAATATATTATTCTGTTTATTGAATCATTTTGCTGATTTAAACGTACATTAGTAAAAAAACATTTTAATTTTGTATATAATTTTTTTACACTATTGTAACTTTGTGATAACAAACAACAACAACGTAAAATATGGCAATTATATTTAAAGAAACATACTTGACAATAGAAAAGAACGAGCGTGAACCTTTTGCTCGTTTGGTTTGGTCGGGTGATTTGACAAATGAACAATATAAGAAAGGTTGGCAAGCGGCTTTGAAAGCGATGCAGGATTTGGATTTGCGTAAAGCCATTAACGATCAACGCGCGTTGGGCAATGTGAGTATGGAGGCCTATGCGTGGATGACAACAGTATTTTTTCCAGCAGCCCTCAAGCAGCTTGGGCGTTTGGATATGGCAATTTTGCCTTCCAAAAAGTTGTTCACTAAACTTTCCGCGCAAAATATGCAGAATAAAATGTCTGCGATTGATATGAATTTCAATAAAGAATACTTTCTGGAATTAGCCGAAGCAGAAACTTGGCTTGCCAATACTTCTGAAATTGCATAATACTAAACATACGAAAAGGACTTTCTTTTAATTAAGAAAGTCCTTTTCGTATGTTTATCGCGATTAAATATTAGGCTACGTGTTGACCACCATTGATGGCGTAATTCGCACCAGTAATAAAACTTGCTTTGTCGGAAGCCAAAAACGACACCAAATGCGCTACCTCTTCCGTACCTCCCAAACGCCCCAACGGAATTTGTGCCACGATTTGATTGCGAATCTCTTCTTTTACGGCCATTACCATGTCCGTCCCGATGTAACCAGGTGAAATAGTGTTTACGGTAATGCCTTTTTGCGCTACTTCCATCGCCAATGTTTTGGTAAAGCCGTGCATACCCGCTTTCGCTGCCGAATAGTTGGCTTGGCCGAACTGTCCGCGTTGGCCGTTTACGGACGAAATATTGATAATTCGCCCAAAATTGCGTTTTATCATGCTTTCGATTACGTGGCGCGAACAATTAAATACGCTGGTTAGGTTTGTGCCAATTACATCGTCCCACATTTCTTTGGTCATTTTGTGGAAAGCGCGGTCGCGCGTAATACCCGCATTATTCACCAAAATATCCACAGGTCCTACTTTTTCCTCGATGGCCGCAATCATGCGTCCGCAAGAATCAAAATCCGATACGTCGGCCTGAAAAAGCTCAATGTCATAACCTTCGGCTTTCATTTGGGCTTTCCATTCGTCAGCTTTGGTTTGGCTGCGATAGCTGCCTACTACGGTATAACCGTCGTCATACAATTTTTTGCACATGGCCGTACCCAAGCCACCCGTTGCACCTGTTACTAAAGCTACTCTTTTTGTGTTCGGTTCGTTTGTCATAATGAAGAAATGGTGTAATAACTGTAATTGTTTTGTGTTATAGAGATGATGTGTTTTGTTAGCAACCGAATCTTGTAGAAAGTAACCTACATGGATTCTGCTTTTAAGTTATGGTATTTATTTTGAATAAATAAATATTTTTACTAAAAAAAATAAAATATAATATTGGGTTTTTATCAGTCAAATATAACAATACACAGAAGCACTAATTGCGACAACATCGTTCTCAATCGAATCAAATCGCTGGGAGAAACCTTCCTGCCAGATATTTAGTTATTTTTGCAGAAGCTCATATTTTTGGCTCATCAAATCAAAAACGCCAGTTGTCGTGAAGGTTAGAGATTTTATCAAATTATATCAGAATGAAGCCCTGTTGCAAACGCTTGCTACTCGTTTGCGTGCGCAGGATTCGTCTCGCATTCAGTTGAAAGGGCTTATAGGCAGTGCCGACGCTATTTATGCAGCTGCGCTGTATATGTCCGACGAAAAAAGTAATCATTTGTTCGTACTGCCCGATAAAGACGAGGCCGCCTTTTTTGTGCAAGACCTCCAACAGCTTTTGGAGCACCATCGCAATATTTTATATTTCCCGTATTCCTACAAAAAGCCGTATCAGTTTTTGGACGTGGAAAATGCCAATATCGTGGAACGCTCCGAGACGCTAAGCCGCCTAAACACGCCCGACGATAAAGGCTTTCTGATGGTTACTTACCCAGAGGCTTTGTCCGAAAAAGTGATAAATAAACGTTCTTTATTGGATAACACTTTTACCATACGCGTAGGCGACACACTCGACCTGAATTTTTTAGCGGAAGTGTTGGCGGATTACGATTTCGAGCGAAGTGATTTTGCTTACGAGGCTGGCCAATACGCTATTCGCGGCGGTATCGTGGATATTTTTTCGTATTCGGGAGAATTGCCGTACCGTATTGAGCTTTTCGGCGACGAAATAGAAAGCATTCGGACGTTTAATCCTGAAACACAACTTTCCGTAGAGCCGCGCCAACATTTGAGCATTGTGCCAAACGTCCAAACGCGACTTTTGCAGGAAACGCGCGAATCGTTTTTGGGCTTTTTGCCCCAAAATACTGTGCTTTGGTTCAAAGACGTAGTGCATACGATAGACGTAATTGATAAATATTTTGAACGTGCGACGGCAGCTTTTGAGCAAATCGTGGCCAGCAGTGGCAGCGACAAAGTAGCCATGCAACCCAGCGATTTATTTGATTCGGGAAAGGATTTTAAAGACGCACTCAAGGTCAAAACTGTCGTAGAATTTGGTTCGAGGTTTCATTTTAAGAATGCCGAGAAATTGACTTTTTCCATGAAACCACAACCATCTTTTAACAAAGATTTTAAGTTGTTGGCCAATACTTTAGCGCAGCATCAAAGTAAAGATTTTGTCAATGTTATTTGTTCGGACACGCCCAAGCAGCTCGAACGCCTCCAAACTATTTTTGAGGAATTGGACAAAGACCTCAAGTTTCAGCCCTTGTATTTGTCGCTGCGGCAAGGTTTTGAAGACGAAAATTCGCGGTTGGTTTGCTACACCGACCACCAGATTTTTGACCGCTACCACCGCGTAAAAGGCAAAGACAAATTTTCCAAATCCAAAGCCCTGACTCTGAAAGAACTCAAAAGTTTGCAGGCTGGCGACTACGTTACGCACATAGATTACGGCGTTGGGCGTTTTGTGGGGCTGGAAAGAATAGACATCGGAGGCCGCGCACAAGAAGCCGTGCGGTTGCTGTATCGCGACGACGATTATTTGTTTGTGAGTATCCACTCGCTACACAAAATCTCGAAATATAGCGGTAGAGAAGGCACGCCACCGCAAATCAGCAAGCTGGGAACGGGAGAATGGGAAGCCAAAAAATCGAAGGTTAAGAAAAAAGTAAAAGACATTGCCAAAGACCTGATTCAGCTATACGCCAAACGCAAGGCCGCCCCTGGCATGGCTTATACTAAAGATGGTTTTATGCAAATAGAGCTGGAATCCTCGTTTTTGTACGAAGATACGCCCGACCAAGCCAAAGCCACCGCCGACGTAAAAGCCGACATGGAGCAACCGCACCCAATGGACAGGCTCGTTTGTGGTGATGTGGGTTTTGGGAAAACGGAAGTAGCCGTAAGAGCCGCGTTTAAGGCCGCCGCCGACGGTAAGCAAGTGGCGGTACTTGTGCCTACTACGATTTTGGCCATGCAGCATTACAAGACTTTCAAAGAGCGTTTGCACAAATTTCCCGTAACGGTGGAATATGTAAACCGCTTCAAATCAGATAAAGAAATTAAGGAAACCCTTAAAAAAGTAACAGAAGGAAAAGTTGATATTCTGATTGGTACACATCGCTTAGTGAGTGCCGATGTCAAATTCAAGGATTTGGGTTTGATGATTATTGATGAAGAACAAAAATTTGGCGTGAAAGTAAAGGACAAGCTCAAGGAGATGCGCGTAAACGTGGACAGCCTAACGCTGACGGCTACGCCGATTCCGCGAACCTTGAATTTTTCGTTGTTGGGTGCACGCGACTTGTCGATTATTGCCACGCCGCCACCCAATCGCCAACCCGTAACCACCGAAGTACACGTTTTTGATGAGCTTTTTATTCGCGATGCGCTGCATTATGAGCTAAAACGCGGCGGCCAAGTATTTTTTGTGCATAATCGCGTGGGCGACATTGAGGAAGTGGCCAATAATTTGTTAAAACTCGTGCCTGATGCACGCATTGGCGTAGCACACGGGCAAATGGACGGTTCGCGCCTCGAAAATGTGATGCTCAAATTTATTGAAGGCGAATACGATATTTTGGTTTCGACCAATATCATCGAATCGGGTTTGGATATTCCCAATGCCAACACCATCATTATCAACCGTGCGCACATGTACGGTATGTCGGATTTGCACCAAATGCGCGGACGTGTGGGGCGAAGCAACAAGAAAGCGTATTGTTATTTGCTCACGCCTGCCATGTCGTTGCTAAGCACCGATGCGCGGAAGCGTTTGCAGACTTTAGAAGAATTTTCGGAGTTGGGCGATGGCTTTAAAGTGGCCATGCGCGATTTGGATATTCGGGGCGCAGGCGATTTGTTGGGCAGCGAGCAAAGCGGCTTTATTACAGATTTGGGATTTGATGCCTATCACAAAATCTTGGACGAAGCCGTACAAGAACTTAAGGAAACCGAATTTGCAGACCTTTTCAAAACTGAAATTTCGCTCAAGCCGTTGGTGCGAGATTGCGTGATAGAAACCGACTTGGAAATTTTGATTCCCGAACAATACGTGAACAGCATTTCGGAGCGTTTGAGTCTTTATTCCAAACTCGACGACATTAAAGACGAACAGGCTTTGGCGGAATTTGAAACCATGCTTACTGACCGTTTCGGGCCATTGCCGCCGACGGTGAAAGACCTTATCCAAACGGTGCGTTTGCGCTGGTTGGCCGAAAAAATTGGGTTTGAAAAATTGGTGATTAAGGAAACAACCATGCGCGGCCACATTCTGAACGACGAAACCCGCGCCGATTATTTCCAATCCGATGCGTTTGGCAAACTCATTACCTACATACAAATGAATGCCCGCACGTGCCGCCTGAAAGAGTCGGGCAAAAAAGTAGTAACCACTTTCGAGCAAGTGCGCGGCGTGCAGCAAGCTATTCGTATTTTGCGCGAAGCGGCAGGCGAGCCACAGCCGACAAGTGTATAAAATGATGATTTTCAACAACAAAGAAGCCTACCACACACGCGGTAGGCTTCTTTGGTTTTATATGAAATAATTACTGAATTACTAATTCGCGGGAAAAAACCTCATCGCGGCGACTTAACACTACTTTGTAAGTGCCTTTTTCTAATTTTTCGAGAGGATAATGTTTAATAACCGAACCCAAATTGCTAATATTTTCGGATACGACAGCATTACCGTTGCCATCTTCGATGCGGAATTTTACAGCATTGTTGTCGGCTTTTTTCATCATAACGACCAACTCATTTTTTACAGATGGGTACATTCCCACAGTAAAAGAAGTGTTGTTGTTTACAGCATTTTCTGTACGTACTACGGCATTTCCTTCAGCCTTTACGATGGCTGGACTTGCTATAACCAGACTGGCAGCAAAAATTAAAGCAGAGAATTTCATTTTGTTGATGATTATAATGTGATGATGATTTATTATTAAAACATTGTATATCAAATATTTGAGATAACAGCTATTTTGTTGATGCAAACTTATTGTCTCGCTGAAAATCTTACAAATGAATGCGGTTGATTGAACAAAAAGCTACATAAGCGGCCTGTAAAACAGTTGAGTTGTATAAAGGCTTTAACTATTAACAGAAATTTTTTAATCTTTGCTAACCCAAATGCTTCCCAATTCGTATATAGGAGTGTATTGGTTTCTTTTTTATAAATTTAATTTGTTTTTGATTAAAATATCTAATATGCGTCGTTCATTTCCTCTGATACTTGCGGCTGTTGGGCTGTGTTTTTCTTGCGAACAAAAACCAAAATCAAGTAGTACTACAGAAACGCCTGTGGCCAAACCAGCACTGAATAAAGCACCTGATTTTAATGCAGATTCGGCTTTTGTTCAGGTGAAAAACCAAGTAGATTTTGGGCCTCGCGTACCAAGCACAACCGCGCACAAAAAATGTGGTAACTACCTGACAGTCAAACTAAAACAATATGGTGCAGAAGTAATAGAGCAGCCTTTTACGGCACAAACTTTTGACGGGAAATCGCACGCTTGCCGCAACATTATTGGGGTGATTAATCCGCAAGCTACCAAACGCATTTTGCTGGCCGCGCACTGGGATACGCGCCCTTTTGCAGACCAAGACGCGAAAGACCAAGATAAACCCATCGACGGAGCTAACGACGGCGGCAGTGGGGTAGGAGTGTTGCTTGAATTGGCCAGAACGATTCAGGCCGCGCAGCAAAAACCAAATGTTGGCATAGATATTGTGTTATTTGATGCCGAGGATTATGGCGAAACAGAGGGCTATCAGCCAAAGCCTAACGAAGAGGCGGGACAATGGTGGTGCATTGGTTCGCGTTATTGGGCAAATAATCCACACAAACAAGGTTATGCTGCGTATTTCGGGGTGCTACTGGATATGGTCGGCAACAAAAATGCGAAATTTGCCAAAGAAGGTGCTTCGATGGAATTTGCGCCGTCGGTTGTCAATCAGGTTTGGGAAGTAGGGCAGCAATTAGGCTATACGCAATTTAATAACTCGGTAGTGGAAGCCATTACAGATGACCATATTGCAGTGAACCGCATTGCCAAAATTAATATGATAGATATTATCGAATATGACGAAACAGATGGCGCGTATTTTAGCAACACTTGGCATACACACAATGATAATATCAATAATATAGATAAACAGACACTTAAGTCCGTAGGGCAGACACTTACGCAGGTGCTGTATCAGCAATAAAAATAAAATTAGGTTTCTCTCTATAACACTATTTTATTATGAAATACAAACTACTGCTCTTTTGGTTGATTAGCTTTTGGATAGGGCAACAGCCGTGTATGGCACAACAAGAATTGGATTATCGTTTGGCTTCGTTGTTTATTTACAATTTTACCAATTATATCCAATGGCCTGAGCCTGTACACAGCCAACCAGATTTTGTGATTGGGGTGGTCGGTAGTCAGAAAGCCACTAAAGCCCTGACGGAAATGGCGAAAGTAAAAAAAGCCAACCGCGTAAAACCTATTGTGGTACACCAAATTACAAACCTGAAAGAAATAGGGCGTTGTAACTTGGTGCTGCTGACCCATGAAGAGACTGCTAAATTTAAAGATGTGTTGGCTGCGGTAGGCGAACACCCTATTTTGTTGGTTACGGAAAAGCAAGGCTTGGCCGAAAAAGGCGCAGCTATCAATTTGTTTTTGGAAAATGGAAACAAAACAAGGTTTGAGCTGAATAAGCATGTAACCGACAAGCATGGTTTTAAAGTTTCTACGCAGCTAATAGATTTGGCTGTTGTAGTAAAATAAATGATTATTGGCAAAAATACTTTTGTATATCTTCACTAAAAAAGCTTGTTTTATTTTGAATAATTTCTTTCAGAAAAAATTCATTTTCACCAATAAAATGCAAACCGCCTCAAAAGGAACTGACTTCTGAGGCGGTTTTTTATTTTATCATAAAAGAAAATTGTTTGACTAAAAAATAGTATATTTGTAACCATGTATAAGGTTTTGTAATGTGGTTATGACTAAATTTTTAACATTAGCTGAAGCCGCCGAATTATTGGGAAAAAATAAAAACCCTCCGCCGTTGGGATAGAGAGGGTAAACTAACAGCCGTAAGAGTGTCCTCCAAAGGTTATTGGCGCGATTTGCCCATAGAAATCCAAAAATCGTTTATGGGCGGTAGTTTTTATTTGGGTGGCGGCAAAACAGGTATGGCCAGAAGAATTGGTTGGGACGAACCTTGTCTTGCTTTAACGTGTAGCCCAGCGCAGAAACAAACGGAGCGTTGTCGTCCAGACGAAACGCGTCCGTTTACGGTTCGAGAATATGCCCGAATCCAAACTTTTCCCGACGATTGGATTTTTGAAGGCTCTTTAGCGCAACAATACAAACAAATAGGAAATGCTGTTCCCGTTAATTTGGGTCGCGAAGTAGGATACTCGATTGTTAGATTTTTAAATCAATATTATAGTTTATCAAAATCTAAATCGTATTCATAATTTTCGAATGTTATTTGGTCTAAAATACTACGTTTGGTCGATTCGGTTTCAGATGAAATTTCATCTAAAGCCGAATTTTCTTTTATAACATTTTGACTGTCAATAGATTTCAAGTAGTCGCTTATTGCCAATGGCAATGCTTTGTAAAGCGGGAAAAAGGCATCTTCTTGGCCTGAAAGCAACGCGTAAAATTGGTCTCCAGATATTTTATAAACACGGCTATGACTGTATTCTTTGCCGTTGATTTCTCCGTGCCACAGCTCACAAAAACTACTTTTTGCTAAAATCTGAACCCAATAACACTTTGCTTTTTTGTAGTCATTGGCGTAGCGCGAAAGTTTTTGAAATAGAGCTTCTGCTTCACTACTTTTGCTTTAATATCAAAACCACTCAACTGACCAACCTCAAAACCCTTGATTCCGCCTAAAATTTGTTCGTGAAACGTGCCTATGGAATTGTTGATGGATTTGTCTATTTGCCTTAAAATCTCAGACTCAATCAGCAGTTCTTCACTCATATTGTTAAAATGAGCATCAAAAGTCAGCTTAATGGTATCAATTTTATTGGCATAAAAACTTTTCTTAGAAAGATTGTTTTTGGCCTTAAGATATGATTTATGAAGGTTGGCAACACAATTCAAAAAATGCTCATCCGAAACAAAGTTCACGTATTTATTGGCCATAACTCTTTGGTATTTTAGGTCTAATTTTTCGGCTAAGTTATTGTTTTATTTGAAATTAATCTTTTCTTACTTCCCCAATCAAAATAAAAAACACCCCTCAGAAGTCGATTTTGAGGGGTGTTTTATTTTATGGATTAAATATTGAGGAATCGGAATAATAAATCAAGCCGTTCGCTGTCAAGGTCAGGCATTTGGCTTTGGTGGTACTGCTCGGCAATGATGTAACCAAACCGCTCCAGCGTAGCAATCACACGCGACAAATCAGGCTGATTTATTTTGAGTGTTACCCGAATCTTGGCCATGTCGTCTTCGTCCGTGTCCACAGTGGCATTCAGCACTTTAGCGTTATTGGATTCTACCAATCGGCTAATTTCGGCCAGCGAATAATCTCTTTCGTACAGCGAAAGCACCAACACGCCGCCATTTTGCTGCATACTGTAGCCTGCCGAAAGATGCGCTACCAAGTCCATCGTAGTGGCACAGCCCAAATAATGTTCTTCTTTGTCCACGACGGCAACCACGCGCGACTTGTATTGTGCCGAAGTACGCAACAAATCATAATAATGTTGCTGCTGAAACACAAACGCCCTTTGTCCTTCTAATTCCAACGCCGAGAGTTTGATATTTGGATTGGGTACATTGAAAAGGCCGTCTTCCGACACAATTCCCACAAACGTGTCATTGTCAATGACTGGTAGATACATGATGCCGATTTCTTCCATCTGATGCAAAGCTCTTGCGACTGTATCGGTTGTTTGTAGTGCTGGTATGTTAGGGTTTATAAGTGTTTCAGCAGTCATAGTTTTATCGAATTAAGTGGCGGACAAGAAATTGTCCAATATTTCATTAAATTCTTTGGGGTGTTCCATCATTGGCACGTGGCAGCATTTGTCTATAAAGTGCAGTTCCGAATTTGGAATCAAGCGGTTAAACTCATGTGCTACCATTGTTGGCGTAATCGTGTCGTTGAGTCCCCAAACGAGCAAGGTTGGTACTTTAATATCCGAAATCAAATCGGCCATGTTATTGCGTTGGGCAGATTTGGCAATGGCCACAATGCGCATACATTTCGGAATACTTTTCGTTATTTCAAAAACCTCTGTTACCAGCTCTTCGGTGGCAGTGGCAGGGTCATAAAACGTATAAGCAACTCTTTCTTTGATGTACTCGTAAGAGCCGCGTTTCGGATAAGAGCCGCCCATCGAGTCTTCAAAAAGCCCCGAACTTCCCGTCAACACCAAACGCTTCACGTTGGTCTGATTGCGAAGCGTATAAGCTAAGCCAATATGTCCGCCCAACGAGTTGCCCAAAAGCGTTACATCTTTTAGTTGTTTGAAAGCCACAAAGCCTTCTATAAATTCGCAAAGCCCTTCTATCCCTGCCGACGTGAGCGGCATATCATAAATAGGCATCATGGGGATTACAACTCTATAATTTTTGGAAAAATGATGTACTACATCTTGCCAGTTGCTCAACGCTCCAAACAGCCCATGCAATAGCAATAGTGTCTCTCCTTTTCCTTCGTCTATGAAAACAAAATCTCCGTCAGTTTTTACTGTTAGCGTCATAATCTTTGTTTAATCTGTTTTTTTCAATTTTTACGCGTGTAAAGTTAAATCTATATTTCTACCAAAAAATCTTTTTAAATAATAGTTGTAAGGATTTTGGCTAAAAAGTTAATTTATAATTCTCTAAATCAATGCGCTATTAAAATGTAAAATAAGCATTATTCTGCAGTTTTACTATCATATCTTCAAACATATTTCTGACAAAAATCGTGCTACAAGTGTAGCACCTATCGCAAAATACTTGTTAGATAGCGTATTTTGCTCGACGTACAATACTTTCCGCTCGACCAAACCAAGAATGCCCGTATATTTGGCCGCCTATTTTTTGGAAAATTATTTGTTTATGGAAAAATCCAATGCCGCCGCACTCTTGGCACAAGACGCGCAAGCCGTGTGGCATCCTTTTACGCCTTTGGTGGGAAGTGCGCAGCCGCTTTTGGTTACGCACGCACAAGGCGCATATCTTTACACTTCGGACGGTCGTCAGATTATAGATGCGATTGGTTCTTGGTGGGTCAATCTGCACGGCCACAGCCACCCGCACATTGCGCAAGCAGTGGCGCGCCAAGCCACCCAACTCGAACATGTTATTTTTGCGGGCTTCACACACGAGCCTGCTATTTCGTTGGCTACAAGGCTTTTGGAGGTGTTACCAACCAACCAAAAAAAGATTTTTTATTCGGATAATGGCAGTACTTCCATTGAAGTTTCGCTCAAAATGGCCATGCAATATTGGTACAACCAAGAAGGCGAAAACACGCGCCGCCGCAAGGTTGTAGCCTTAGAAGGCGCGTATCACGGCGACACTTTCGGGGCGATGTCGGTGGGCGAACGCAGCCCTTTCAACGCGCCTTTTGCGCCGTTTTTGTTCGATGTGCATTTCTTGCCAGTGCCTTATACGCCCGACGTTTTTAGCGCAGCGGATGCCACCGACACGCAAGCGTGCTTGCAGGCTTTTACCGAATTAGTCCAAACGCAGGAAGTGGCCGCTTTCATTTTTGAGCCGCTTTTGCAAGGCACGGCAGGCATGAAAATGTTTTCGCGCGATTTGCTCAACGAGCTTTTGGCCATTGCCAAAAAACATGACGTTTTGTGTATCGCCGACGAAATTATGACAGGTTTTGGGCGCACGGGCAAACTTTTTGCCTGCGAATATCTGGACGTTGCTCCCGACATGATGTGTCTTTCCAAAGGCTTGACGGGTGGCGCGTTGCCGCTTGGCATTACCACCTGCACCGAAAAAATAATGGAAGCGTACCGCAGTTACGATTTGCTCAAAACCTTCTTTCACGGGCATTCGTTTACGGCTAATCCGTTGGCTTGCGCCGCCGCCAATGCCAGTTTGGATTTGTTGCTTGCTCCCGAATCGGTGGCAAATAGGGCGCGAATTGCGGCCAAACATCGTGCTTTTGCTGAGAGAATTAGCACTAAATCTTTTGTGCGACAAGTGCGTGCGTTGGGTGTGGTGTTGGCCGTTGAGTTTGAAACCCAAACCCAAACGTCGTATGTGAACGAGGCCAGACATTATTTGTATCAATATTTCTTAGACCAAGATATTTTGCTGCGGCCTTTGGGCAATATTGTCTATATTCTGCCACCTTATATTATTTCTGACGAAGATTTGGAAAAAGTATATCAGGCCATTGAGCAAATAAAATTATAAGCGATGAAAAAATATGTCGGTTGGTTTACGGTGTTGTGTTGGCTGTGTTGGGACGAACCCGCCACGGCGCAAAACATGCAGCGCGTGCGCCAAAATTTGGATACATTGTGTTCGGCGGCTTTCGGTGGGCGCGGCTACGTGCAACACGCCGACAGCGTTGCGGCGCAGTGGTTGGCCAAGCAATTTTCTGTTTTGGGACTTAAGCCTTTGCCACAACAATCGTCTTATTTTCAGCGATTTGAGTTAAGTGTAAATACTTTTCCGCAGCCCATCAAATTGCAAATTGGTCGCCGCAAATTCCGAATTGGCGAGGATTTTATTATGCACGAGGCCAGCGGCAGCAGCTATTTTTCTAAACTAAAACTTTGCCGTCTAGATACGCTTTGGCTCAAAGAAGGCGCGGCGCAAACCGATTTTTTACAAAAAGATTGGACAAAAACAGCGTTTTGGTTTGGCTCGGCTACGGCCAAATTGTTGCTCAAACAAAAGCCCGATGTTTTACAAAAATTCAAGCAAGCAGGCGCGTGGTTGGAGGTTACGGACGGAAAACTAACGGCCAGCATCGCCAAAGAAGCCAACCGACCGCCACATTTCAAATTCAAACGTGCGCTTTTCGACAGCACAGCCCGCACGCTTCGTTTGGAGGTTTTTGCTGAACAAATCCCTCATTATCAGACACAAAACGTAGTGGGTTATGTGCGAGGCACGGCGCAGCCCGACAGTTTTTTGTTGGTGTCGGCGCATTACGACCACTTGGGAACGATGGGTAAAACGGCACTTTTTGCAGGCGCAAACGACAACGCAAGCGGTACCACGTTTTTGTTGGAAATGGCTGCGCATTATGCCCAAAATCCGCCGAAGTACAGCATTGTTTTTGTGGCGTTTGCTGCCGAAGAAGCGGGTTTGTTGGGTTCAAAATTTTTTGTAGAAAATCCGCTTGTACCGCTTTCGCGCCTTAAATTTGTCCTGAATCTGGATTTGTTAGGCACTGGCGACGAGGGAATTACGGTAGTGAATGGCAGCGTGTTTACGCGTGCGTTTGAGCGATTGCAGCAGATTAATGACCAACGACATTTGCTCAAACAAATAAAAGCGCGTGGCCGTGCGGCCAATTCTGACCATTATTGGTTTTCGGAAAAAGGCGTACCTGCGTTTTTTGTCTATACGATGGGCGGCACAGCGGCTTACCACGACGTACACGACACTGCCACGCAACTGCCCCTTACGGCCTACCGCGAAGTGTTTGGGTTGCTTACGGAATTTTTGGATACTGTGCCATAATTAATTGATTGTTAGTGAAATAATAAAAAGGCAATGGATAATTATTATCAGATATTGGGAGTAGATATGCGTGCCACACCCGACGAAATAAAGTCGGCGTATAAGCGTATGGCCATGCAGTATCACCCCGACCGTCATCAGGGCAGCAAATTTCACGAAGAATATTTCAAACAAATTGTAGAGGCTTACCAAACGCTTTCTGACCCTGCGGCGCGTAATCGCTACGACATGAAACTGTTTTACAGGGCCGTAACCGATGCCGTGAAGCCGCCGCCGCGTCCGTATGGCACGGCGCACGAATACGGGCAAGCCGCGCACAACCGTTATAGACCCGCCACGCCCGACGAGGAAAAAGCCGAAACAGGCTGGGGATTGCAAAAAGTAGCCATTGCGCTGCTGGTGGTGGTGAGTTTGGTGATGTTGGGGTATTGGTGCGTGCAGTTGTATGGCCGCTATCAGGCCGAAAAAGCCTACAAAGCGGGTGATATTGTCGCCGCGCTCGGATATGATGCCACGTTTGCACCCGCCAATTTTGCGAAAGCCCAACAACTTTTGGCCAAAAGGCAACCATCGGAAGCAATGCCGTATTTTGATGCGGCCATTCAGCACGCCGACCGCACGCAACCGAATTATTACAGAGGTCGTGCGCTGTGTTATGTGAAATTACGCCAATACGAACAGGCTACCAGCGATTTACAAACGGTTTTGCGCGTAGCTCCCCAAAACGATACGGCTTTATATGAGTTGGCCGACTTGCAGGTTTTTGTACAAAATCGTCCCGATTTGGCCTTGCCCAATTTGGATAAATTGCTCAAAATGAAGCCACTGTATTACGATGCACTTTTTGCCAAAGGCTATGCTTTGTTGCAAATGCAACGCTACGACTCAGCCAATTTTTATTTAGAAAAAGCCAGAGAAGCCAACAATACGCAAGCAGAAGTGTTTTATTATCAGGGTTTTGTGAAAAAAGCTTTAGGCGATACGGCACAAGCACGTGCGGCATGGCAGCAAGCCGCCGCCTTGGGTTTTCCTGAAAGTCGGATTCCGAAGAAAATTTATTAATATTCTTGATAAGTTGGTGGCTTCTTCCAAAATAAAGGCTTTTCATTTTATATGATAAATGGTGCGATTATTTTTCTATTTTTACAAAGAGTTATTCTAAATGGTGCATGATTATTTACAAGAAAAGTCTAAATACCTTCAATTAAACAACATATTATTAAATCAACACATGATTATTTTCAAGAAACTGCAATTAAAAAAAAATGCAAAAATAGTGGCCGTATTGGGTTCGGCTGTGGCATTGGCTTCGGCGGGGATTCTTTCCAATAATGGGCGAGCGGGTTACACAGGTGCACCAAATGAGAGTAATTGCAGAAGCTGCCATGGGAGTTTTGCACTCAATGCAACTGGTGGATCCGTAACGCTTACCAGCGAACCAGCCATGACCAACAACCAATATGTAGCAGGCACCAGTTATACTATGACCGTAACCGTAGCCCGTACGGGTAGCTCTGTTTTTGGTTTGGGTGTAGAGGTATTGAATGCATCTAATACCAATGCGGGTACATTGGCTGTCAGCAATAGCACTGAAACACAGCTCAAAACTTCGGGAACACGTTCCAATATCATTCACAAACTCAATGGTGGTTTGGTGAGTAATTCTAAAGCTTTTTCATTCAAATGGACAGCCCCCGCCAGTGGTGCCGCTACGTTTTATGTGGCCACAGTAGCAGGTAACAACAACGGTAGCGACAATGGGGATTATGTTTATACCACCAGCTTGGCATTAACGGCAGCACCAGCCACCAGCATCAAAACCTTAGATAAAGAAAGTTTGAAACTTGCTATTTACCCAACGCCCGCCCAAAGCCAGTTGAGTGTAAATTATGAGCTACAAGAATCGGCTCACGTAAAAGCCAAGTTAGTTTCGCTACAAGGTGCGGCAGTGGCTATGCTTTTGGACGAAAAACAAAATGCAGGTGCTCAAAAAATGAATTTTGAAATTCCTGCGACCGTGGCGGCAGGTACTTATTTGTTACACTTGTCTATAGACGACAAATCCGTAGTACAAAAAGTAGTGATACAGTAAAAAGTACGTTTTAAAAACAAAAAAGCACCTTGCAAAATGCTGGTGCTTTTTTGTTAAGACTAAGGAGTGATTCCATTTGGATTCGAACCAAAGACCTACTGCTTAGAAGGCAGTTGCTCTATCCAACTGAGCTATGGAACCGAAGATTTTTGAAGTAGTGCCCAGAAGGAGACTCGAACTCCTATGACCATACAGTCACCACCCCCTCAAGATGGCGTGTCTACCAATTTCACCACCTGGGCTTTAGGTAAAAAGGCTTCTGCGCAAAAGTACAGAAGCCTCTTTCTTGGTGATTCAGCTGGGATTCGAACCCAGGACCCTTACATTAAAAGTGTAATGCTCTACCAGCTGAGCTACTGAATCTTTTTATTATATTTGCGTTTCAGAGTTTGTTTCCCTTAATTGCGATGCAAAGGTACGGTTAATATTTAATTATGCAAAAGTTAGCACAAAAAAAATTTACTTTTTTTTTATTTATCATTTTTTTTCTCGGTCAAAATGCTTATAGTCAGGACTTTTACCAAAAAATAAATTTTGCAGATTCTTTGTTCGCAAAGCAGCAATACGGAAAAGCCTACACGATTTACGACTCGTTGTTGTCCCAAAAGCATCTTTACACAAACCAAATGTTATTAAAAATGGCTTTCGTTAAAGAAAAAAATAACGAAATTCCGAAGGCTCTTTACCTGCTCAACTTATACTATGAGTATAATCCTTCGCCATTTGTAGAACGCAAAATCACGGAACTGGCCAAGCGTAATGAATATAGCGGTTATCAGTTCGGAGAATTTGAGTTTATTTTCATGCTTTATCGCAAATATTTCGATTATGTATTGGCGGCGATTTTGCTGTTTTGCGTGCTTCCGTTTTCGACCATTATCAAAAACAAACTCCGCAACGAGCCACTTACCTACAAACCAATGGTGTTCATTGTGCTGCTGTGCATTGTGTATTATGGAATCAATTACGCCAAAATTTACCGCTACGCAATCGTAATGAACCAACACACCTATTTGATGGCTGCGCCTTCGGCGGCGGCATCAGTACAGGAAATCATCGGCGACGGCCACCGTTTGCCCATCGAAGCCGAAACTGATATGTGGTACGAGGTGAAATGGAACGACAAAGTCGCGTACGTGAACAAAAATAACGTGGAGGTGCTGCAATAATGAATTTGGAAATTGTAACTACGGCCGACGGCTCTACGACGCTCTACAACCCCGAACTAAACGAACATTATCACTCGCAACGCGGGGCACAGGGCGAATCCGAGCACGTATATATTCAGGCTGGACTCAGGCCATTGTTAGAAGCAGGTCAAAAGCATATCAAAATACTGGAAATCGGGACAGGAACGGGGCTAAACGTATTGCTAACACTGCGCGAGGCGGCAGCCAATCCAAGCGTACAAATCGAATATCATACCTTAGAACCGTTTCCTTTGTCGGCGGACGTGGCGGCGGGTTTGCATTTTCCGTTGCTCGACGAGGCTCCCGAATTAGTGCCGATTTTGCCAATCATTCACAAGCATTGGAACAATAAAAAACTATTGCCCAACTACGACGTACATAAATACTATGTCGGGTTGCTGGATTTTGCGGCTTGCCAAAACTTTGATTTGGTTTATTTCAGTGCCTTTGGCCCTAAAAAACAACCTGATTTGTGGACAATTGAGGTTTTTACACATTTGCGTACCTTACTGAAACCTAATGCCTGTTTGGTTACTTACGCCTCGCAAGGCCAAGCCCGCCGCAATATGCAAGCCGCTGGTTTTGAGGTTTTTAAGTTAAAAGGAGCTTTGGGTAAAAATGAAATGATACGGGCTTTTGCCAAAGCATTATAGCAATGGACTTTTAATAAACGCGCAAATTGTCATAGCTTTGTAAGCAATAAACTATCACTTTATATTTTTACTTAATTTGATTAACAAAACACCTAACATTATGCCTGCTAAAAAGAAAAAAACCGATAAAGAACAAGAAGCAACTCCCCGCGTTCATCCTGATTTAGAGGGATTTAATATTACAATTAACTCATTCGGGGAGTTGCAGTCGTCGTTTGATATAGAAAAAATCAATCGTTTTTTGAACAAAAACGTAAAAGATAAAAAATTCAAAGGCCGCGAAGATATAGACGGCGTTCCGCCCGAATCTAAGTAGTTTTTACCCAAATTTTCTTGATGATGTCTAGCATTTCGGGTTGCGCTGCGCCGCCCGAAACGACATCTCCTTTAAACAAAAAATCTGCTTCACCTTCAAAACCCGTTACCGTACCACCCGCCTCGCGCACAAGCAGCACGCCAGCGGCAATGTCCCAAGGTTTTAGGTTAAATTCAAAAAAACCTTCATTACGGCCACAAGCCACATACGCCAAATCCGTAGCTGCCGAACCCAAACGGCGCAAACCACGTGTGCGTATCATAAACTCGCGCATGATGGCCAAATAATCGTCCAAACGCCCGAAATCATAATACGGAAATCCTGTAGCTAATAAACTGTTATCCAGATTATTGCCTGAAACACGTATCGGCGTGCCATTGCAATAAGCACCGCCGCCAGCCCACCCATAAAAACATTCGTCGGCATTCACTTCATATACACAACCTACTACCAGTTGGCCGTCTTGCCATAGAGCCACACTCACCGCGTACACGGGTTGCGAATGAATAAAATTAGTCGTCCCGTCCAGCGGGTCAATTATCCAATACAAGCCCTTTGTAGGCGGATTTTGGCTATCAAACACAACTTCTGTGCCTTCTTCGGCAATAAAACCCACTTCAGGCCAAAGGCTTTTCAGGCGCGTAACCAACAGCTTTTCGGTTTCTTTGTCCACATACGACACTAAATCGTGCAAACCTTTATGCTCCACGCGTGAGCGGTCGAAACTTTTGGCTTCGCGGCGAATAAATGCGCCTGCCTCTTTGCAAACTTCCGTGAGATTGTGGCAAATTGTTTCGAGCGGAAGCGAAGAAATATGTTGTTCCATACTGATTTATAAAGAAATAATAAATTGAGCGAGGGCAGCAAGTTAGCCAAAAATCAGATGACCAGCGGGTTTTGCTTTTACGAGAGATTTTTGTTTACTTTCCCAAACCACTATACACTAATATTTTTTTTCAACAATTTAACCAATCAAAAACCCCGAAACAATGCCGAAAACACCAAATTTCAACTGGCTTTCTGCGGCTGCATTCGCCTTCGTACTGGCTTCTTGCGGCCACGAAAGCAGCAAAGTAGAGCACCTTACTTTTGCCTCTGGCACAGATTCTTTGTTTGTGGAAGTCTTAGACGACGACCTTTTGCACGTCCAGTACAAATCAGCGCAAGCCGATAAGCAATCGGCCAAACTCGCTCCTTCCGACGTGATTTTCAAACGCGATTACAAAGGCGCAACCGCTTTCACCAAAACAGAAAACGGTTTTGAAACCAAAGATTTAAAAATCGAAATTAATCCTAAAACCTTAGCAATGAAGGTTTTGGATAAAACCAAAAACAACGTTGAGCTAACCACCTTCTCGCCACTAAATTTGAGCAGCGACACTTTGCGCGGATTAGTGGCGCACAAACCAACCGACGATTTTAGGGCGTTTGGTTTGGGACAACAATTTTCCAAAGAAGGCTCTGTGGAGTTCAATTATAATGGCCGCAAGCGCGAAAGCGGGAAGTTTGGCAATGAAATGATGGGCTTCAATTGGGGCGCAAACGGTAATACGCAAATCCCTGTGTTGTATGCCCAAAACGGCGCGACTTACGAGAATTACGCTTTGTTTTTGGATAATAAATTTAAGCAAACATGGGATTTTACGCCCAAAGAAGAATGGAACGTACAAATGTACGGCGGTGAAGTTTGCTTTTATTTTATGAGTGGCGCGGATTTGCTCGACTTGCGCAAAGATTACATGGAACTGACGGGCAATGCTTTAGTGCCGCCCAAAAAAATGTTTGGGTTGTGGGTATCTGAGTACGGCTACGACGACTGGAAAGAACTGGAAAGCAAACTGGCCACCATGCGCGAAAACAAATTCCCGTTGGATGGCTTTGTGCTTGATTTGCAGTGGTTTGGCGGGATTGTGATGTGGAAAGACAGTACCAAAATGGGACGTTTGGCTTGGGATCCAGTACATTTCCCGAATCCAAAACAAAAACTTGATTCACTGGAAAAAGCCGACGGCGTGGGCGTAATGAACATCGAAGAAGTGTATGTGGGTCGTTTGTTGCCTGAATATGAGCAATACGCCAAAGAAGGCATTTTGGTAAAAGACAGTGCCAAAACGGATTCTTATATTTTCAAAAAAGAATGGTGGGGCGCAGGCGGCATGATTGATTATACCAATCCGAAAGCAGGCGAATACATTCACCAAAACAAACGTTTGGCCTTTATCAATGACGGCGTGCTTGGCCACTGGACGGATTTGGGCGAACCCGAAAACTATCGCGCCAATGCCCAATATCACAGAGGTTCGCACAAAGAAGTAAGCAATCTTTGGAATTTTTATTGGATAGAAAGTATTTACAAAGGCTACACGCAAGCCAAGACCCCACAACGTCCGTTCATTATGTCGCGATCTGGATCAGCTGGTATTCAGCGATTTGGAGCGGCCATGTGGTCGGGTGATATTTCTTCGCGCCTTACGAGTTTGGCCGCGCACGCCGCCAACCAAGCCAATATGTCATTTTCGGGTATAGATTATTACGGCGCAGATTTGGGCGGCTTTCATCGCAATTTGGAAGGCAATGAGTCGATGGAAACCTACAAAAATATGTCGTTGGGAAGCCCGCTTGTCAATCCCAAAGCGGCGGCTATCCTGAAAGACCTTTATACGCGTTGGTATGCGTACGGAATGTTATTTGATATTCCAGGTCGTCCGCATGTTTCGAACGTGGACAGCAAAGAGCCAAGAGAAACTGCTCCAGACCGCGTGGGCGATATGGCCAGCAATTTGGCCAATACACGTATGCGTTATGAACTTGTACCTTACACGTATTCGTTGGCGCATAAGGCGCACCGCACCGCAGAGCCTGTTGTTCCGCCTTTGGTGCTGTATTACCAAACCGATAAAAATGTATTGAATTTGGGCGACCATAAACTCTTAGGCCGCGATTTGTTGGGCGTGATGAGCACGGAATATTTTGCCAAAGACCGTGACGTATATTTGCCTGCTGGCGCGTGGTACGATTGGTACACAGGCGAACGCCTCGACAGCAAAGGCCAAACTTATGCAGACGTGCCGCTTTACCGCGATGGCGTGTTGCGTTTGCCGCTGTATGCGCGTGAAGGTGCGATTATCCCGATGGCCGTAGTTGATGAAAATACACTTAACGTTTTTGGCCGTACCAAAACAGGCAAAACGCATAACGAATTGGTTTTGAAAGTGTTCCCTTCGGAAAAAGCAACAGATTTTACGCTGTACGAAGACGATGGCAAAACGATTGATTATCAGAACAATAAAGTGCGTGAAGTGAAAATTTCGCAACAAAAAACAGCTTCAAGTTTAGAGGTGACCGTAGCGGCGGCTAAAGGAGCGTATTCACCCGACGAAAAGCGCAATACGATTCTGAAAGTCGTAAGTTCCGCGCCTAAAACAGTAACTTTGAACGGCAAGGCCTTGAACAAATTGGCTTCTGTACAGGCGTTGGAGGCAGCCGCCGAAGGTTGGGCTGCCGATGGCAAAACGATTGTGGTAAAAACAGCCGCCACAGCCGTAAGCACGGCGCAAGCGTTTAAATGTTCGTTCTAAAAAAACAATTTCAAATTAACAAAAAATGCTTCTAATTCAATGAGTTAGAAGCATTTTTTGTTGTTTTTTAATCTTAATTAGATTTTATAAACCCAATTATGCGTGTCGGCTACGCGGCTGTGCTTGATGTCGTCGAGTGCTTTACCCAAACGTTTTGACAAAACACGCGTTTCCATGGCAGGCAATTGGTAGTCTGTTCCTTCGTGATTGATAACGATAATAGGAGCAATTACGGCAGCCGTTCCCACGCCAAAGGCTTCGTTAAGCGTGCCATTTTTCGCGGCTTCGATTACTTCCGCTACCGATACGCGGCGTTCTTCCACAGGTATTCCCCATTCTTTAGCCAACGTAATAACGCTATTGCGCGTAATACCCGAAAGAATAGTAGCGTGCTCCAAACTTGGCGTAACTAATTTGTTATCAATTATAAACATCAGATTCATTGTGCCCGATTCCTCAAAATATTTATGCTCTTTAGCATCAGTCCAGAGGAGTTGTTGGTAGCCTTCGGCCTGCGCAATTTTAGACGGATACAATGCAACTGCGTAGTTACCTGCTGTTTTGGCAAAACCCGTACCGCCTTCAGAAGCACGTGTGTAGTGTGTTTCTACACGCACGCGCAAAGGCTGGCTGTAATACGCATCTACAGGGCTTGTGAAAATAATAAATTTATAGTTGTCAGAAGGGCGAATGCCTACATATTCGTCGGTGGCGAACATAAACGGACGTATGTACAACGAACTTCCATCTTTGTTAGGAACCCACTTGGCATCGAGCTGCAAAAGTTGTTGTAGCCCACTCATGAAAATATCTTTCGGAATAGAAGGCATACAAAGGCGTTCTGCCGAATGATTCAAACGCTCCCAATTGGCTTCTGGCCTAAAGACGACTATTTCATTTTCGGTATTGCGATACGCTTTCATGCCCTCGAAGATCGCTTGGCCGTAATGCAATGCCGACATGGCAGGGCCAAAACTCAAAGGCTGGTAAGGCAATATTTGCAAATTGTGCCACTGTCCGTCGCTGTAATCGGCGATAAACATGTGGTCGGAAAAGGTTTTTCCGAATTTTAAGTCGCTGAAATCCACCTCGTTGATACGAGATTGGCTTATAGGCGTAATTTCAATGGGAAGAATATCAGTCATGACGCTTCACGTTAAAATAAATGAATATGATTTTAGGGTTACTTTGGGTGTATTGGTTGATTCGTGGTCACAAAAAGCCACTTATCGCGGCCAATTTAGGGAGATTTTATACAACTCCAAAAAAACAGTTGAGTTGCCACCCATAGCAGATGTATAATATTAGGGAAATTACAGCGAAAATGTAGGTATTTGTAATAAAGGCTTCTTTTTTTAAGCAATAAAATCAAAAAACATTCTTTTTGTTGAAAAGTGAATCAAAAAAATAACGAGATGTTGTGTTTTTAGAAAATTACAATCCTAAACTTTCACGTGTTTTTTTGGGTAAAGATGCGGCAACTAATTCGTAAGAATGCTTGATAAGTTGTTGAAACAGTGCTGCCGAAAGTCTTCCGTCGGGGGTTACGGTGTTCCAATGTTTTTTGTTCATGTGAAAACCCGGCACAATGGCCGAATGTTGTTCGCGCAACTGCATAGCCCATTCGGGGTCACATTTGAGATTGACCCGAAACGGCGTGCTATCCAAGCCCGTTAGTGCAAATATTTTGCCGCCCACCCGAAAAGCCAACGTGTTTTCATCGAAAGGCAAATCTTCGGTTACGGCAGGCAACGACAAACAATATTGTCGGAAAGTTTCGATGTTCATTATCGTGCCAACACTTTGATAATGAAAAAGATAATACCAACCAAAAACATCAGCATCGAAATCTTGTTGATGGTGTGCATCGTGCGCAAATTGAAATTGGTTTGGCGGTTAGGGTCTGGTTTACGGAAAAAATAACCAAACATTTCACCCAAAGCGAAATAATGTTTTATGGGTTTTCTCTCTTTCATGGCTCCTAATTGTTAGAGATTTTGAGTTGTTGTTATGCAAACGATTTTGGGCAATCAAATGGTTTCCTGCCCAAGCGTTTATTTTTTTAACTAAAAAATGAAGCCAACCTGTCCATGTCGCAAATGGCGATAATGGCTTTGCCGTCGGGCGTATAGTTGGGCACAGAACACGCAAAAAGCTGCGTGATAAGGCTGTTCATTTCCACGTTGGTAAGTGGCGTACCTGTGCGCATGGCGGCTCGCTTGGCCAATGCGCGGGCAAGGGCTTCGCGGTGCGGCAAATTCAGGTCGTTGCGGTAGTTTTTGAACTGCTCCAAAAAGCTATCAAAAAGTTCGCGTTCGTTCACATTTTCGATGCCCGCAGGAATGCCCCGAATCACGATTACATTTTCCCCAAAAGACTCATACACAAAGCCTAATGCCTGTATTTCGTCTTGCATTTCCATTACCAAAGCGTAGTCGGCGGCGTGTAGGCCGAGTGTAGTCGGGAAAAGTGACTGTTGCGACGGTGCGCCGCTGTGCTTGAAACTTTCCAGATATTTTTCGTACAAAATACGTTCGTGCGCCGCTTGCTGGTCTATGAGCATGAGGCCAGATTTCACTTGCGACAAAATGTAACGGTTGTGCAACTGAAACGTAATTTTTTCTTCCGAACCACCCGCATGATTTTTGCCCGTAGCCATAGCACTTGGCTTGTTGTTCAGGGCACTGCCAAACGTAATCGAAAGGTTTTCCACAGGGTTTTCTTCTTGCTCAAATCGACTAATAAAACCTTCCGTGCCGCCGCCTTGTCTGGAACTTTGGTACAAAGATTCCCAGTGGCGTGTGTTGGCTTTTTGGCGTGCGTCGGTAGGCTGTTTACTGCCGCCAAGCGAATAAGAATGACGATTCTCTACGCTTAATGCCTGCATGGTTTGCGGGTTTTCGATGTCGCCCAACATTCCTAAATTCACGTTTTTATCAAAATCCAACGAAGGCGTAAGGTTATAACTGCTAAACGCTTTGCGCACGGAAGCCATGAGCATGGCGTAAATGCCGCGTTCGTCGTCGAATTTGATTTCGGTTTTGGTTGGGTGAACGTTTATGTCGATGTGCTTGGGGTCTATGTCGATAAACAACGCGTAAAACGGGTGCGTTTCGGGCTGCAAAAGTCCCTCGAAAGCACTTACTACGGCATGATGCAAGTAGTTATTTTTGACAAAACGATTATTAACAAAAAAATACTGTTCGCCGCGCGTTTTCTTGGCCGATTCGGGTTTGCCCACATAGCCCGAAATTTTCAGGTGTGGCGTTTCCTCTTGGCACGGAGCTAATTGTTCTTTATAATTTGTTCCCAAAATCCCGATGATGCGTTGGCTCAATTTGCTGGCCGCGAGGTTATACACTTCGCTGTCGTTTTGGTGAAGCGAAAACGCAATTTGCGGATTGGCCAATGCCACGCGGTTAAATTCCTCTAAAATATTGCGCATTTCTACTGCATTGGATTTGAGGAAGTTGCGGCGTGCTGGCACATTGAAAAACAAGTTTTTGACCGAAATACTCGTGCCTATGGGCGTGGCCACTAAGCTACTTTCTTTCAGTTCGGAAGCCTCAATGCGAATCAGTGCGCCCACTTCGTCGGTTTGGCGACGCGTGCGCATTTCCACTTGGGCTACGGCAGCGATAGAAGCCATCGCTTCGCCGCGAAAACCTAAGGTGCGAATATTAAAAATATCGTCCGAAGTCCTGATTTTGGACGTGGCGTGCCGCTCAAAACACATTCGAGCGTCATTTTCGGACATTCCGCAGCCGTCGTCTATCACTTGTATCAGCGTACGACCTGCGTCTTTTACAATCAGTTTAATATGCGTACTGCCTGCATCAATGGCATTTTCCAGTAGTTCTTTCACTACGGAGGCAGGTCGTTGCACTACTTCCCCAGCCGCGATTTGGTTGGCGATGGCATCAGGCAACAAACGAATAATATCTGACATAATTCTTTTTGTTTTAAAAGCCTATCGGATAGGCACTTAGTTTCGGGTATATCGTCTTTTACGGCGATAGAAGCGGAGAAGCCCAAACACGGCGACCACTAACGCAGGCAAAGCCATATTCAGGATTTGCCAATTAAGTTTTTCTTTTTCGATGCGCGGTTTGTCCAACGGACGCACTTGTATTTCTTTGGCTCTGGCCAAAATCACGCCGTCGTCGTCGAGCAAATACGACATGGCATTCATCAAAAATTCTTTGTTGCCAAATTGAACACCCGAAAAACGGTCGTAACCCAACAAATAACGTTGGCCGTTTTTCGTAATTTCATTTTCGGCAATATCCCCATCAGAACAAACAATAATTTTAGAAGGTTTGTCTTCGGCTTTAAATTTTAGATTGCTTTGCGCCTCTGGCGGAAGTCGGTTGGTAAATAAAGACTGGAATTTTCCTTCCAACAAATAAGCAATCGGAATATCAGATTTTTGGTACTGTTCGGGCAAAGGTTTGAGGCGTGCCTCATTGAAACTCAAACGTACAGGCGCGGCAATAATTCGCGCATATTTTGAGCTAAGCAACAAAGGCGTTTTCTTGATGCCTGCGGCCTTTACGGTGTCTATAGTGCTGGCAAATTTTGTATAAATCGCGTCCAGATTCTTCACAATTGGGCTATTGCCAAAGCTGCTAATCAGCGGGAAATAACGCCATTGCACCAGTTGCGTTTGGGGTTTGTCGCCCATGTAGCCCACCACCAGCGGAATATACGCAGAACTCAAATCCATTAACAAATCATTGTTTACGCGCACGCCGTAGCGGAACATCATGTCCGTTAGATTTACGTCGTTGCCTATCACCAGCGAGCCTTCTTGCTTGATGCTATCCATTTCCATCTGAATTGGGTCTAACAAAAATAAGGCTTTTCCGCCACCAACAATAAATTGGTCTATCTTGAATTTGTCTGGTTCTAAAAATGCCGTGTCGGGTTTGGCCACAATAATAGCATCATATCCACTCAAATCCAGTGTATTACGCAAATAAACAGGTTCTACTTGATAAAAATCTTTCAGAGCCATGCCAAAATCGTACATCTGTCTGCCGTTTAGCTCGCCGTTACCTTGCAGTACCGCAATACGTTTTTTGGACGGAGCAATTAATTTCTTGATAGCAGAAGCCAATTCGTATTCTACGCCTTCAGCAGATTGATTGAGGCGTTCGACGGCAGAGGCCGCCTGATTACCTTTGAGCAATGTTACGGCAGCTTCTTTTCCGCCATAACTGACGATAGCCCCTGGGAAAATGATTTTCTGTACGCGATTGTCTTCACCACCTTCGTAAAGATTGGTTGGTTGCAAACCTCTTTTCGCCAACTGATTGTACAGTTCTGTACGCGCTTTTTGGTCTGGGTCGGCACTTGGATTAATAAATTTGAACTGAATATTTTCACCGCCGTAAGCCCTAAATTCTTCCAGCGTCTCGCGAATGGAACTTTGCAATATTTTGAAAGCCGCAGGAAAATCACCTTCCAAATACACTTCCACATACACTACGTCATTGAGTTTGTTGAGTAATGTTTTGGTGGCTGGCGTAATGGTATAGCGTTTGTCTTCGGTCAAATCCAGACGATAAAAAAACTGAGAACCTATAATATTGATAAAAACAATCGCTACGACAGCTAAGCCGTATTGTATCCAATCAGATGCTTTTTTACTTTTCATTTATATATAAACGCTGATTATCAGTATTTTGTATTCAAAATAATAAATTTAATTTTACCATTTGCGGCTACCCAACACAAGGCGCGTAGAAAGCAACATAAAGCCAATAACGCTCAGGAAATACAACACGTTGCGCGTGTCTATTAGCCCTTTGCTCATGGCGTTGTAATGGTAAATAATGCCCAATTTGCTCACCAATTGCCCCACAGGATTGCCTGAGAGCAAGCCTGCAACGCCGTCAAAACCTGCGTATAACATTCCGCACAATAAAAAGGCAAGGATAAAAGAAACGATTTGGTTTTCGCTAATGGCCGAAGCAAAAATCCCGATAGAACAGAACACCGCCGCCAACAGCACCAATCCAATATACGAACCTGTTACACCTGCCGAATCTATATTGCCCGCAGGATTGCCCAGACGATAAATAGACAAATAATACACCAGCGTAGGCAAAAGCGCGAACACCGCCAAAAGCCAGCTTGCCAAATATTTACCCACAATAATTTGATAGTCGGTGAGCGGCTTGGTAAGCAAAAGCTCCATTGTGCCCGCCTTTTTTTCTTCGGCAAAAGAGCGCATCGTAATGGCTGGAATCAAGAATAAAAAAACGACAGGTGCAGAAATGCCCATAGGCGAAAATAGGGCGGACATATCCGCAAAACCTGCGTCTAATACGTTGCTCGGAAACACCCACATCGGCAAGCCAATCAGCACCAAAAATACCGTGATGACCAAATACGCAATGAGAGAATTTAGAAAACCATTAAATTCTTTTCGCAGAATACTCAACATAACTAATGGGTTTGTAATACAATTTTGTTTGGGCTGCGAAATTAGTAGGAATTATTGAAAAAACATTTCATTTGTGCGGATTCATGCAATCAAAGTAGGCGGGATCTGTTCTCTTTCTCTACTAAAATATTTTAAATTTCTGATGATATCCAGCATTAATTTCCAACATACTTTATCGCGGCTATTAAATTTACGATTATGGGGTATGGTGTATATAAAAAAGGCCTTCCACCAAAAGCAGAAGACCTTTTTGAGTACAGTAGAATGAAGTGGAGAATTATTGTTTGTTGGCTTTATAAACTTTTACCAAACCGTCGTTTTCGCTGCTTACCACTACCAAACTTTGTTGGATTGGGCTTTTGGTGGCAGGAATAAACAACACACCTTCTGGCGCGTCGCCCGTCGGCAATATTTTGATGAATGAAGGCGCGGTTGGGTTGGTTACGTCGTAAATGGCTACGGCATCGGCTCTTTCCATGCCCACGAAAGCTACTTGCTTGCTGCCCACTTTGCCGATGGTAATGGCTTCTGGCTCAACGGATTTGTCGTCGCTGCGTGCATCGTCGTAAAGGCTGGCTTCTTTTACTTTTACGTCCAACTCGTTTTTGCTGTCAAATACTTGTTGGCCTGTGGCGGCGTTCCACACCGAAAACGAACGCGCTCCAAAACTATAAAGTGCATCAAAATCGCCGTCGTTGTCTGTGTCGCCGAGCGTATTGGTGATGTTGAGGCGGCCTAATTTTGTTTGGTCTTTCAAGGTAGTGGCATCAGGGAAAGCCGTTGCGTCGAGTGTAAGCGTGGATACACGTTTTACTTCCGAAAAACCATCGTATTCGCGTGCATCGCCTTCGTTGGCTGTGAACAAATATTGTGTGCCGTTGTGCGTAAGATGTGCGATTGCATCAGGCATATAAGTACCGAAAACTTTCCATGTGGCAAACGAACCAACGGCATTGTCTTTGTCGCTTACGTCGATGGCGTTGGCTGTCTGTGAATAATCTTTGAAGCCCAAAGGCATGATTTTGGTGATAGAACCACCCGCCAAGTTTACTTCCGCAATGGCATTGTTTTCTTGAAGTGTTACCCATGCTGTTTTAGAATCGTCGGAAACGGTAATATATTCTGGTTCAATGTCTTTGGTGAAATTTTTACCCACGCCAAAAATTCTGAAACCTTTGCTCGACAACGCTGTTAGTTGGTCGGCAAAAGCAGCAAAATTAATGGTCGTTACAGCGTAATTATTTTCGGTGTTAATGATTGATACAGAGCCTTCTGGATCGTTGGTATAGTCGGCGTTGGGTTCGCCTTCGTTGGCCGAAATAATGTATTTTCCGTCGGGGCTGTACGTTACCATATCAGGCAAAGCACCCACCGTAATCACTTTTTCTTCGGCGTAGGTTTGAGCATTGAACACTACAATTTTGCCCGCGTCTTGTTTGGTAGCCGACTCGATAGCCGCCGCCACTTTTCCGTTGTAAGCTGCCACGCTGTTCACGTAGCCGCCGTAGGTGGTTACGCTGATAGAATGAATCACGGAAATGCTGGAAGGATTAGCAAAATCAATGACATCAATTTTGTTAGTAGAGCCATTATTTACGGCAAAAAGACGCTTTGTTGTTGCGTCAAACGTCGTGATTTCGGCAGCACCTGCACCGCCCAAATTCAAGGATGCAATTTCCTGATAAGAGCCAATGTCCTCGTTTACAATAATTTCTGATGGACTGTTGTTGTCATCATCATTGTTACAACCAGTAAATGTAGCAACAGCCACCACCGAAAGGGTCAATAAAACTTTTCTCATAGCTCGTCTTTTTTGCCGCAAAACTATGAGCCTTTGATTATGATACGATTAGCCATTTATCAAGAAATAAGACAAAATACAGTACTGAATTTTATTCTTTAGTAAGCAAATAACCTTCAGGTAGTCAAAATATTATCATAAAAATAACAGTGTTATTGCTGCGGGTTAATATTGTTTAATAACAAAAGAGTTGCTTTGAAAAGAATAATCCTGACTGCGGGGCACTACTCTGTTATAAAATACGTTACATAATGGCTCGAAAATCAGGTTTTTGGTTTTCTTTTTGGCAAAAACAGCGATATTTGTGACTCAAGTCTTACGAACATGGATACTAATATTATAAATCAGGAAAATATAACGCAAAAAGTAGAAGCAGCTCTCGACTCTATTCGCCCGTATCTGGAAGCAGACGGCGGTAATGTGCGCGTGTTGGAAGTAACGCCCGAAGGTGTGGCACGTCTGGAAATGCTTGGTTCGTGTGGAGCTTGCCCCATGTCGCCTATGACCCTGAAAGCGGGTGTAGAAGAAGCCATCAAACGCGAAGTGCCCGAAATCGTCCGCGTAGAAGCCGTGAACGTTCCTGCTCTTTAGTGATTGCAATTAATTGAAATTCAACCCTTATAGACTTTGAAATCTATAAGGGTTGAAAATACAATATACGCGTTATTGCCGCTTTTTGACCAATTCTTTGAGTGCGAAAAGCTCATCGCGCAGACGAGCCGCCTCAATGAAATCAAGGTCTTTGGCCGCTTTTTCCATTTGTTTTTGCGTGTTAGCCATTTGTTTTTCGAGGTCGGCTTTGCCCATGTGCGCAACTACTGGGTCAGCTACCACATTGCTCGGCTCGGCATCAAAAGCATACACTTTGCTATCTCGCTTAGAGTCTGCCACTTTGGTTTGTTGGATAATCGCTTCCGTAGATTTGAGAATCGTGCGCGGCGTAATGCCATGTTCGGCGTTATATTCTTCTTGCAAAGCGCGGCGGCGGTTGGTTTCGTCCATGGCTTTTTCCATCGAACCTGTAATGCGGTCAGCGTACATAATTACTTTGCCTTTGTCGTTACGTGCCGCGCGTCCCATCGTCTGGATAAGCGAACGCACATCACGCAAGAAGCCTTCTTTGTCCGCGTCCATAATTGCCACCAATGAAACTTCGGGCAAGTCCAAGCCTTCGCGCAGCAGGTTTACTCCCACCAACACATCAAACACGCCCAAACGCAATTCGCGCAAAATTTCCACGCGATCCAGCGTCTTAACGTCGGAGTGAATGTATCGGGATTTAATGCCCACGCGGTCAAGGAATTTTTGCAACTCTTCGGCCATGCGTTTGGTCAGGGTCGTGATAAGTACACGCTCTTTTACCTTCACGCGCATTTCTATTTCTTCCAACAAATCATCTATTTGATGAGCCGTCGGGCGTACCTCAATAATGGGGTCAAGTAATCCCGTTGGGCGAATAATTTGCTCTACCACTACACCTTCAGAGGCTTTGAGTTCGTATTCGCTTGGCGTGGCCGTAACGTAAATGATTTGGTTAATCAATCCCTCAAACTCATTGAAAGTCAGTGGTCTATTGTCCATTGCGGACGGAAGTCTGAATCCATATTCCACCAAATTCACTTTGCGGGAACGGTCGCCGCCCCACATGGCACGAATTTGCGGAACGGTTACGTGACTTTCGTCCACGACCAACAAAAAATCATCGGGGAAATAATCCAGCAAACAGAAAGGTCTGTCGCCTACGTTGCGGCGGTCGAAGTAACGCGAATAATTTTCGATGCCCGAACAGTAACCCAACTCTTTCATCATTTCAATATCAAATTCTGTGCGTTCGCGGATTCGTTCGGCCTCCACGTGGCGCAACTCTTTTTCAAACTGCTTGATTTGCAATTGCAAATCGTCCTGAATCTCGCCAATGGCCTGATGCAGCAACTCTTTACCCGTTACAAACAAGTTGGCGGGATAAATCGAAATCATGGGTTCGTCGGCAATTTTCAAGCCTGTTTCGGGGTCTATGCGTTGGATGGATTCTATTTCATCTCCCCAAAAAATAAAACGCAAAGCATGGTCGGCGTAGGCTGGAAATACTTCAACCGTATCGCCTTTTACCCTGAAATTTCCGCGTTTAAATTCGGCTTCCGTGCGGCTGTACAAAATATCCACGAGTCGGAACAACAACGTATTTCGGCTAATAATGTCGCCTTGCGCAAGGCGCACGATATTTTTTCCGAACTCGGTCGGGTTGCCGATACCATAAATACACGACACAGACGCAACTACAATCACATCGCTACGCCCCGACATGAGGGCGGCGGTAGCACTCAATCGCAATCTTTCTATCTCTTCGTTGATGGCCAAATCTTTTTCAATGTACGTGTTCGTAGTCGGCAAAAAAGCCTCTGGTTGGTAATAATCATAGTAGGAAATATAATATTCTACGGCATTTTCTGGAAAAAATTGCTTAAATTCGCCATATAACTGCGCAGCCAATGTTTTGTTATGGCTCAAAATGAGGGTTGGCTTGCCGTGTTTGGCGATAACATTGGCCACCGTGAATGTTTTGCCCGAACCCGTAACGCCCAAAAGGGTTTGGGATTTGTCGCCGCGTTCTAAACCTTCGACTAATTGCTCAATGGCTTTGGGTTGGTCGCCTTGCGGCGTGTAATCCGAAATAAGTTTGAAGCCTGACATACAGAAATGGAAATGTGTTTGGTTGGGAAAGAAAAATTGCCGAATAATATTAACACTTTTGGTTGCATTGTAGTTTACTACGACACACGTTTATTTTTAAACACGCACTAATGAACACTAAAAAAATTGCCATTATTGGCGCAGGCGTTGCGGGCATTGCCGCGGCTATTCGTTTGCGCACCAAAGGCCACGATGTAGAAGTATTTGAAGCCAACGATTATTTGGGTGGCAAACTCTCGCTACTGGAGCAAGACGGCTACCGCTTTGACGCTGGCCCTTCGCTGTTTACCATGCCCGAACTGGTAGAAGAGCTTTTTGCGTTAGCTGGCCGAAATATAGACGATTATTTTCATTACCAAAGACTTACAGAAGGTTGTCGCTATTTCTATGAAGACGGAACGCGCATTGTTACGCCTACTTCCGCCCAAGATTTTGCGCAAGAAATCGCCAAACAGACAGGCGAACCCGCCGCCAATATTACCAGCTTTCTGAAACGTAGTGCCAATTATTACGGTTTGGTTGGCGAATTGTTTTTGTACAAATCTATGCACAAAACCAGCACGTTTCTGAACTGGAAAGCCGCTAAAGCCATCGCCCAATTGCCGGCACTGGGCATTTTCAAGACCATGCACGAGGCCAACGCCACGCATTTCCGAAACCCTAAAGTAGTTCAGCTTTTCGACCGCTTCGCCACGTACAACGGCTCAAGCCCTTACCAAACGCCTGCCTTACTGAACATGATTCCGCATTTGGAACACAACAAAGGCGCGTTTTTGCCCAAAGGCGGCATGTATGCCATTACCGAAAGTTTGAGCCGCTTGGCCAAAGATTTGGGCGTAAAATTCCATTTGAAAAGTAGGGTAGAAAAAATCTTGACGCAGCAAGGCCGCACCGTCGGGCTGAAAGTAAATGGCCAAGAATTGCCGTTTGAGGCGGTGGTGAGCAATATGGACATGGTGGCCACTTATCGCAAATTATTAGCCCACGAACCCGCTCCCGAAAAACTTTTGAGCCAACCCAAATCCAGTTCGGCACTGATTTTTTATTGGGGAATAAATAAGCAATTTGAGCAATTAGGACTGCATAACATCTTGTTTAGCAGGGATTACGCCACAGAGTTTGACCATATTTTTAAACTAAAAACCATTTATGCCGACCCAACCGTTTACATCAACATTACCAGCAAGCACGAGCCTTCGCACGCTCCCGAAGGCGCAGAAAATTGGTTTGTGATGATAAACGTCCCCAACAATATCGGGCAGGAATGGGATACGCTCATTGCGCAGGCGCGGCGCGACATTGTCCGCAAAATCAATAGGACTTTGAAGACGGATATAGAAAAACTCATTGTAACGGAAGCAATGTTAGAACCGCGCACGATTGAGAGCCGTACCAGTTCCGTGAAAGGGGCTTTGTATGGCAACAGTTCTAATAATCGGTATGCGGCATTTTTGCGACACGCGAATTTTTCGGCCAAAATCAAGCACTTATATTTCTGTGGTGGGAGCGTGCACCCAGGTGGCGGCGTACCGCTTGCTTTGCTTTCGGCGCGTATCATGGCCGAACTTTTGGAAGAGCGTGAGCGTTAAGGCGTTGTGTTTTTAGTATTTTTCCGTTAGCTTTGAACAAAAGCGTTTTATTTTAATACATTATGGACGACCCCTATCCCTCCTTAATCTTCGGTTTGTTTGCTTTGTTGCTGGCCGCTGTGCTGTCGGCGATGATGTGGGTACTGACGGCCTCCCAATGGTGGCAGGCCAAGCATTTGAAAGTTGCCCAAAGCCTTAACGAACGAATCCTTACTTATTTTTCGCGCCATTTGCTGCGCCTCGTGCTTACCATCAAGACAGCACATTATGCGGCATTGGGGGCGGCGGTGCTGGCTTTTATGCAGACGGCCAACCAATGGCTACAAATTACTTTAGCTCCCGTACACGACAGTCTCGACATTTTTTTGTTGGGTCTGATGGCTTTGCTGCTGGCGTTTGTGTATGTGGCATTTAGTAGCTTGGCTATCAGGGGTTTTTCGGAATATGCTCCCAACGATTTTATGAACTGGGCGGCATTGCCGCTCTATACTTTGTATTTGGTGCTGTACCCTGTGGTGGAACTTATGCGGCGTTGGGTGCTTTTACAAAACAAACAAAACATTAGTCCCGAATCTAAATTAGCTCCGTTGGCCGTTGGGTTGCACACGTGGGCGATGCCGTTGCTTTCTGCCCAAAACGACACCACACAAAACTCGCTAAGTGTTCAGATTTACCGCAATGCTTTGGAGTTACCTACGTTGCGTGTGCGCGACTGCATGATTCCGCGTACGGAAATTGCGGCCATCGACAAAAACAACGACGTAGAGGCATTGGCGCAAAAATTTATCGAAACAGGTTATTCTAAAATTTTGGTGTACGAAGAAAGTATTGACAATATCGTGGGATATTGTCATAGCTCAGAGCTTTTCAAAAAACCCAAAAGCATTGACCAAATTCTGACGACTGTACCAAGCGTGCCCGAAACCATGTCGGCGGAAGATTTGCTGTTATTTTTTAACAAAGAACACCGCAGTATTGCCGTCGTGATAGATGAGTTTGGCGGAACGGCTGGCCTGATTTGTATTGAAGATGTAATGGAAGAAATTTTTGGGGAAATAAAAGACGAACACGACGAAGACACGCTCGAAGAAAAGGCATTGGCCGAAAATATGTACTTGCTCAACGCGCGTTTGGAAGTTTATTACCTAAACCAAAAATATGATTGGCAAATTCCTGAAGGCGATTACGAGACGTTGGGCGGTTATATTTTATCCATTTACGAAAATATTCCCGATGTCGGGACGGTGGTAGAAGCTCCGCCTTTTAGTTTTAAGATTCTGGGCAAAACCGATGCGCGTTTGCATTTGGTGGAAATGACGATTTTGTAAAAAGAATACATATAGTTATTTGTTACTAATTTAATTCTAATTTTTTAAAGTCCACAAACCATTAGTCAGCCACAAACGCCGTTTTTAACGTGTTGTTTTGTGGCTTATCGTTTTTTGTTTTAGTATTGCCAATTATCGTAACCAATTTTTTATAATTCCAACTTCTTATGCTAAAGAAAACAATTATTCTTTCGATGGGAATGGCGTTGGCTTTGGGTGTGGTGCAAGCGCAGAAAAAAGCACCAGCCAAGAAGCCTTCCGCAACAGCTGTTGCACCTAAAAAAGAAGCGGCTGCTAAACCAGCTGCCGCACCTGCCAAACTTGGCGACGGAACACGCTTTATCGAAAAAGTAACTCGTAAAGGCGACGAAATTATCATCCCTTACGAAAAATATGAATTGGCCAACGGTCTTACGTTGGTGATTCATGAAGACCATTCTGATCCGGTGGTTCACGTGGATGTAACCTATCACGTGGGTTCGGCGCGCGAGCAAATTGGCAAATCTGGTTTTGCGCACTTCTTCGAACACATGATGTTTCAGGGCTCTGACCACGTAGCTGACGAAGAGCACTTTAAAATCGTGTCGGAGTCGGGCGGAACGCTCAACGGTACAACCAACCGCGACCGTACCAATTATTTCGAGACAATGCCAAGCAATCAGTTAGAAACGGCCCTTTGGCTTGAAGCTGACCGCATGGGCTTTTTGCTTGATGCCGTTACGCAGAAGAAATTTGAAGTGCAACGTGCTACCGTAAAAAATGAACGCGGCCAAAACTACGACAATCGTCCTTACGGCTTGGCGAGTGAATATGCAGCCAAAACATTATATCCTTACGGCCATCCGTATTCTTGGCTTACTATCGGTTATATCGAAGATTTGAACCGTGTGGACGTACAAGACCTTAAAAACTTCTTTTTACGTTGGTATGGCCCGAACAATGCCGTAGTTACGGTGGGCGGCGATGTAAAACCAGCCGAAGTAATTAGTTTGGTAGAAAAATATTTTGGCTCGATTCCACGCGGTCCAGAAGTAAAGAAAATGAGTTTGCCAGCCCCAGTGTTGGAGTCAGACCGTTATGTTTCTTACGAAGACAACGTTCGTTTCCCATTGATGCAAATGGTATTCCCAACTGTTCCCAATTACCATCCAGACGAAGTGGCTTTGGACTGTTTGGCTGAAATTTTGGGCGGTAGCAATACATCTCTTTTTTACCAACGTTTTGTAAAAGCTCAAAATGCGTTGCAAGCGCAAGTGTATCATCCAGCCTTTGAATTGTCGGGCGAATTTACGGTAACTGTATTGCCGTTCCCTGGTAAAGGTTTGGCCGATATGGAGAAAATGGTTCGTGAAACATTCGTTGAATTTGAGAAACGCGGCGTAACTGACGACGATTTGAAACGCTTCAAAGCAAACTATGAAGTACAGTCTATTGAAGGTTTGGCCAGCGTAAGTGGTAAAGTTTCAAGATTAGCTTCGTTACAAACTTTTACAGGGAATGCCAATTACAGTGTAAAAGATATTGAAGCACATCGTAAGCTTACCAAAGAAGATGTAATGCGTGTGTATAACCAATACATTAAAGGCAAAAAAGCGGTGATTACGAGCGTAGTACCAAAAGGTAAAACAGATTTGGTTGCAGCTCCAAACAACTTCACGCCAGACGGTAGCAAATACCAAGCTCCAGCCGACGAGTACAAAGGATTGGTTTATAACAAAGCTAAAGATAACTTTGATCGTAGCAAACGCCCTGCCGCTGGTGCAAATCCTGTGGTAAATGTGCCTGATTATTGGCAAGATAAATTCCCGAACGGAATCCGTGCTATCGGTACTTATACCGACGAGTTGCCGATGACTTCTATCCTGATGAGTGTAAAATGCGGCCACCGCATGGAAGCCCTCGACCCAACGAAAGCAGGTGTAGCGCAATTAGTGGCGGGAATGCTCGAAGAAGCAAGCGAGAAATACACAGCCGAAGAGTTGAGCAGCGAACTTGAAAAATTAGGTAGTAGCATTAGCGTAAGTGCTGGTAACAATGAAATTGCTATCGAAATTACGGCACTTACCAAAAATCTTGATGCGACTTTGCGCCTTGCTGAGCAACGTATTTTGCATCCACGTTTCGACAAAGAAGACTTTGAGCGTTTGAAAAATCAACAGCTAGAAGGTATCGCCAATCAAGCCAACCAGCCTGTAGCTATTGCCAACGCCGTATATAACCGTTTGCTTTATGGTGAAGGCAATATTTTGGCTGTTCCTACCGCTGGTACAGTGAAAACTGTAGAAAATATCACGCTGGATGATGTGAAGAAATATTACAAAGATTATTTCTCTCCATCCCTTACTAGTTTGGTGGTAGTAGGTAATGTTACGGGTGAGTCTATTATGCCTAAATTAGATTTCTTGGCTCGTTGGAAAGGCGAAAAAGTAAAACGCGCCCCAGTACAACTTACGCCAAAAATTGAGAAAACACGTATTTTCTTAGTGGACAAAGAAAAAGCACCACAATCAGAAATTCGTATTGGCTATATCGCCATGAAATACGATGCTACGGGTAAGTATTACAAAGCAAAACTCATGAACTACATTTTGGGTGGTGCGTTTAACAGCCGTATCAACTTGAATTTGCGCGAAGACAAAGGCTATACTTACGGTGCGCGTTCGGGCTTTAGCGGTTCAGATATTGCAGGGCCATTCACGGCTTCGGCAGGCGTAAAAGGCAATGTAACGGATAGTGCTATCATTGAGTTTATCAAAGAAATTAAACTTTATGCTGACAAAGGTATTACACCAGAAGAGCTTGAGTTTACCAAACGTTCTATCGGCCAATCAGAAGCTCTTAAATACGAAACGCAAATCCAAAAAGCGTATTTCTTAGGCCAAATCATTGATTACGGTCTCGATCGCAACTATACTCAAAAACAAAACGAGGTTTTAGAAAAAATTGCTCGCGGCGAAATCAATATGTTGGCACACAACCTGTTGCCTGTGGACAAGATGAACATCGTGGTAGTAGGCGATAAAGCAAGTCTTAAAGACAAGCTCGTGAAGTTGGGCTACGAAGTGGTAGAGTTGACTAAAGATGGTGAAGTAGTGGAAGGTGCTAATTTTACGCTTCCTGTCATGCCAAAACCAGAACCTGCTCGCAATCCAAAGACTGCTGAGCTACCAAAACATAGCCAAGATAAAAAAATGGAGCCGTAATAATGTTATAGCTTATTAAATGGTTATAGACCCACAAACCCTCAGCCTTTTTCGATAGGTTGGGGGTTTTGTGTTATGGGGAATTTTGTGCCCCAATATTCTATTGTCTATCTTTATTAGTTATGTTTGTGAATTAAAGTGATACAAACTCTAATTATTCTTGCACTACATTAATCCGTAAGAAAACGTCAGCTATGAGATTATCTTTTCATATAAAATTACACTGGCTCTTAGCCATTGCCTCTGCAATAGTTGGTTGCCAGTCTATCGGTCGAAACACACAGCCCAAAACTACCGCCGCCGTTGCTACTATTACCACAGACACCACGAAATCAACCAAAAAAGAACCGCCTGTGTGGGCTGCCAAAAAATACGGTTACAACCCATCGCGCACGCTTAAAAATGACTTGGTGCACACCAAATTGGAAGTAGAATTGGATTGGAAAAAACGCTATTTGTTGGGTGTGGCTACGCTTACACTTCGTCCGCATTTTTTCCCACAAAATACTTTAGAACTCGATGCCAAAGGTTTTGATATAAAATCGGTAAAACTTTTGGTTTCGGATAAAAAATCTAAGCTGCTCAAATACAATTACAACAATACCCAAATGACCATTTACTTGGACACACTCTACACGTGTACCGACGAGTACCGCGTAGAAATCGAGTATGTGGCCAAGCCCGACGAGTTGGTTACCAAAGGCAGCGCGGCTATTACTTCCGACAAAGGGCTGTATTTTATCAACCCCGACGGCACAGACCCCGACAAACCGCGCCAAGTCTGGACGCAAGGCGAAACGCAATCGGCTTCTTGTTGGTTTCCGACCATCGATTCGCCCAACCAACGTTGCACCGACGAGATACACATTACCGTAGATACGAATTTCGTAACACTGTCTAACGGCCTTTTGGTGTATTCTACTCAAAACCCCGACGGCACACGCACCGACGTTTGGGAACAAAAGAAACCTCACGCACCGTATTTGTTTACGATGGTAGTCGGCGATTTTGCCATTATCAAAGACCGTTGGCGCAACAAAGAGGTGAACTATTATGTAGAACCCAAATACGCGCCTTATGGCAAAGCTATTTTTGGCCACACGCCCGAAATGATAGAGTTTTTCTCCCAAAAACTGGGCGTTGATTTTGTGTGGGACAAATATTCGCAAGTGGTGGTGCGCGATTTCGTGTCGGGCGCGATGGAAAATACCTCCGCTTCTACGTTTATGGAGGCCGTGCAGTCCGACGACCGCGCCTTGCTCGACCAAGATTGGGACGGCATCATTGCACATGAGCTTTTTCATCAATGGTTTGGCGATTTGGTTACCTGCGAATCGTGGTCAAATTTGCCGCTCAACGAGTCGTTTGCCAATTATTCAGAGTATTTGTGGGCTGAGCATAAGTTTGGCATCGAACAAGCCGACTTCGACGGCCAACAAGAAAAGCAACAATATTTCCGCGAGTCACAACGCAAACGCGAACCGTTGATTCGCTACTACTACAACGACCGCGAACAAATGTTTGACAGCCACTCTTACGCCAAAGGTGGCCGCGTGCTGCACATGTTGCGCAAGTACGTGGGCGATGAAGCATTTTTTGAAAGTATCAAACGCTATTTACTTAAAAATCAGTTTAGTTCCGTAGAAATTCATAACCTGCGCTTGGCTTTCGAGGAGGTTACGGGCGAAGATTTGAATTGGTTTTTTAACCAATGGTTTATGTCGGCAGGCCACCCCGAACTGGAAGTTAATTACAGCTATTCGGACAAAAAAGTATGGCTAAAAGTGCGCCAAACGCAAGACAGTCTTTATTCGCCTAAAACCTACCGTTTGCCGCTGAAAGTAGATATTTGGGTGAAAAACCAAAAACTCCGCTACCCGATTACCATCGACGAACGCGAGCAGGAATTTACTTTTGCCGTGGACTCTGTGCCACAACTTTTGGTTTTTGATGGCGAGCAGCAACTTTTGGCCAGCATCGACCAAACCAAAACGCAAGACGAATTGCGTTTTCAATATTATCACGGCGACAAAATGAAGTTGCGATTGGACGCGCTACGTGCTTTGGACGAAGACAATAGCCCCGAAACGCAAGCAATGTTATCGGCGGCTCTTTCCGACCGTTTTTGGGCGATACGCGTCGAGGCTTTGCAGGTAATGGCCGAACTTGATTCGCAATTGGTGGCCAATAATGCCCAGAAAATGAAGGATTTGGCTAAAAACGACCCTAAAGCTGCCGTGCGTGCCGAAGCCTTTCGCACGTTGCAACGCCTCCAAGATAGCGGCTTGCAAAGTACGTTTGCGGCTGGCCTTTCCGACCGTTCTTATGATGCTTCCGCCGCCGCGCTGGAAGGTTATATCAAAACCAAGCCGTCGGATATTGAGGCAAAAATTGCAGACTTTGAAGCCCAAAAACATCCGTACATTGCGCCAGTAGCTGCCGAATATTATGCCCAAAAAACAGATAGCACTTATTACAATTGGTTTACGGACAAAATAAAAACAGGTTCTAAAGACGAAATGTACGGAGTGTTACAAAGCTTTGCTGTTTATTTGCTCAAAATGTCGAAAGCCAAACAGGCCGAAGGCGTTGCGCTGATTGTAAGCACTGCCCAAAACAGCAAAGCGTCTATGTTACGATTTGCAGCTTATCAGGCTTTGGGAATTTTGTCGGAAGTGGCTGGCGTAGAGCAACACAAAGTCGCCATTCGTGAGGCCGAAACCGACCCCGAACTCAAAAAGATTTATGAGTATTTTCGTTAAGAAAAATAAAATATAAAGTACAGATTTTCAGATATTTAATTTTAAAATGACTAAGGTAAAAGAAGCGAAAGAAACGCCACTAATGAAGCAATACAACGCCATCAAAGCCAAACACCCTGGGGCTTTGTTGTTGTTTCGGGTAGGAGATTTTTACGAAACATTCGGCGACGATGCTGTTACGGCCAGTAAAATTCTGAACATCACCCTGACCAAACGCGCCAACGGTGCGGCTTCCGAAATGGCCTTAGCTGGTTTTCCGCATCATTCCTTAGACACTTATTTGCCCAAACTCGTGCGTGCGGGGCAGCGCGTGGCCATTTGCGACCAACTCGAAGACCCCAAAGATGCCGTTGGTATCGTCAAGCGTGGCGTAACCGAATTGGTAACGCCCGGCATTACGCTCAACGACAACGTACTGGAAACCAAGCAAAATAACTTTTTGGCGGCCATTCATTTGCAAAAAAATGGGGCGGTTGGTGTTTCGTTCATGGACATTTCGACGGGGGAGTTTTATGTGGCACAAGGCGATGCCGACTACTGCGAAAAGCTGCTACAAAGTTTTATGCCGTCCGAAGTGCTTTTCTGTAAGCCGCGCCGCGTGGAATTTGAACAACATTTTGGTAATCAATACAATACTTACACCTTAGAAGACTGGATTTTTCAGCCCGACTACGCTCGCGAATCCCTGACACGCCATTTCAACACGGCCACGCTCAAAGGGTTTGGGGTGGAAGAAATGGACGCGGGTATTATTGCCGCAGGTGCAGTGTTACATTATTTGGCCGAAACTGAACACCGCGAACTCGGACACGTGTCGGCACTTTCGCGCATCGAAGAGGAACGTTATGTTTGGTTGGATAAATTCACGATTCGCAACTTAGAATTGGTATTTCCGCAACAAGAAAACGGCGTGCCACTCATCGAAATTCTTGACCATACCGTTACGCCAATGGGCGGACGCCTTTTGCGCAAATGGACACTTTTACCGCTCAAAGAAAAAAATAGAATTGACGAACGCCTTCAGGCCGTAGAAGCCTTCGTACAGGACAGCGATTTGCGCCAAACAATGTTGCAGCACCTCAAACCGATTGGCGATTTGGAACGACTCATTTCCAAAGTTGCCGTGCGCCGCATCAATCCGCGCGAAATGCTCCAACTCAAAAAGGCATTGAAAAATATTTTGCCAATCAAAGATTTATTAGCCCAAAGCCCTGTAAATCAACTCAAAAAACTGGCCGACCAACTCAATCCGTGTAGTTTTTTGTATGAAAAAATAGAACGTGAGTTGCAGGAAGAATTGCCGATTGTGAGCAATCAGGGCGGAATGTTTCGGGAAGGCGTGGATACAGCACTCGACGAGTTACGCGAAATTTCCCATTCGGGCAAAGATTATTTGCTACAAGTACAAAACCGCGAGATTCAGCGCACGGGCATTTCTTCGCTCAAAGTTTCTTACAACAAAGTGTTTGGCTATTACTTGGAAGTAAGCAACGCCAACAAAGACAAAGTGCCTGCCGACTGGATTCGGAAACAAACGCTTACCAACGCCGAGCGTTACATTACCGAAGAGCTAAAAACGTATGAGGAAAAAATCCTGACGGCAGAAGAAAAAATCACGGCCATAGAGCAGCGACTTTTCAACGAGTTGGTGCTGGCTGCTGCCGATTTTGTGGGAGCAATTCAACAGAACGCCAAAACGTTGGCCGTACTCGACAGCCTTATTTCTTTTGCGACGGTGGCCACGCGTCAAAACTACGTGAAACCCAATGTTACGGAAGACAACGTACTGGACATCAAAGACGGCAGACATCCCGTAATCGAAACGCAATTGCCTGTTGGTGAGCCATATATCCCCAACGATGTTTTTTTGGACGATGCCTCGCAACAAATCATCATCATCACGGGCCCGAACATGGCGGGTAAGTCGGCACTGCTGCGCCAAACGGCTTTGATTGTGCTCATGGCGCAAATGGGCAGCTACGTGCCAGCTACGGCGGCGCACGTGGGCATGGTGGACAAAGTGTTTACGCGCGTGGGTGCTTCGGACAATCTTTCGCGCGGCGAATCTACGTTTATGGTCGAAATGACCGAAACGGCCAGCATTCTCAACAATTTGAGCCCTAAAAGTTTGGTGCTAATGGACGAAATCGGGCGCGGCACAAGCACTTACGACGGCGTGGCCATCGCGTGGAGCATCGTGGAATATTTGCACACACACACCAAATGCAAGGCGCGGACGCTTTTTGCTACGCATTACCATGAGCTAAACGAATTGGCGGCGGATTTTCCGCGCATCAAGAATTTTAACGTGTCGGTCAAAGAGTCTGGCAATAAGGTGATTTTTATGCGCAAATTGCAGGCAGGGGGCAGCGCACACAGTTTCGGGATTCATGTGGCGCAAATGGCAGGGATGCCCAACGCGGTGGTTTTGCGTGCCAACGAGATTATGCACCATTTGGAAAAAGACAATCGGCGTGAGCAGCAGCAAGAGAAAGTCCGCGACATTCCCAAAAACAATTATCAGTTAAGCATTTTTCAGGCCGCTGACCCGCAAATGGAGCAAGTGGCCGAAACATTGCGCCAGATAGATGTAAACACACTTTCGCCTGTAGAGGCTTTACTCAAACTCAACGAATTGAAATTAATACTCGCCAAAAAATCGTAAAAAAGGCAAGTAAGGATTTATTAGAAAAAAAACGGGTTGGTTTTTGCACAAAATATATGCAAAATGGCTTTTTTTGGGTTAATTTGACTCACCTTTAATCCAGCTATCATTTTTTATAAATAGTCAAATCCGTTATTGAAATTATTTAACTTTAAAAATAAGGCTGACGAAATGGGTTAAGTTCCTGTAAGTCAGCGTTACTAACATACAATGGAAAAACAAACAAACGAAACAGCATCACATCACCACAAGGAAAAACCCATTATCGGTATTTCGATGGGCGATTTTAATGGCGTGGGGCCAGAATTAATTCTCAAACTTCTGGAAGACAACCGTTTGTTGCGTTTGTGTACGCCTGTGATTTATGGTTCGTACAAGATTTTGAATAAATACCGTCGTTTGCTCAACTTGGAGGACACGGGTATCGTACATATCAAATCTGCCCAGCAACTCAACCACCGCAAAGCCAATATCGTGATGTGTTGGGAAGAAGATTATGAAATCCAGCCTGGCAAACCTACGCCCGAATCGGGTTTGGGAGCTTGGAAGGCTTTACAAGTGGCTACGGCAGACCTCAAAAACGGCCTGATTGATGCCATCGTAACCGCGCCAATCACCAAAAGCAATATGCCGCGCGAACATTTTGCCTTTGCGGGACATACCGAATATTTTGCAGCAGAATTTGGCGTGGCCGACAACCTGATGTTATTGGTGAGTGAAGATTTACGTGTGGGCGTTGTTACGGGACATATTTCCATTGCCGACGTGCCCAAAACGTTGACCAAAGAAAAGATTTTGAGCAAATTCAACCTGATGCACGAGTCGCTCAAGCAGGATTTTGGCATTATCAAACCGCGCATTGCGATTCTGGGACTCAACCCGCACGCAGGCGAAGAAGGTTTGATGGGCAACGAAGAAAAAGAAATTATTGCTCCGCTCATTAAAGACCTGAAAAACAAAGGGTTGTTGGTGTTTGGGCCATATCCCGCCGACGGCTTTTTTGGTTCGCATTTGTACAAAAAATTTGATGGCATTTTGGCCATGTACCACGACCAAGGCCTTACGCCGTTCAAAACATTGGCGTTCGACCATGGCGTAAATTTTACGGCAGGTTTGCCAGTGGTACGCACTTCGCCAGACCACGGAACGGCCTATAACATTGCGGGAAAAGGCGAAGCCGACGAATCGTCGTTCCGTAGTGCCTTGTATTTGGCTTGCGATGTGGTGCGTTCGCGTCAGGAGCATAAAAAGTAATTTTTCTATAAAAATTATATGAAAAAAATAAGTGTATTGTTGGTAATTGGTTTCTGTTTGTTGCAAATGCAACGTGCGCAGGCTTGGGGCTTTTTTGCTCATCAACGCATTAACCGACTGGCTGTCTTTACGTTACCGCCCGAAATGATGGGATTTTACAAACATCATATCGTTTACCTAACAGAAAACGCCGTAAACCCAGACGCACGCCGCTACGCCGTGAAAGACGAAGCTCCACGCCATTACATAGATTTGGATGAGTATGGGGACAGTGCCGTGTACAAGCTGCCGCGCCGCTGGGAAGATGCCGTAAAAAAATACACTGAAGATACGCTCATGGCCTACGGGATTGTGCCTTGGCAAATCAACCGCATGAAATTTCAGCTCACAAGAGCGTTCAAAGACCGCAACGCACGCGAAATTTTGAGACTTTCGGCGGATTTGGGGCATTACATCGGCGACGGAAACGTACCGTTGCATACCACTTCCAACTACAACGGCCAAATGACCAACCAAAAAGGTATTCATGGTTTTTGGGAATCGCGTTTGCCTGAATTGTTTTCGGATAACTACGATTTTTTTGTAGGCCGCGCCGAATACGTGGAACGTCCGCAACAACGAGCATGGCAAGCCGTAACCGAAGCGAATACGGCTTTGGATTCGGTATTTACTTTTGAGCGAAAATTAAATGCAGAATATTCGCCCGACAAAAAATACAGCTACGAACAGCGCGGCAACGTCAATACGTTGGTGTATTCGAAGGCGTATTCGGGAGATTTTCATAGAATGTTGGGCGGCCAAGTGGAACGCCGTATGCGTGCGGCTATTCGTATGGTTGGCGATTTCTGGTACACTTGCTGGGTAGATGCTGGTCAGCCTGATTTGAATGGCTTAGTTGATTTCAAATTTAGCAAAGAAGAGCAAGAGCAAATGCAGAAAGAGCAGCAAGAATGGCAAAAACGCCGTGAAGGAAACACTAAAATTCGTGAGGAAGCACATAACCATCCACACGGTGCAGACGAAGACCATCACGCCTTTGCGGAAGTGGAGGGTGATTGTTCTTGTTGTTCTTTTCATGTTTTTTTGACAGAAACAAAGATAGAAATGCCTATTTTTGCGCTGCCGCCAAGCAGAATACCGAGCGTAACGGCCAAATAGTTATATTAGCACCCGATTTCAACCCAAAATATGTCTGGAAAAGTATTGACCGTTAATCCTAAAGAAGTTTCTATTGGTGTATTTCATGCCTTTATGATGGGGGCAGTAGCTCCGCGACCAATCGCTTTTGCCAGTACGCAAGACGCAGAAGGCAATGTAAATCTTGCGCCATTTAGTTTTTTCAATGCTTTTGGGTCAAATCCGCCGCTTTTGATCTTCTCGCCAGCGCGTCGAGTACGAGACAATACCATCAAACATACGTTGGAAAACGTTTACCAAATTGACGAAGTTGTTATTAACATTGTAAATTATGCGATGGTAGAGCAAATGTCGTTGGCTAGTTGCGAATACGAACGCGGTGTAAATGAGTTTGAAAAAGCAGGTTTTACGCCTATCGCCTCGCAAATGGTACGCCCTCCGCGCGTGGCTGAGTCGCCTGCAGCCTTTGAATGCAAAGTGCTGCAAGTGATAGAAACAGGCCAACAAGGTGGCGCGGCCAACCTGATTTTGTGCGAAGTGGTTTTGGCGCACTTCCGAGAAGACATATTGGGTTTGGACGGCAAAATTGATACTACGCGCCTTGATGCGGTGGCTCGTATGGGTGGCGACTGGTATTGCAGAGCGCACGGAGATGCGCTTTTTGAAGTTCCGAAACCCAATGAGAAAAAAGGGATTGGTTTTGACCAATTGCCGCATAGTGTAAGGCATAGTAATATACTGACAGGCAATGAATTAGGGCGTTTGGCAAATATAGAACAGTTGCCGACTGCTGAAGAAATAACACAGTACAGACAAATACACACAACACTATTAACCGAAGAAGCAAAACACATAGAGGCAAGCCGACTACTACGCGAACAATGCGTAAAAGAAGCGTGGCTTACTTTATTGCATTAAAATATACAAATACGATTAAAAACATTGAGATTATCAGAAAATGCGCGAACAGATTTTATCATATTCCTTAATTATTCCTATTTTGGGTATATTGGCTGGCTTGGGAACTCTTGTTTATGGAATGTTAAAACAAGAAATTGAGATATTTAAATACTCTTTTTATATATACATAGGTTGTTTTATAGTGTCCTCTCTTTTGTATATGATTCTAATTCCTGCGATTGTTTTGAGAAGAGATATAAATGAAGGGGCAGGCGGTTTATTCTCTATTTTCTTAACAGATTCTGACCTTAGCACTATGGGTTTTGTAGCTTTAAATGCAGTGTTAGGATTTATTTCTATTGTAGCTGTGGGCTATTATCATTTCTCTAAATTTATACCACAATTATTTATTAGGGTGGTTTTGTTGGTTTCAATTCTTACGCTAGTGCTTAGTATTTTGTCAGGCATAGGGACGGCAGGACAAAACGGGAGCGATAAAGTGGTGGATGACGGCGGTTTTGTTGAAGTTAAATAATTTAAAATCAGGAATTTATGCCTTCACATAAAAATAGAATTGGGGTGGTTTATTCCACCGATAGCAATTTTTCGTATCAGGAAGAAAACCAAGAGCAACCCGACACATTGCCAGCCGCCCAACAAAATTTGCGCGTGCAACTAGACAAAAAAATGCGGGCGGGCAAGCAAGTAACTTTAATTACGGGTTTTGTGGGAAAAGACGAAGATCTCGAAAAATTGGGTAAGTTGCTCAAAACCAAATGCGGCGTTGGCGGCTCAGCCAAAGACGGCGAAATTATTATACAAGGCGATTTTCGGGCAAAAGTCCTCGAAATTCTACAGAAAGAAGGTTATAAAGCCAAGTAAAATAAAAAAGCTCACAACATCGACTGTCGTGAGCTTTTTATTTATCTAAAAATCAGATAATTATCTTTTAGAAAGTTCGCCTTTCAAGAAATTGATTACTTCTACAGGGAATGGGTCAACGCCATTGATTTCGGCCAAGAAGAATGAAACCCAGTCGAGTAAGTGAATCAAATAGAAAGATTGTTGGATTACGTCCGCGCCTTTGGCTGGCAAATCTACTACTTCCGAACCTTTTTCGCGGAAGATGTTGCGGCAGATGTCCATACGAATCGCTACGCGTTCGTTGTCGAAACCAGTCGTAACCATAACAGTAAGGGAGTTTTGCAACACGTTTTCTGGATAAACCCAACCCACCAACTCATTGTGGTTCATTTCTGGGAATACGTTTACGTGGCAAAGTTGTTTTGAATTTTCGTTGATTTGTTGTTGTGTACGAATCACTACGCCTTCAAAACGAGCATCTGAATAAAGAATTGGCAAACGGCCTTTCATTTTGCCAGCCAAAACTTTCGCAGTTTCGATGATGTTGGCTTCTTCGGCATCAAGCAAGGCGGCTGTTGCTTTGATAGAATCCCAAGAGTTGCTTGGTGTAAGGCCAAAGAAATTGAACACCGTAAGTAATTGTACGATACCGTACCCGATGCTTGCGCGTGGGCTGTTCGATTCGCCAGGGATAAGGATTACGTCAAGGCCGTTTGTTTTAGCGATTTCGCCCAACTTACCGCCCGACGTGATACATACGATTTTCGCACCTTTCGCGATGGCTTTGCCTACTGCCGAAGTTGTTTCTTCGGTGTTGCCCGAAAAAGAACAAGCTATAAAAAGCGTGTTAGCATTTACAAAACCAGGGATGTCGTAAGATTTGGTAGTGCTGATAGGCACTGCGATGTTGTCGTAAGTGAACGAGCTAACCAAGTTTCCACCGATGCCCGAACCGCCCAAACCAGCGATAACAATATTATGAATAGGAGCAGCCGCCTTGGTAAGTTGGGCTTTTGCTGCGATGTCTAATGCTACGTTAAGTTGTTTACTGAAATCCTCAATTAGTTTTTTCATAATAGCCTAATGCTTTTAGTTAAAGCGTTTTTTTATATAAAGAAAGCACAAATAAAAGTAAATATTTGGTATTGAGCAACAAGGCCAAATTATGAATTTGTAATGCCGTGATACGCCAAAAGCCCAGCCATGGGCGTTGCCAAAATATTCCCAATTTGTAAGTTATACGGCAAATCGGCGGCAGTTTTGCGCAACGGTTCGGCAAAGTGATACGCCACAGACCCCGTAAAATGGATAGGTAATTGCTCGAAATTGTCGAATTTCAAAACGCATTTTTTGAAGAAAATCGTCATTTCTTCCTGCAAAAGAGCTTGCGCATATTCCGAATGCAGGTGTTTGCTCAGAAACGGCGTGAAAGAAGCCGAATAACGGTTGGGGAATGTTTTTTGATATAAACGCTCCAATACTACTTCGCGGCTCACGTCGTAGCTTTGCTCAAAGTCTTTGCGCAAATCTGCAGGCATATCTTGGTAGAAATAATCCTGCAAAAGTCGAAGCCCCAGTTTGCAGCCTGCGCCTTCGTCGCCGAGCAAGTAGCCCAAACCCATGCCATTGACGGCAATGTCTTGCCCGTCGTAAACACAGGAATTAGAACCCGTCCCGATAATGCACGCAATGCCAGCCTCACGTCCGCAAAGCGCACGCGCAGCAGCCAACATATCGTGTTGCACTTCTACTTTTAGCTCAGAGCCAAACACTTGGCGCAAAGCTGCCGCGATTTTTTGTTTTTTCTCGGCAGTGCTGCAACCCGTTCCGTAAAAATACACCATGCGCACCAAAGGCGATTGCATCACAGGAAAAAGCTCTTTTTTGAGCAGTTGCACGATCTCATCGTAGCTTTGGTGATAAGGGTTAATTCCTTGTGTCAGAATGGTTTGTATTTGTTCTGTGCCGCGCACAAGTCGCCAGTCGGTTTTGGTAGAGCCGCTATCGGCAATGAGTATAGTTTCCATCATAAGTAGAGATTCAGTATATCAGGACTGAAAAAATTTGCCCAACAAATTTCCGTCTTTGGCGTTGGCCTCAATGTCCGAAAGTTGCATTTGTAAGGCGTGAGTAGAAATAAGTATTTCGTGAATGGACATGGCCAGCGAAATAATCAGCGACAACAAACCCGCACCAAACAGATATTGAGCAGCTTGGTTGTAGTTTTCATAAATCAAAAACATAGACACGACACACAAAAACATCGAAGAAATCCCCGCCACTTGCATATTCCGAATCAGGATTACGCGAAGTTTTAGGTTTTTGATTTGCTTGAGCGTCATGGGGTCGGGCGACTCCTTGTAGCGTTCGTGTAGCGTGCGAATCAGCCCCGCCAAGGTCATAAACCGATTGGTATAAGCCAGCAGCAACAACGAAATGGCAGGAAACAACAACGCAGGCGTGTTTAGGGTCAGTTGCATAGTGGGTTGTGTTATTACTCTTCTTCTTTAATAATGTACACGTCTTCGGTTTTCTTTTTCATCAAAAAATCTTCGCGGGCAAAGCGTTCGATTTGGCGCGGATTACCAAAAAGCTCTTCACGGTCTTTGCGCACTTCTTCTATTTTTTCGAGATAATAGGCTTTTTCAGCTTGCAAATCACGCAGCTTTTTGCGTGCCTTGTATTGCGTAAAAACGTCGTTGCTGTCAAAAAACAACATCCAAACCACAAAAACAGCAATAGACGCACCATAAAAATTGCGTAAAAATCGCGGCAATGAAATAGGAATACGCATTGTTTTTCAGATAATTAAATTTTTTATCAATATAAATCCCTGTTTTGGGAACTGCGAAAAGACAAAGATACGCAAACGGCCATTTCCCCAAAACCTTTGGGCGTATTATCGTTTCAGAATCTTGCCGCAAACATATATATTTTGTTGGCTTACAGCTTGGCCACAACTCGGCGCGTGAGGATTGTCATTTTTTTGATACAAACGGAAAGTATAGTTTTGTAGTCTTGGTTTTTTATAATTAGTATTTCTATTTAGAAAACAATCTTTTATCAATCAGTTTCATGAAAAATACAATACAGTTTGTCTCTGCCGAAGAGGCTGTAAGCCATGTCCAGTCGGGCAACCGCGTTTTTGTGCATGGCAGTGCCGCCACGCCGCGTTTTTTGCTCCAAAAACTCATTGACCGCAAACATGAGCTACAAGATGTTGAGATAGTGAGCATTACCACGCAAGGCATCGACCTAAATTCTCCTGATTTGGCAGGGCATTTTTACTTTAACTCGCTTTTCGTGTCGGACAGCAACCGCACCGCCATCAAAGAAGGACGCGGCCATTATACGCCCGTTTTCTTGAGCGAAATCCCGAAATTATTTAATCAAGGCTATTTGCCGTTGGACGTGGCCATCGTGCAACTCTCGCCACCCGACAAACATGGTTATTGTTCGTTGGGTACGTCCATCGACATTGCGCGTTCTGCTGTGCGCATGGCCAAAAAAGTAATTGCCCACATCAATCCGCAAATGCCGCGCGTGCATGGTGAAGGTTTTGTACACGTGAGCCAAATCACGGCAGCCGTTTGGGCGGATGTGCCTTTGCTGGAGATGAACTATGGCGCAGAAGCCAGCGAGGCTTCCGCCAAAATCGGGCAAATAATTGCGGGCTTGGTCGAAGATGGCGCAACGCTCCAAATGGGTATCGGCACGATTCCAGACCAAGTGTTAAGCAACCTGACCAATCACAAAAATTTGGGTTTGCATACCGAAATGTTTTCGGATGGCGCGTTGCCGCTGCTCGAAAGTGGTGTAATTAACAATGCTTTTAAGAAAAAACATCAAGGCTATACTGTTACGTCGTTTTTGTTTGGCACGCGCAAACTCTACGATTTCGTGGACGATAATCCGATGATTAAGGCCATAGACATCGCCTACGTGAACGACCCGACCGTAATCATGCAAAACCCTAAGGTTCACGCCATTAACAGTGCCATCGAAGTAGATTTGACGGGGCAAGTTTGCGCCGATTCGATTGGTTCTTATCAATATTCGGGCATCGGTGGGCAAGTGGATTTTATTAGAGGTGCGGCACTTTCCGAAGGCGGCAAACCGATTATTGCGTTGCCGTCGACTACTAACAAAGGCGTTTCGCGCATCGTGCCATTCCTGAAAGAAGGGGCAGGTGTAGTAACAACACGCGGCCATATTCATTGGGTGGTTACGGAATTTGGGGCGGTAAATTTGTTTGGGAAAAACATGGAACAACGTGCCAAAGCCTTGATAGAATTGGCACACCCAGATCACCGCGAAGCCTTAGACCGCGCCTGTTACGAACGTTTCAAGATGTAGGCAAGGGCTTATTTTTTACAAAAAACAGGTAAAAAGATAAAAGTTTGTAACTATGGCCTCATTCGTAGATAAAACATTGCTTACGAACCGCTTGGCATTAGTTTATTTTGGGTAAAAACAAAAAAAGTTGTACTCAAATGGATTTTGTCATTAGCGAATCTGGTTTTTATTCCTAATTTTAGCCGTTTTACTGCGTTAGCTATTTTATATATTTTTATTTATAAACACAGAAAGTTTTATGTCAGAATTAAACTCCCACTTTTCCCTTGACGCGATAGTGGAAATCCCTAAGGGAAGCCGCAACAAATATGAGTATGATTACGAGAAAAAAATGATACGTTATGACCGTATGCTTTTCTCGCCAATGCACTACCCAACTGATTACGGTTATTTCCCTGAAACATTGGCTGGCGACGGCGACCCATTGGACGCTTTGGTTTTGGTTTCTGAACCAACTTTCCCTGGTTGTTTGATTGAGGTACGTCCTATCGCTTTGTTCCGTATGCACGACGAGAAAGGCCCAGATTCTAAAATTTTGTGCGTGCCAGTTTCTGACCCAATTTGGAACAAACTTTACCGTTTGTCGGAAGTGAACCCACACCTTATCAAAGAAATCGAACACTTCTTCGCGGTTTACAAAGACCTTGAAAAGAAAAAAGTAGGTATCGAAGGTTGGGAAGACGAAGATGCGGCAGTTGCTTCTATCCGTCGTTCACAACAACGTTTCTTGGACAAACAACAATAATTGTATAAAAGAAATCCAAAAACCCCACAAATCTAAGCCATTTGTGGGGTTTTATCGTCTCCATTAGTTTACCAATTTATGAATACACCTACCTTCTATATTGCAGTTGCCTGCGCGATGGCTTATTTGTTGGGTTCTATCCCGACGGCGGTTTGGTTTGGCAAGCGTTTTTATGGCGTAGATGTGCGCGAGCACGGGAGCGGCAACGCAGGCGCGACCAATACGTTTCGGGTTTTGGGCAAAAAAGCAGGCGCGATTGTGTTTGTCATAGACGTAATCAAAGGCTTTGCTTCTACCATGATTGCGTATTTTTTGCTTGAAAAACAGGTCATTAGCTCCGAAAATTTCATGTTGTATCAATTGCTTTTGGGTGTTTTGGCGGTGCTGGGACACATTTTTCCTGTGTTCGCGGGCTTTCGTGGCGGCAAAGGCGTAGCCACATCGTTGGGCATGGTGCTGGGCGTTTATCCTGCGGTAGCGGCTTTGTGTTTTGGCGTGTTTGTGTTGGTATTTGGTGTTTCTAATTATGTCTCTTTGGGTTCGATTACGGCGGCTACTCTTTTTCCGTTGTTGTTGCTTTTGCCTGCTTTCAAGCCCGAAAATCCTCTGGCAACGGTTGGCGGCTTCATTCTCGGTGCGACAGTGGTAGCCATGCACCACAAAAACATCAAGAAATTGATAAAAGGAGAAGAAAGCAAAACCTTTTTGTTTAGAAGTAAAGACAAATAAAAAGCTATCTGTCAGTTTTTTAGCTAAAAATAAAATCTTTGCTGTTGGTCACCGTTCTTACTGGTGACCATTTTTGTTTGGGGCGGGTTTGCGGCGAATAGCGGCCTTAATCTCCGCAAAATATGCGGTGAATAATTTGGTGGCTTGCGGCGGGATTAGAAATGTTATTTGTTGGTATATTGACGTTGTTTAGTATTTTGGCTAAAATCAAAGAAAGAAATCAGACCTATCGATTTGTTGAATTTATATTTTACCACCAAAGCCTTTAGGTTTAACATCTTTGTAGTAGAAAATATTATCGTTTAGAAATAAACACTGTAGGTGTGGCATCTTCATCTTTTTAATTTCAATAAAACACCCCACTAAAACGGGATTTTATGCAAACCCACGACAACAATAAACCCATTCTCGAAAATTATTTGCGCAAGCTCACCAACCTGAGCAATGCCAATAAATCTTTGTTGCTTTTGCGTTTGTCCAAAAGTCAAGATATTGGTTTTCAGGATTTTGATTTTTTGTTAGGGAAAAAATCGTTTGACGTGCTGCGGCCTTTGCTGGAACACAAAAAGCAAATTTCGCTTTGTGCTGTGCACGACCCGCGCCATGCCGCTAACAATTTGGTTTCGAGTCGTTTGCATCAGATTTGGCGCAAAACCCAGCAAATCGCCGAAGAACGCGGTACGCAGGATTTGTTTGTGGGTTATCCGTTTGTGGAAGGTTGCTTGCCCAATGGCACGCGGTTGCGCTGTCCGTTGCTGTTTTTTCCTGTGCGCCTCGAAGCGCAAAATAATCTTTGGCAACTGGAGCTACTTGATGAGTCGCTGATTGGTTTTAACAAAAGTTTTTTGTTGGCTTACGCGCAGTTTTCGGGGGTAGAACTCTCGCAACCACTTTGGGAGTTTTCGGGTGAACAATTGCCCGACGGCGACGCGCTGACGGTGCGGACTTTTTTGTATAATTTACTAAAAGACAGTAACATACAAATCAATTTTGGCCGCGAAACACTCGCCGATACGCTTTTGCCTTTCACGGATTTTCAGCGCAAAGACTACGACGAAGCCCACAGCGAAGCGGGTGTTTTGCGATTGCAGCCGCAAGCCGTGTTGGGACTTTTTCCGCAAGCCGACTCGTATTTATTGCCTGATTATGAGTTTTTTATAAAAAATAACATTACACTTTCGTCTCTGTTTCATTCTGAGTCAACGCCACACGCGCCCATACGCGAGGAGCAAATTTTCGCGCCTTTCGCGCTGGACGCTTCGCAGGAACAAGTGTTGCGGGCGGTGAAGTCGGGGCAGTCGTTGGTGGTGCAAGGGCCTCCAGGTACTGGCAAATCCGAACTGATTTGTAATCTGGCCGCCGATGCCATCGCCAAAGGCAAACGCGTGTTGGTGGTGAGCCAAAAACGCGCGGCCTTAGATGTGGTGTATCAGCGTTTTGTTAGAAAAAATTTGCAGCAGTTTGTGGGGCTGGTGCATGATTTTTTGGCCGACCGCCCCGCCATTTATGCGCAACTGGCCGTCCAAATCAGCCAAACCGACACGTACAAACAACATAACAGTAGCCTGAACGCTATTGCGTTAGAACAAGATTTTGTACGTGAAGCGCGGCTCATCGACCAACACGCGCAGCAATTGGAGGCGTACAAAATCGCGTTGTTTTCGACGCACAAAATGGGACTTTCTCCCAAAACCTTGTACCTGACTTCGCGACCGAGTGCGCAGCCATTGGATTTGGGCGAGGCGTACAAGCATTTCGATGCGCAAACATGGTATATTTTTGAGCGAAAATTTCAACAATATGCACAGTATGTGGATAACCTACAAAATGTGGATAACTTATGGCTTCATCGGCTCAATTTTGCGCATTTTTCGGCCATTGACAAGCAAAAGTTATTGGAAACATTGGCCGATATTCAACAACAAAGAAGCACTTTACAACAAGATTTTGAAAGGTTAGAGGCTGTAAATCAATATTTTATACAAAAAGAAAATTTTGAGCAAATACTGGAGGCCATCGGCAGCGAGCAAGAATACGCACTTTTGGCCGAATGCCTTAGAAATCAGGTATCAAGCGCGGTTGTTGGCAAAAGTTATCAACATTTTGTAGAAAATTTTACCGAAAAACCAATACTTCAAGCCACCAACGAAGCCACCACTTTAGCGGTGAATATTGCGCAATGGCAAGAACTTTTGCCGAAAGCACAGCAAGCCGCCGACGCGCACGCGCATTGGTGGACGCGCACCATTTGGCAGCTTTCTAATCCCAACAAAAAAACATTGCTTTCGCTTGCCGCAGCAAACGGCATTGCGATAACAGATTTGCCCGACAAAATAAAAAAACGAATTGACTATCAGAAATTTATAGCACAATTACAACAAAAAAAAGGTTATGGAAGTGTGCCGCCAAGCCTTCAACCCGAAACCGTAGCACAAAGTCTGCAAGCGTTACAAAAAGTCAGCCGTTGGGCGGAACTTTGGCGCAAAACCATGCCCGACAAAAATCGAATAGCCATAACAAAACTTACTTGGTCGCAGTGGTGTAAGGCTTTGACTGAATTAATACAAAAAACAGCCTTTTGGCAAAATAAAATATCGCAATGGCATACTTATTTGGCTTTTATACAAATAGAAATTTTGTTGCAATGCCCTGAAAATGAATTTTCCACGTGGAAGGCATATTATCAGCAACATTTTGATAATTTGGTTGCCTTCGATAAGTTATGCACGGAGTTATCCACAACCGAAAAGCAGGTTATACACGATTTGGAGGCATATCTTCACAAAAATGCCACAAGTTATCCACATTTCTTACATACTTGGTCAGTGTTGGATAATGCTTGGCGGTTGGCTTGGCTGGCAGATTTAGAAAAGCAATTTCCAGAACTCAAATTTCCGTCGGAATTGGCTTTTGTGAACACGGTGGAGCAGTTGCAAACGTCGGTGGCACGCAAACAAACGCTTTCGGCGCATTTGCTCGAACTCCGTGCCAAAGAACGTACGTACAGGCTTTTGCAATACAATCGCTTGGGTAATATGGTCTCTTACAGGGAGTTGTACCATCAGACCACCAAAAAACGCCGCATTTGGCCGCTGCGCCGACTGCTGGCCACTTACGCCAACGAAATTTTTGAGCTTTGTCCGTGTTGGCTGGCTTCGCCCGAAACGGTGTCGGCGATTTTTCCGCAAGAACAATGTTTTGATTTGGTGATTTTTGATGAGGCTTCGCAATGTTTCGCCGAAAAAGGCCTGCCCGCCATGTTTCGCGGCAAACAAGTGGTCGTGGCTGGCGATGAAAAGCAGCTTTCGCCGCATCATTTGTACCAATTGCGTTGGGACGGCGACCCGACCGACGAGCCTTTGGCCGAGTTGGATTCGTTGCTGGATTTGGCGTTGCAATTTTTGCCGCAATACCAACTTACGGGACATTATCGCAGCCGCACGCCTGATTTGATAGACTTTTCCAACCTATATTTTTACCGTTCTTCTTTGCAAATATTGCCGCATCGGGATGTACTCAATCATTACGAACCAGCTATTAAGTATTTGAAAATAAATGGTTTGTGGGAAAATAATCATAATACCACAGAAGCCGAACATATTTTGCAACTACTCCAAAGCATTAGCCAAAACCCCGCACTCAAAAACAAAAGTGTGGGCATTGTTACGTTTAATGCGCAGCAGCAAAACTTGATTTTGGACTGTTGGGAAAAAGCCAACGCCCAACAACGTATTGAGGTTAAAGACCTGTTTGTCAAGAATATAGAAAACGTACAAGGCGATGAACGCGACATTATTATTTTTTCGGTAGGTTACGCCCCCAACGCGCAAGGCCGCGTAATGGCGCAATTTGGGAGTCTTAACGCCGAAGGCGGCCAAAACCGCCTGAATGTGGCTGTAACCCGTGCGCGCGAACAAATTTGGGTGGTTTGTAGTTTTTGGCCGCAACAACTCCAAACTGACCATACGCAACACGAAGGCGCGAAACTTTTCAAAAAATATTTGGAATACGCACTGCTCGTTTCAGAAGGAAAATGGCAGCCGCAACCGTACCCCAAAAATGAGAAGTATTACGAGAGTTTGGCCGAAAAATTAAGCCAACAACAAGACCATTTGCAAGCGGTTTTGCCGTTTGCAGACCTGATGGAAACGACTGAAAATCAATACAAAAGCCTTGTGCTCACGGACGATAATTTATTTTATCAAAGCCTTTCGGCGAAAGATTGGTTTGTATATAGGCCAGCGGCTTTTGCCCGACAAAATTGGCCGTTTCGGTGGGAGCATAGCCGCAATTGGTGGCTCAGGCAATAGGGTTTGTTTTGTAGCTCAAGAAAACTAGATTGACGATAAAATTATTTATTTTAGCTACGCACAACAGCGCGTATTTCCCAATAAAAAGCCGCAAATAAAGGCTTTGGCGGCCAATGTTTGCGGCTTTTGTTTTGAATGATAAAACCTATTTTATTGCGGTGCGCCCAGATTTACCCAATTACGAATTTTCTTGATTTCGCAGTTTGTAAGTGTGCCCGTTTGGGGCATGGGCTGATAGCCCGACTGATGCAATACCGCTCCTAATAGTTTCCCATTGTCCACATAGGTTTTTACTTGCGCATAATTGGACAACGAAATACCCGACGAAGGTTCGGCGGCGGCGTGGCAACTAATGCAACTTTGGTCAATAATCGGGGAAATACTGCTGGTATAAGTTACGCTTGCAGTGTCGCAACCTGTAAATGTACCGTAAACCACCGCTTCGCGTTCGCAGGCAAATTGTGCGCCTGCCATTGCCAGCAATCCGCTCAATATCAATATTTTACTTGTATTTTTCATGTCGGTAGCCTGCTAAATTTTGTTTTTCTTTACCTGAAATACTCTCGAAAGGTTGAAGCCAAAACGTATTTGGCCTTTGCCCCATTTGTTGCTCTTGTCTGCAATGAAAGCGCGTTCGTTCAGGCCGTTGGAGTTAGAGAAATGTAACTGAAAAATGTGGCCGCCTGTCTCGATGTCGAAGCCCAAAGACAGTGGATTGTAGCCCATGATGCCAGGAAAGCGGTTGAACGCCAGCGAATAATCCCACACGAAAGCCACACGTTGCGAAAACTTATAGCGTCCGCCGATTTCCATTGCCCACAAATTGTTGGGTGTTACTTCATTTTCTACCAAATTGGTGTGTACTAGCGTCGGGGCAACTTGCAAGCTAAAATGGTCGTTGAATTTGCGGCCAATAACCAACTGATGATAGTAGGCCGAACGACGCGCAAACGTAGCTTTTACGTCGGGTTGGCTAATGGGGTTGTCTAACGTGTTGTAAGTCATGCCACTAACCCAAATTACAGATATAGGCATTGGGCTTTTTCCGCCTTTTTCTTGCCACAAAATGCGGTATTTGGCATAGCCATCCAGCTCTTTTTTGAGCGTGCTGCGGCCTACGCCGACCATCAGGTTTTTGGTTACGCCATAGTCGAAACCAATGCGCATGGTGGCATTATCCAACCCAAACAATTCTTTATAACCGCCATTGATTAGCCCAAAACGGTGCAAAATCCTGAAATCAAGCGTTCCTGCGGGTAGCATTTCCATGCTATGCGTGTTAATGACACGCGGTGACTTGAAAGCATTGGTTACTTTTTCGGGTTTTTCCTCCTCGCCAAGCAAATCCAGAAGGCTGCCGCCGCTGGTCGTGTCTGTTTGGGCAAAAGTCTTTGTACCCAGCAATAAAAAGGCAAACAAAAATATCTTTTTCATCATTATTTCAGGGGTTGAAGCGGCGTATTGACACTGATTTTCACAACTTCGGCCACTTTCATAAATACAACCGAAGGAATTTGAATGTTATAATCTTTGAGGGCAACCTCAAAGGCAGACATGCCTGTGATTTGGCCTTTGGTTACTGTGAAACTACCATTGATAGTTACGTCTTTACTCACACCGTGCATCAGCATTTTGCCTACCACTTGCGCGGGATACGTGCCGTCTTTGCTCAAATCTATGGTTGAATAATTTTGAACTTTTCCTTTGAATATTGCTTTAGGAAACTTGCTGGTTTCCATGTAGTTTTCGTTGAAATGCTCTTGCATGAGGCTATTGGCAAACACAAACGATTTGACAGGCACTGCCCATTCAAACGCGCCAGAGGCCGCGTCATAAACGCAAGTAGCCGACGTGGTTTTGGCTTTAATTTCTTCTACGTCATCGAGTTTGCCTTCCGCATCAAAAGAGATGGTGGCGTTTTTGGAAAAAAATTTGCCTTGTGCCATCGCAGCGGTGCTGCTCAACACAGTGGCAGTAAGGATAAGGCCAAAATAAACTATCTTTTTCATGGCTAAATCTTGTTTAGTGTGTAAAGTATTTGATTGAAAACCAGTTAATTGTTTGGCGCACCAGCGTCAATCCATGCCTGAATAATGGAAATATTACAATTGGAGAGTTTCGCTCCGTTTTCGGGCATAGCCGAAGCCGTGCCGTCGTGGTTAATGCTACTGATCAATTTTTGATTGATAGCTGCTTTTACTCCATTATAATTGCTCAAATCCACGTTACCCGAAATGTCGCCATCGCCATGGCAACCAATACAATAGTTGTCCATGATGGGTTTTACGCTGAGGCTGTAAGTAATGTTGGTGGTGTTGCAAGTGGTGGCTTCGCAAGTAGTGTTTTTGGCTCCTTGCTCAATCCATAATGCAATTTTGGTGATTTGGTCGTCAGACAAGCGACCTCCATGCGAGTTGGGTGGCATCTGGGCAACGGGTTGCACTAGTATTTTGTACAACTCACTTTTGCGGAAATTTCCAGCCGAAATACCTTGACTTACAATACTTTCGTAAGTCGTCAGGTCGTAGCCGTGTTCTCTGTCTTGGCTGTTGTGGCAGCCGCTCTGCGTACATTTCGATACAAAAATAGGTTGCACATCTTGCTGAAAACATACGGGATTGATGTCCTCCAAATACTCGGACTTACAACTGTTGTAAGTGATAGCCGCCCCGAAAGCCAGTACCCCTACCAATAATCTGTTTGCTAAAGACATAATGGACTTACAAATTTGTTTAGCTCTTGTTAAAAATAATTAGACGTTTCATTTACAAATAGGTTTGGGCTAAGATAGCATATTGCCATTCAGACAAATAAAAAGAGGGAACAGTTCTGATGCTTAAATTAAAACTGTAAATATCCGACAAAATATATTGTAAAAATCAATAAACCAAACACATAACGTGCTGTATTATTGATTATTTTCTTTCATTTTTACAAATACATTCCAAAAACCCTATTTATACGAAGTCTAAATACATTTAATTGAGATATTTTTTTGCTGGGGTTTAATTCCTGAAAAATACAAAAATAATGGCCGTGTAATAGACATTATGAAAATTGTCGCTTTGCAGGAATGTCTTTTGATTGTATAAATTATTCTTTTGATAATCAGCTCTATAAATCTTACATCAATTATTTTTATTCGTTTTTTGAAAAATTTTTGAACCCTCATGCAACCTTCGTAATCTCTATTGCATCTTATAGACAAAAACAACAAAATTTAGCTTTTTATCAATCTTTAAGATATATAACAACTATGGTATTCTCCCTACCTCCGCTTTTTTTAGCTTCTGTAAATTTGTGTGCGTCGCTTGTTTCGGGCGACCCAGTTACACAAAATCGCCAAGTGCCGAACTTCACGAAGTTGGAAGTAGAAGGCGCATATCATGTGGAACTCACGCAGGGCAATAGCGTTGCTTTGCAAGTGGTAGGCGAGCAAGAAGACCACGACGATTTGATTACGGAAGTTGTAAACGGCACACTCAAAATTCATCGCCGCGAAAAGAAAGGCTGGTCTTGGGGCAAAACCGAAAATAAAAACGTAAAAATTTACTTAACAGTCGCTTCGCTTTCCAATATAGAAATTGGCGGAGCTTCTAAATTGGTAGGCAAAAGCACGTTCAAAGTCAATTCCTTGCATTTGGATTTGTCGGGTGCATCCAGTGTAGAAATGACCTTAGATGTAACTAAATTGGACGTGGACGAAAGCGGCGCAAGTTCTGCCTCGCTTACGGGAAGAGCAAGCCATCAGGACGTAGATTTGTCGGGTGCGTCCAGCTACAAAGGCTTTGAACTATCTTCTGAACACGCTGATATAGATGCCTCTGGCGCGAGTTCTGCCCGTTTGACCGTAAAACAAGAATTAGTGGCCGAAGCCTCTGGCGCATCGAGCATCAAATACAAAGGTTCGCCGAATGTGCGCAACATCGAATCTTCTGGCGCATCAAGCGTGAAGCGCGTAGATGATTAATTCTTTCCGAGATACTGCTGTTGTTTTATTCTAATTTACTAAATCATCATCAATTCCATATTCATTTCTTCTCTACAGCAGCATTGGCAGCAACTCTTTTTAGGGTTGCTGTTTTTTTTGTGGCTAAATAAATCCTGTGGCCTGATTTTCTCCCTCCGATTCAGCCTTTTTTTGAGTGGGTTCGGGAGCGATTTTGGCGGCTTAGTCGGTGCAATGTTCTTTTCTTTTTGTATCAAACCTACGTTTGTATCGTCGATGTAGGCAATTGACAGCAGCTACTAAATCATCAAAAAATTTGAAATACTAATATCATCAAGAAATCATGAAACAACTTTTTCGTACAAACAGCCTTCTAACGTTTTTAATGGCGTTGCTCTGGACGGCAACAGCCCAAGCCCAAAACACCCAAACCGTGCGCGGCAAACTTACCGATGCCGCTTCCAAAGCTCCCATTATTGGCGCGTCGGTGGTCGTGGTGGATTCCAATCCGCTCAAAGGTGCGGCCTCAGACATCGACGGTTATTTCAAAATAACGGAAGTGCCCGTAGGCCGTGTTACGCTCAAAATTACGTCGGTGGGTTACGAAGATGCTTTACTCAAAGACATTGTGGTCAATTCGGGGAAAGAAGTCGTGCTTGATCTTGCGCTGACTGAAAGTTTCCGCAACCTTGATGAAGTGGTCGTTACTTACGACCGCGCCAAAGACGACCGCGTGTCCAACAACGAAATGGCAACCGTGAGTACACGCGCTTTCAATCCGTCCGAAACCACAAAATATGCGGGTAGTTTTGGCGACCCTTCGCGTATGGCGGCCAACTTCGCAGGCGTAAGCGGTGCGAATGATGCCCGCAACGACATTGTGGTTCGTGGCAACTCGCCAGCCTCTTTGTTGTGGCGCATTGATGGCGTAAATATCCCGAATCCGAACCATTTTGGCTCGTTGGGCACAACAGGCGGCCCTGTTTCGATGATTAATGCCAACCTTTTGGCTAAATCGGATTTTATGACGGGTGCATTTCCTGCCGAATATGCCAACGCTTTAGGTTCTGTATTCGATTTGCGCTTGCGCAATGGCAACGACGAAAAACATGAGTTTTTGGGGCAAGTGGCTTTCAATGGTTTTGAGTTGGGTGCAGAAGGTCCTTTCAGCAAAAAATCTAAAGCATCATTCTTGGTCAATTATCGTTATTCGGTGTTTGCACTGATGAACTCCATTGGTTTTAAAATCGCGGGTACGCCTTATTATCAGGATTTTACAGCCAAAATAAATGTACCTGTCGGCAAACGTGGTAACTTCTCTACTTGGTTTATTGGTGGCAAAAGTCATATCACATTTTTGGGTAAAGACGTAGCCGCCGATGCCGACGCTTACGGTAGCGAAAACCTCAATTCTCGCCCAAAATTCAATAGCTACATGGGTGCAGCCACTTACGAACATCGTTTGTCAGATAAAACCGTAGGCAAATTTACGCTTTCTACTTCGCGCAGCTACCAAGACTACAGCAGCGATACGGTAGTTTACAATGGCACAGGCAACGACAAACAAGTTGTTTATGAGTCTCTTAATCAAAAAGCCTTATTCAAAAACGAAAAATATTCGGCCAACTTGAGCCTAAGCCACAAATTCAACTCCAGACACCGCATTTCGGGCGGCGTGATTACGGATTTGATGCTTTTTGATTTCACTAACACCATGTACCCAACCGTTGCCAAGCCTTACGAAAGCCAAATTCTAAACGTAAACGGTAATACTACACTTACACAAGCCTACGGCCAATGGAAATACCGCGCCACCGAAAAACTAACATTTAATTCTGGCCTCACGTATTTGTATCACGCCCTTAGCAGCAAATCGGCTTTAGAACCACGTGTAGGTGCCAGTTATTTGCTCAATAGCGTAAGCACCCTGAATTTTGCTTATGGCTTGCACAGCAATTTGCAACCTGCTTGGATGTATTTTATCCAAACCAGACAAGCCGACGGCTCGTATTTGCAAACCAACAAAAACTTAGGTTTTACAAAAAGTCATCACTTCGTGGCGGGTTATGAGCGCAATCTTACCGAAAATCTTCGCCTCAAATTAGAAACCTATTACCAATATGTATTTGATGCACCGATAGAAAACGATACCGCTACTTATTTTTCTGGCCTGACGCAAGGCGCAGATTTCGCCCCGACGGTTATCGGTAATTTAGTGAACAAAGGCAAAGGCCAAAACTACGGCGTGGAGCTTACGTTAGAGAAATTGTTGTCTAATAACTATTTCTTTTTGCTTACCACTTCGCTGTTCAACTCCACGTACAAAGGCAGCGACAACGTAGAGCGTAGCACGCCATTCAATAGCAAATACGTGATTAATGTGTTGGCTGGCAAAGATTTCTTGCTTGGATCAAAGAAAAATGTCTTTACGATTAGCTGGAAACTAACGACGGCTGGCGGTCGCTACATTCGCCCCGTAAACAAAGCCGCTTCCGACCTCGCAGGCACAACCGTTTACGACGATGCCAACGCGTACAGCAAACAACAAGCCGCCTATTTCCGTACCGACCTAAAGTTTAGTTACAAAATCAATAGCAAGCATTTCACGCAAGAGTTTGCGTTGGATTTGCAAAACGTAACCAACCACCAAAACATATACCAACAAGCCTACAATCCACGCACCAAACGCGTCGGAACGGCTTATCAGCAAGGGTTTTTACCTATTCCTTTTTATCGCATTACATTCTAAAATAAGTATCTAACCTTAATTTAAAAGCAAACGTGTGAAGTAGTAAAGTAAGAATTTGTATTGCCTCTTTTCAAGACTACAACTCTTACTACGCAAAAAGCCTCTCGTACATTACGAGAGGCTTTTTATTGAATAAAATTTGAACAAAATTATAAAAACATTCCGCCCGAAACTTCAAGGCGTTGGCCTGTAAGCCAGCGAGCTTCTTCCGTGCACAAAAACGCCACCACGCCGCCGATGTCATCAGGCACGCCTGCGCGTCCCAAGGCCGTAACCGAAGCGATAAAGGCATTTACTTGGGCGTTGTCGCGCACGCTGCCGCCTCCAAAGTCCGTTTCGATGGCACCAGGAGCAACCACATTTACGCGTATTTCTCTGCTGCCCAACTCTTTGGCCATGTAGCGCGTGAGCGTTTCAATTGCGCCTTTCATCGTGCCATAAGCCGAATAATTGGGCAAAGCAAAACGCGCCAGACCCGACGAAATATTCACGATTCCGCCGCCGTCGTTGAGCAAGTTTAGGGCTTTTTGAGAAATGAAAAAAGTAGATTTCAGGTGCACGTTTACCAACGTATCAAATTGTTGTTCAGTGGTTTCTGCAAATGAGTTATAAACGCCAATGCCTGCATTATTTACCAAAAAGTCAAATTTGTCTGCACCAAATTTGCTGGAAAGCAAAGCCGAAATTTCCGCGAAAAAAGCATCGAAAGAAGCCGAAACCGACACGTCCAACTGCAACGCGGCAGCTTTTTGGCCTAAAGCCTCGATTTGAGCTACTACCGCTTGCGCCTCTTCTTTTTTGCTGTGATAAGTCAGGATTACGTCCAGACCTTTAGCGGCCAAAGCCAACGCCATATTTTTGCCAAGTCCGCGGCTGCCGCCTGTTACTAATGCGATTTTTGTTGCCATTTTTTTCTGATTTTAATGATTTTGTAATGGCACAAAGGTCAGCGCAAAAAGTTATACTAACGTGGTGATAGCTTCAGAATTTTTCACCCAAACACGATATTGATTCGGCGTAACGCCCTCAAAGCGTTTGAAAAATTTATTGAAATTGGAAGGGTCGAAAGTCAGGTGTCGGGCAATGCTGGCAATAGAGTCGTCCGAATTGGCTATCATGTCTTTGGCAATTTCCATGAGCCGTTTTTCAAAAATATCGCAAGGCGAGCAATGCAACACTTCGCGTATGGTATTGCTCAAATGGCGCGGGTGAATGTGCAGCAGTTCCGCAAAATCCCGAATTTCAAACATATATTCGGCTTCGCCCTTACGGACGGCCTCCAAATGAATTTCTAATTCCCGCAAATAAGCGGCTACAATTTCTTCGGGGCGATTATCGGGGCGTAGTACAGACATAGTTTTGGGATTAGAACTTTTCACTAAAAACACGAACATTCACCCCGAAAGTTCAGCCTTATATTTCCGTATAATAGTTTTTGCCTTCTATTTTCTTAGAAAAAGTAACTAAAAACTGGTTTTCTTTTTCGGCGGAAATGCTGTATTGTACATAGCCTCCGTAATAACGGGCAATGCGATTGCAAATCGAAAGCCCCAAACCGTGTCCTACTTGGCTTGCGCTATTGGCTGCCCTAAAAAACGGCGTAAACAAATAGCCTTGTTCTTCGGGGCTTAATGTTTTACCGCCATTGACAAAGTAGGCGTAAATCATTTCGTCGTCTTCGTCCAGATAAACGTTTACTTTTTGGTCAGGTGCATATTTGGCGGCATTTTCCAACATATTCATAAAAACAGTAGAAATCAGCGACTTATCGCACGAAAGCGCAAAAAGGTCGCTATTTTCCAAGTCTTGTGGCAAAAACTCCACCGAAACCTTCAGGTTTGGCCGCACGCCGATGGCCTTGTCTATGGTTTCAAACAAAATATCGTCGATTCGTTCGGGTTTGAGGCCATCTACACGCTCCAGTTTGGCCGTGCGCGAAAGCAACAAAAGTGAGTTGATAAGCTCTGATATTTGGTCAAGGTCTTTGACAAGTACCTGTAAAACAGCTTTGTATTCTTGTTCCGTCAAATTTTTGTTTAAGGCCTGTTCTGCATCGCTCATCATACGCGCAATGGGCGTGCGCAACTCGTGTGAGGCGTGCCGCACAAAGGCTTTTCGCGAGTCGAAAGCGGCATCAAGGCGTTGCAACATTTGATTAAAACTATAAGCCAGTTCCGTAATTTCGTCGTTTTGGCTCGGATTTACGGGAACAAGCTGTTGCAAATTTCGTTCGGTAATGGATTTGATGTTATAGCTCAAAACCTCAATCGGCTTAAAGGCGCGTTGCATAAATATATAACCCGTCACCGCGCCAATCACGATGCCCACAAACGAGGCGATGAGGAGCGAGTAAATCAGATTTTGAAGTTTGCGCCGCCCCACATTGTCATAAGCAGAAGCCAAAATAACGTAATCGTGCCCTTTGTATTTGGTCTTAATTCCTATTTGTTCGTGTTGATTTTCGGCATCTATGTACTCGATGTATTGCTTTTCTTCTATCTGATGAAGTAAACGTTCCGAATAGCTAACGGCATGATTAGAATCTATACTGCTATATACTAATTGGTGTTGATTATCAAAGATATATATTTTCTCTTCGTACAGCGGATTAAGTGTATTTTGCCCGATGGCGCGTAGTTTTTCGGGGTCTATTTCCTGCAAATCTTCCAATAAGTGCAGCGTGTTTACAGCCTTAATTCTGAGCCGCTGGAAAAACTCTTCGCGCCTGAAATCTGCATACGAAATATAAACATAGGCGTTGAGTAGCAAGGTAATCCCCGCAAAAACAACGGCAAAAAGTATCGAAAGTCGTACTTTTAATTTCATTCTTTTTCTGCCAAATAATACCCGAATCCTGCTTTTGTGTGTACGAGTTTGGTCGGGAAATTTTTATCAATTTTTCCACGCAAAAAACTGATATACACCTCTACCGTATTCGTGCCTGTGTCGAAATTCAAGCCCCATACTTTTTCGGAAAGTTGCTGTTTGCTCAACACGCGGCCACCCGCCTGCATCAAGGCCACCAACAATGAAAATTCTTTGGCCGTCAGGTCTATGTTTTTGCCTGCGCGGGTTACGGTTTTCGCATCTAGGTCGAGGGTTAAATCTGCGATTTTGAGCACGTCGTGCGCCTGCAAATTGCGGTTTGAACGCTTGAGCAGCACTTCCACCCGTGCCATTAGCTCGCGCGTATGAAACGGTTTTACCATATAATCATCCGCGCCCATCTTGAAGGCTTCCAGTTTGTCTTCTATCGCTCCCAACGCTGTGAGCATCATAATTGGCACAACGCTACTACTTTGGCGCAACTGCACACAAAGTTCAAAACCAGATTTTTGCGGCAAACCTACGTCCAGTATAGCCAAGTCAAAAGTCTGATGCGCAATAAGTTCTGATGCCTGTAATCCGTCTGATGCTGCGTGTACCACAAATCCGTGTCCGCGTAACTCTTGCGTGAGTGCGGCCAATAACTTCGGGTCATCTTCGGCCAATAACACTTGTAAATGATTGGCTATTTCCATAGGTTATAATGTTTTTGTTGAAATCAATTGTCCGAAATATACAGAAGTGCCAATGTTTTTCAAAAAAAGCTATGACCTTATTTTTGTATCGTTGCGTTGTATGCTTGCTGGCCAACTTATTCCCGATTTTTGCGTTATTGGCTCGAATATATAGCATTAGGTTAAAATTTTTTATTACATAAAATTCTGATTTTTAGCATTTTGTATTTTGTGATAAAAAAAATTTTTCAACCAAAATTTGCAAATTCAAAAAAGCCACTGATATTTGTATTCTAAATATTAAGAATATATAGTTATGGCGTACACACTTTCTTATTCAAAAGCTATTTTGGTGCTAATTTTCATTTCGGATAAAATCCGACGCGGCGAAACGGACTACATTTCTACCAAGATAATGAGCGAGTTACTCAATATTCCGCGCCCGACGCTGTCGGTGATTTTGAGCAACCTCATGCGGGCGGGAATCCTGCAAACCAAAGAAGGCGCGAACGGCGGTGTGCGAATGGCCAAGACTGAGGAAAACATTACGTTGCTGGACATCCTGACGGCCATCGAAAGCGAAAAGCCGCTTTTCCAAACCGACATCGAGCTGAACGTATCGGGCAACCGCCCCGACAATGCCAAGAGAGTTGTCGGCGAAAAGCTCAAAGCCGCCGAAGCCACACTCAAAGAGGAGTTGAGGCGCACCACGCTAAGAGATATTTTAAATTCTATGTGAGAAATCACATATTTTTTTACTTAAAACTAAATATACTAAATATGTTGTTAATATCAATTTTGTTGTCTATGCAGTCGGTTTTCATGAAAGCCCAAGACAGTGGCTGGTATCCCGAATTTTTAGAACCAGTGGTTGAGCAAGTCGCACAGGCCGCTCCCGCCCAACAACATTTGCAAGTGTTAGACATCGGCACGGGGCCGGGCAAATTGCCCGAAATGCTTATCCGAAAAGACACGAGTTTGCACATTACGGGCATCGACATAGATACGGGCATGATAGATGCCGCACGCCAAAGATTGCAACACAAAAACGTGCGATTTGAATACGAAAAAATAAATGCGCCGCTGGATTTTGCAGACCAACAATACGATGTAGTAACGTTTTGTTCGGTGCTTTTTTTGGTAGATGATTCGGTCAAAAATTTACTTATGAACGAGGCTTTACGAGTGTTAAAACCCAACGGAAAAATAATTGTACTGACACCTTCTGGCGAACGTTCTTTTTTGTCGGCATTTGCAGAAGTTTGGCGATTTCCGTTTACGGCCTATAACTGGACATTTTTGATTTGGCGTGCTTTTACGTCGCACCGTGGAAGTGGTTGGCAAAAAACTAAATGGCTCGAAAATTATGCCAAACAAAAAAAATTAAACTACCAAACATCTCTTGTATTTAATCAAAATTCATCTTTAGAAATTATTACTAAATCATCAAATTAAAATAATTTTTAACACTTAAATTTTATACTAAAATGAACACTACACTTTGGATTATTCAGGCAGTTTTGGCCGCTGTATTTTTTATGTCTGGTACGGTTGTGTATTTGATGCGCGACAAATTAAAAAGCAAAATGACTTGGCTTACAGCATATTCGTCAAGCATGGTTTTGGTGATTTGTTTATCAAAAATAGCAGGTGCAATTGGTCTTATTTTGCCACTATATCTGGGCATTGCAACCATACTTACGCCGCTTGCCGCTGTGGGACTTGCTATTGTCATGGCCTTGGCTTTTGCGTATCACTTACAGCATAAAGAGTACAAAGATGTACCAGCTACTGTTTTGTTTTTTGCCTTGTCTTTGTTTGTGGCTTATGGCCGTTTCTAAAAAATAAATCAAAAATTATTCACTTATAAAACTTCTAATAAAATGAAAAAAACAATTAAATTTTTCGCTATTATTTTTGCTATTTTGGTAGGTTTTACGGCTAATGCACAAGAAAAAACTACAGAAAATAAAACGACTTATTCGGTGGAAATCGACCCGATGACTTATGCGTTCAAAGGCTACGCGGTACACGTGCGCATTAAGCCCAAAAACAGCAAACGTCTGTTGTTGGGTGCGGGTACTTACGCGATGACTTATCCCGACTTTTTGGTAAATATGGAGTCGGCCAACAAAGACAAAGGCTGGAACGTGCGCATTACGAGTGCTTACTCGTTTTTCAGTGAATATTATTTCAAAGAAGCGAATAATAAGTGGTTTGTGGGCTTGCAAGGCGGTGTGCAAAACATCAAAATCAAGAACGATAACGTAGAAGGCCAAAGCGAAAAATACAGCAATATGCTCATTATGCCTTCTATCGGTTACAACTGGCGACCATTTGACAACGGATTTTATGTAAAGCCTTGGTTAGGATTGGGTTATACGTCTAAAGTTTCGGGAACAAACTCGATTGGCACTTACAAATACAAAATCAATCCGATGGTTAATTTCTTAACTTTCCACGTAGGTTATACGTTCTAAAAGCATAGCTAAACCTGTTTCATATACACTTAATGTTGCTCTGGAAAAGTTGCTTTCGGTTATAAGAAAGCAACTTTTATTTTTATTATCATTTTTAATATAAAAATAGTTAAAAAATAAGGTTGATTTGTTTAAAGTAAGATTTGGTAAATTCAAAAGCCTGATTGGTAAAGTTGATGTAAGTTGTACGCAAAATGCAGTATAGTTTTGCCTCAAATTAAAACAATCATGAAAAGAAAAGTATATGTATCGGTTGCGCTTATCGCAGCCCTTCAGATAGGCGTAGCCACTAACGCCCATGCACAATTAGGCAAACTTTTGAACAAAGTAGCAGAGAAAACATTGGGTACTCCCGAAGGCGACGCGGCCAAAGCCTTGAAGCCAAACAAAAAACAACAAAAAGAACTGGACGAAGATTTGGCAGACGAAACGCTTGAAAAACGTACAGATTTGAAGAAAGATGCCAAAGGTCGCAGCGGAATTTATTATTTCTCGCAGCCAGTAGCCGCCATGACAGATGATGAGCAAGACGGCAGAATGATTGCTAAAATCTATTTGGAGTTTTCGGACAAAGATAAAAATGCAAAAGTACATACGCGCTATGAGCAACTAACCGACCGCAGTAAAAAAGTGCCTTTGATGGGTTGGTCGTTTCCGAGCTCTATCGCCGCTTCTGAAAAAGATAAATACTATACGGCCATGATGAATATTGGCAAAATCTTTTTGCGTGAGGCTTATGGCGTAAGAAACATGAAATATCCTCATTTTGCAGGAAAAGGCGAATCGCTTTCGGACGGCGTGGAATATGTAAGTCCACAAGGTTTGTTTGAGTTGGAACCAGGTTTGTTTTATATCTCGAATGAGCCTTATGCGGCTTCTAATATGGGCGTATATGGCCACAATTTGCCCGAAACGCAGATGTATTTGTTTATGTACAAAAAAGGAATGGACGCTAAAATAAAAGATTATCCGATTTCGCGCATTAAGCAAATGTACGAAAAGCGCATGGACGAAATCGAGAAGAATTATAGCAAAGAGAATCAGAAGGTTAATGCGAATTATCAGCTAAAACCAACGACGATTACTTCCGTGCCGAAAGATGAATACGAGGCCGCCAAAGAGCAGTTCGCAAACTTTATCGTCAATCCTGCGGTAAAAAATCTTAACCCTGATTTAAAATACAAGTTTGTGTATGCCTACCCATTGGAAAAATGGATTAGTATGTACGTGGATAAAGTAATTAATGGTTCGGTACAAAAAACCACCGAGAGCCGCCGTAAAACGTATGTGGTGGTTTGCACTGACCAAACGGGCAAATATTGGACTACACAATATTTATTGGTGGAAAAAGCACCAGTGGGTGTGTATTTCGAGGAGCGTTGGAGCGACGATTATGATTATTTGGTAGCCAATACGTCTATTCCTGTGGCCATTAGCAAACAAAACGCCCTGAAATATCAAGGCAAATTGACTGTGAAATAAACTATACTTTCATACCCTTTATTTTTATTACAAAAACTATTTTATTTTATGAAAAAGACAATTTTAAGCTTGCTTTCAGCAGCTACTCTATTTGTATGCGCACCTGCGCAAGTTTGGGCGAATAATGCTTTCGCGCCACAAGAAATGTATAGTATTAATGCGACTTCTGTTATTGCTGGCATATCTGCTTCTAATATTAGAGCAACGAGTGCTGCTGTAAATATTGATTTTAGTGCTCCATCAGGAAATACAAGTGTTGTAGTGCGTTATGGAACGGGCTCGCTTGTTGCAGGATCTGCTCCTCTAACAGTTTTAAGCAGCGGAGCGGGGATTTTTAGCCGACGAATTACGCTTAGTAATCTTACTCCAAACACCGTTTATTATTATAAATTTGAAGTTACAGATGCGAATGGACTTATAGTAAATTCTGCTACCAAATCATTTAAAACGGCACTTGCTGTGCCTACTATATCAAATCTGGTGGTTAGTAGTATTACAGACAATAGTGCAATTATTAATGCTTCTGTAAATCCTCAAAATAGCATTGCTACATTTTACATTGATTATGGTACAAGTAGCTTGAATTTGTATAATACGGTTAACCTAACAACTCAAATAGGCAATAATACCGCGAATTTTTCAAAATTATTAACAGGATTAAAATATAACACGACTTATTACTATCAAATCAGAGTTGAATATAGTGCAGAAAGAGATTGTGGGATAATTACCGCCACTTCTCCTATTAGCTCTTTTACAACTCTTGATCTTACGCCTGTCCCTCCAGTTCCCCCAGATCCAGAATTTCCAGGAAGATTCGGTACAGGAAAATCAGAGAATGTCTCTGTTTTCCCGAACCCCGTAACAGATGTTTTGAATGTAGTGGTAGAAGATGATATCATTTTTGTAGAAGTAGTGGATCGGCAAGGAAAGACGCGCGTAGTATCTAAAACATCTCAGGTCAATGTTAGTCATTTGGCCGCAGGAACTTATTTGGTTCGTGTAACGGATAAAAACGGCAAAATTTCTACGCAGAAATTCAATAAACAATAGGGTTTCTTTTTCCTTAGAAAATACCGATTTTTGCACAAAATTTCTGGTAACTTTTTAACAAAAAAACAAACCCATCATGGAAGTAAGAGATAGCAACGGCACTTTGTTGCAAGAAGGCGATTCGGTACACGTAATCAAGGATTTGAAAGTGAAAGGCTCTTCGGCGGTGATCAAACGCGGAAAAGTAGTAAAAAACATCAGCCTAACGAACAATCCTGAAGAGGTGGAAGGCCGTGTGGACAAAGTACAAATGGTTCTGAAAACTTGCTTCCTGAAGAAAGTATAGTTTATTAATGTATATAGTTTGAATACAAGCGGCGCAACCATTGGTTGCGCCGCTTGTTTGTTTATACCCAAAAGAAAGATTTAAGCCCTGCCTTCCAGTACCAAGATTTCCGAAACGGCCATATTCACCACAATTTCTACTTGTTCTTCGAGGGTGATGTAGCTGCTATCCAGCAAATAAGCATCTTGTGCACGCACCAACGGGCTTTCTTTGCGCGTAGTGTCCAGATGGTCGCGGTGTTCCAGATTCTTGACAATATCCTCCAGATTCACCATTTGTTTTTTCTCCAACAGTTCTTGTTGGCGGCGTACGGCACGAACCTGCATATCTGCTTCCATAAATATTTTAAGCTCGGCATCAGGGAATACCATTGTCCCGATGTCGCGGCCGTCCATGACAATGCCCCGCTTTTTGCCCATACGTTGCTGTTGAGCTACCATCGCGTGACGCACTTGCGGCAAGGCACTTACTTCGCTTACCTGCTCAGAGATGTACATTTTGCGTATTTCATTTTCTACGTTTAGGCCGTTGAGGTACGTCTCATTTTGGTTGTTTTTGTCGTTGTGCCTAAATGTGATTTGAATTTCGTTGAGTGCTTTTTCCACCTCTTTTTCGTTGGTGATTTGCACGTGATTTTCCTTAAAATACAAAGTAACTGCTCGGTACATCGCACCCGTATCAATGTAGGCATAGCCCATACGAGCCGCCACCATTTTGGCCGTGCTGCTTTTGCCGCAAGCCGAATAGCCATCTATGGCAATGATTATCTTTCGCATATCGTTGGTTATAAGAACAAAAGTAATGTCATTAAAAAGTGCTAGCAGTCTTTTACGGGACAAGGAATCGGGCCTTTGCGCGGTTGACGGCGACCTCCTTTTCCTTTTTGACTGCTACAAGCCGCCAAACTAAATGCAGCACACAAAAGCATTATCCACACAAATTTTACGGATAGTTTCATCGGTTTTACTATAATTTTTTAAGCACTAATAATATTTCTCTGCCACCAAATAATTGGTTACATAATCGGCAACGCCTTCTTCCAACGTATGAAACGGTTTCTCATAACCAATGCTGCGCAACTTGCTCATATTGGCTTCCGTAAAATACTGGTATTTGTCCCGAATGTCGGCGGGCGTGTCCACAAAACTAATATTTTCGGCCACTTGCATCGCTTTAAATGTATTTTTCGCTAAGTCCAAGAATGTACGTGCCTTGCCACTGCCCAAGTTGTAAATCCCTGAGTTTTTGCGATGGTGCATCAAGAACATACACACTTCCACCAAGTCTTTCACGTACACGAAATCGCGCATTTGTTCGCCGTCGCGGTAGTCGGGGTTATGCGAACGGAACAGTTTCATTTCGCCGTTTTTCTTGATTTGTTGATAGGTGTGCCAGATCACCGAAGCCATGCGGCCTTTGTGATATTCGTTAGGTCCATATACGTTAAAAAACTTTAATCCTGCCCAGAAAAATGGCTTTTCGGCTTGCGTCAAAGCCCATTTATCAAAATCATTTTTAGAATCGCCGTAAGGGTTCAACGGTTTAAGTTGTGGAATAATCGCTTCGTTGTCGTCGTAGCCGTGTTCGCCCAAGCCGTAAGTTGCCGCTGACGAGGCATACACCAACGGAATTTGGTAGCGGCAACAAGCCTGCCAAACGGCCTGCGTGTAATGCAAGTTCAGTTTGTTAAATACCTCGCGGTCAAACTCTGTGGTGTCTGTACGTGCGCCGATATGGAAGATAAATTCTACTTCTTGTTGGTTGGCAGCCAGCCATTCCACGAACTGCTCACGCGGCACAAACGCTTTTATATTTTTATGTTCGTAATTGAGTTTTTTGGCCTCTTTTGAAAAATCATCTACAGCCACAATCGCATTAAAGCCTTCTTTGTTAAGGCGGCCAATCAGTACACTACCAATAAAACCTGCTGCACCAGTTACTACTATCATATTTTTAGTAAAATGTTAGGCTTGCAATTTGGGAAATAATCTCTTAAAAATGGAATCTTGTACGGGTAAAATATCCATGCTCTTCTGGATCGGCTGCGCAAATAAAATACAACAATGGAGTAGGGGATTGCAGAAGAAATAGGCCTACCCAAAAGGTTCTTTACGATTGTTAAATCAATGCGAGGGAATGTTTTATTAGAATATTGCTTAAAACTACAAACAAACACGCACCCTTCTTTTACTTTTTTCCTACCTTTTTTATGTTTAGACGAATAACTTTTATGTTCGAACGAGTAATTTTTATTTTCGTACGGATAATAGTAACAATATTGGCTTTTTGTATTTCATTTAGGCGCATTGATAATGCTTTTAACGCTTAGGAAAATGCATAGGAACGTATTCTATTAGCATTTTACGCCATACAAAAGCAAAACTCCCGACATACACGCCAATTAAGCAATGTACATCGGGAGTTTTTGTATGAGTAATAATACAAATTAGAACTTCAAACCTGCTTCAATAGAAAGAAGTGATTGACCCAAGCGATAGGCTTTGCGAGAATCAGAATCTTTTACCATGTTCAATAAGCCGCGGTTGTAGCTCAAGCCCGTAAAGAATTTAGTAGATTCACTCAACTCCATTTCTATACCCGAACCCAAGAGCAAGCCTGCATCTACAGGCAAGAAATATTTCTCATCTGGTTTTGCTACTGTGCCTTCTTTTAGTTTTTCAGAAATTTTCACGTCAATCGTACCACCCAATTGGAAGTAAAGTTTCATACCGTCGTTCAGATCGTCGGTATAGAATTTAAGACTCACTGGCAACTGAACAAATTGGTTGTTGTAAGCGACTTTAGTCGAACCGCCAGCCCAAGAGGCCTTAATACCAGCACGTTTGGCCGTGTACCAAAGACCCGTAGAGAATGCAGCTCTTTCCGAAAAGAAATAGTCTGCCACTACACCTGCACTGAAACGCACGCCTGCACCATTATTGTCATAGCTAACGCCGTCATCGCTTTTCTTATCCGCCACACGGTTAAAAGCAATATTAGGAGCTACACGCAAACCGAATTTAAGTTGCGCAGATGCCGCATACGAAAGGCTCATTAGCAAAGAAGCCATTAAGACGATTTTTTTCATAAGCATTTTTTTTGTTAGAATTTAAAAATAAATCAAAGTTATAAACTACTCTTTGGGCTTCACTGTAGCCGAACGCAAACCCATTGCCACACCACCGACCATTAGCAAGATTACAGCCAACGAAGCGATAAGTGAAATGGTATTACCTTTTGTATAAGATTCTGGCACAAAATCAAATATGATTTTGTGCTTGCCCGCAGGCACTTCCATGCCACGCAAAATATAGTTTACGCGCAAATGTTCGGCTGGTGCACCATCAATGCTGGCTTTCCAACCAGCACCGTAATAGATTTCTGAAAATACGGCCAAGCCATTGTGCGCATTGTCCGACTCGTACTCCAAATGATTTGGCGTAGCAGCTACCAAACGAATGTGTGCGCCTGTTGTGTCAAAGCTATTGTTTTTGAGCGTAAATTTATTTTTGTCAAAAATAGCCGTAACTGCTGGTTCAAACTGCTGGTTCAACGCTGCAATTTCTTCATCTGGCGAACCCACCGCTTTTGTACCAGATACAAACCAAGCCGTACCCATCGCATACGGATTTGAGATAACGGCATTCGCGTCAGTACCTGCCAAGAAATATTTCGTATTGAGCATGGCTAATACTTTTTGCTCTTTCAATACATTGTTGATGGCCTCGTAAGTCATGTTTTGTTGTTGCAAAGCTCCGATTACTGTCCCAATTTCGCGTTGCAAGTTATTTTCGATAAGATCTTGATAACGACGGATTTTGGCAGGGCTATAACCACCCAACGAATGATGAAAATACGAAGTACGCGTTTCTGTAAACGGATTTTGTAAGTTCGACACGCGGTAGTGTAACGATTGGTCTTTCAAAATCACTTGGTCGGCAGGCGTTGGCTCAAACGTGCTAGCATATTGTTCTTTTCTTTCAAAATTATCTTTGTTCACATAACGTTTGTCCACTACCCAAATATCAAACACCACCAGCACGCCAATGGCCACAATGCCCCAAACAGGTTGCAATTTCTTTTTGAGCAAAAGCCAAAGCACTCCGCCCGAAAGCAAAATAAATACCAAACTACGGAACGCATCGCCGCGCAACATAGATTCGCGGTCTTCCATGATGGCCTGCACCAACCAAGGGGCTTGGCTGCGGATTTGCTCGTCGTTAGCAGAACTAAAATTACCTGCAATACTTGGCACAAGGGCAAAAATTAAGGCTAAACCACCCGTAACACCTACCGCAATGAACAATTGTTTTTGGAGTTTTTCGGAGAAAGGACTTTCTAACCAAGTTTTCAAAGTCAACAAAGCCATCAGCGGCAAGCAAAGTTGCGCAATGAAAATCGCCATTGTTACGGCTCTGAATTTGTTGTAAGCAGGGAAATGGTCGAACAAGAAATAATTGAACGATTCAAAATTGCGTCCCCAAGTCAGTATCAGCGAAAGCAATGTAGCGGCAGCCAACCAATAGCGGTAGCGTTTGTCCACGATGAGCAGGCCCAGCACGAACAAAAAGCAAATAATCGCGCCTGCATACACTGGCCCAGAAGTAAAAGGCTGGTCGCCCCAATAGTACGGAGCTTGCGGGAACTGCTCTTTGCTAATGCCGTTTTGTTGTAAGGCACGCGCTACGGCAGAATTTTTGTCATAGCTTTCACCACTGCTTCCGCCGTAAAAACTCGGAATCAGGAGCGTGAAAGTTTCCATTTTGGAGTTACTCCAATCGAATACATATTTGCGGTCAAGACCTCCATCTTTGGGTTTGTTGTCGTCTTTTACCGTTAGTTCGGTTTTGCCGCGCATCGAAAGTGGCGTATATTCTTGCAGCGTCCAGAGGCGTGCGGCGTTCGTGGCAATACCCAGACCTGCCGCTACCAAAAGCAACGCAGTAGAGATGGCAAAAGATTTTATTTTTCCTTCTTTTACAGAAATAATTAGCTCGCTAATACCCCAGAAAAGCACGATAAAACCTAAATAATACGTGATTTGGTAGTGGCCTGCGCGTACTTGCAGGGCTACGCCCAAAGCCGCCAATACAAAGCCCCAAAGGTTTTTACCTCTGAATGCCAACGCAATACCCGCCAGCACCAACGGCGCAAAGCTCATGGCACGCAACTTACTATTGTGCCCCGCCTCGATACTGACAATGGTAAAGGAGAAAAATGTAAAAGCAATTGCCCCAATAATGGCCATGTACGGCCTTACGCCAAAAGCCAACATCATGGTATAGAAGCAAAGCATACTAACGAAAATAATAGACGTGGGGTAGGGTAAACCTACGCGCATGGCTTTTTCGATGTGTTCGAGTAGTTCGCCCGAATAAACAATAGAAATCGTGTAAGCTGGCATACCCGCAAACATCGAATTGGTCCAAAGGGCTTCTTTGCCTGTTTTGTCGCGATAAGCGTTGATTTCTTGTGCGCCACCCGACCACTGCACGGCATCGGATTGTTTGAGTTGCTTGCCTCCCAACACGGCAGGTTCAAAATACACGACTACTAACAGTAAAAAAACGGCAATCGCCAACAAATGCGGTAGTACGTCTTGCTTAAAGTTGATATTTTTCATAAATGAAGTAAAAGGTTTTTTCTGTTGGTGCATCTTGAAAAATTGCACCAATACGCGCCGAAAGATATAAAATTATTGGATAAGAGTATTAAACAAAAGCGTTTTTACAAAAAACATAGCTGTTGGCTCAAATGCTAAAAGCATGACAAAAAGCAGGTCAATATTTTTTGTATTCTGCTTTTCTGACTATATATTTGAGCCGAGAAAATACAATCCCTCCTGATACTATAATTTTTATTGAGATATGACTAAGACTACAATGCGTTCGGCAGTAACTTTGTTCGGCTTTGCTGCTACCTTAGTGTTAGCTTCTTGCGACACATACAGCTACAAAACGCCTTTGCCAAACAAAAAACAAGAGGCGAAAAATCCTTATGTGTATGGCGACCCTAATGGCCCAGCCAAACAATCAAAATTGACTTACCCAACAGATCCTGCTGCTGCTGAGAAAGCTGCTGCCCTAAAAGCAAAACTTTTTGGTGATGCACAACCTGTAGCGGCTGCCAAAGAAGTGGCTGCTCCTGCTGCCGCTCCTGCGGATTCGGCTGCCACAACTGACACAGCTGCCAAAGCAGTTGCTTCTGCTCAATAATCTGATTTGAAGACTTTTAGACAATAAAAGTTATAATATCCAACGTCCACTATTGAAACATTCGCGTGCTTCAGTAGTGGACGTTGTTTTTGTAGCTTATCTGAGCTATTGGCGATATATAAGTTTGATGTAATTATGTTTTAATTTAAAACAGTTGTTTGTTTCAAATTAAAACATAATTACATTTGCACAAATTAAAAATCAAACATACGCCATGATAACTAATACGCTTTCCCAAGAACAAATAGGCCTGAGAATAGTCGCTATTCGTAAACAAAAAGAGTTATCACAAGAACAGCTTTCTAAGTTACTGGACATATCCAGACCCTCTTTAGCCCAAATAGAATTAGGAAATAGAAGTATAAGTGCTTTGGAGTTGCAAAGATTAGCATTAGTGCTTCATTTCTCTCTTGATGATTTTATGTCAGAATCATTTAGTGTAGATAAACTACAAAGAGATAATTCTATTGCTCATGCAACAGCGCAGGAGGCAATTCGTATTTCTGTGCCTGAGCTGCAAATACAAAAGCTCAAAAATGTATTGTTGTATGTATTGGAGTATTGTGCAGGGAAACCGAATGTAGGAGAAACGGTATTATATAAATTGCTGTATTTTTCTGATTTTAACTATTACGAATTATACGAAGAACATTTGACTGGAAGTAAATATCGCAAACTACCATTTGGGCCTGTACCTTATAGTTTGGATAAGGTAATCAATGAAATGTTAGAAAGCCAGCAAATACAACGTATTAAAACGCACTATCACGGTTATACTCAAACACGGTATATTCCATTGGAGAAAGCAGATTTGCTTCAACTCAAAGCGAGTGAAACAGCCGTTATGGACTATGTACTTAAGCAAATGGCAGACTGGTCGGCGAAAGCGATTAGCGAGTATTCGCATGGCGATTTGCCTTGGCAAGCCACAGATGAAGGCAAAGAAATTGATTATGAATTGGCTTTTTATAGAGAGCAGCCCTATTCGGTGAGAGTGTATGACGAAAACGAAGAATAAATTTCTATGAATTTTGAGTCTCTCTCCGAATTTGATAAAGACCTGAAAAGTTTATTAAAAAAGTATAGAACGCTTCAGGAAGACTTGGAAATACTTAAACGTATTTTGCAACTGCGACCTGACGCACACCCTCCTCATAGCTTTCAAATAGATGGCTTGGGTCTGGAAACGTGTGTAATCAAGGTCAAGAAAATAGCTTGTAAAGCATTGAAAGGCAAAGGGGTAAATTCTGGATTACGTTTGATTTATGCGCATTTTGAAGCTGAAGACAAAATAGTATTCGTGGAATTATATCATAAAAATGAGAAGGACTCAGAAGATAGGGAAAGAATTTTAGCTAACTTCAGTTAAAAGCAGAAACCCTAAAAAAACAACAAGCCGCCATAAGAAATACAGCGGCCTGTCTTTTTCATCATTCTACTTATTCATTACAACTCTACTTTGTCTAAATTCACGAACTGAATATTCTTGTCGTCGTCGAGCACGATGCCCACCACCGAATCTTTATTCACACGTCCCGACAAAATCTCTTTGGAAAGTTCGTTCAGGATACGGCGTTGCAACACACGTTTGAGCGGCCTTGCGCCAAATTGTGGGTCGTAGCCCACTTCCGCCAAATAATCCAACACTTCAGGTTCTGACTCCAAACGAATGCCACTTTCGGCCAAACGCTGCTGAATTTGTTTGAACTGGATTTGCACAATCTTGCGCATTTCCTTGCGCGAAAGCGGTTTGAACATCACGATTTCATCAATACGGTTCAAAAACTCTGGACGTATCGTCTTTTTCAAAAGTTCAAAAACCTGTTCGCGTGTCTCAAAAACCACGTCTTCTTCGTTGGTTTCGGTCAGGTGCGAGAAGTTTTCTTGTATCAAATGCGCCCCAATGTTGGAGGTCATAATGATAATCGTGTTTTTGAAATTGGCTACACGGCCTTTGTTGTCGGTGAGGCGACCGTCGTCGAGCACCTGCAACAAAATGTTGAATACGTCGGGGTGCGCTTTTTCTATCTCGTCGAGCAACACCACACTGTACGGTTTGCGGCGCACGGCTTCGGTCAATTGTCCGCCTTCGTCGTAACCCACATATCCGGGAGGCGCACCAATGAGGCGGCTCACGGCGTGGCGTTCTTGGAACTCGCTCATGTCGATACGCACCAGCGCGTTATCGTCATTGAACAAATATTCGGCCAGTGCCTTCGCCAACTCGGTTTTACCTACGCCCGTCGTGCCCAAGAAAATGAACGAACCAATCGGACGTTTTGGGTCTTGCAAACCCGCACGGCTGCGGCGTACCGCGTCGGCAATTGCCTCAATTGCAGTATCTTGCCCCGCTACGCGTTTGCCCAATTCCGCTTCCAAATTCAAAAGTTTGTCGCGGTCGCTTTGCAACATTTTGTTTACGGGAATACCAGTCCATTTGGCCACTACTTCCGCAATGTCTTCGGCGGTAACCACTTCTTTGAGCATGGCGTTTTCGCCTTGCTTTTCTTGTACTTGCTTGTTTAGCACTTCCAAACGTTGCTCGGCATCGCGAATCGAACCATAGCGCAACTCAGCCACTTTGCCGTAGTCGCCTTGTCTTTCGGCTTGGTCGGCTTCCAACTTGAGTTTTTCAATGTTTTCTTTTTCGCGCTGAATGGCCTCAATTACGTTTTTCTCGTTTTGCCATTTGGCTTTCAAATCGTTGCGAACTTCCGTAAGCTCGGCTATTTCTTTGGAAAGCGTTTGTTCTTTTTCCGTGTCGTTTTCGCGCCTGATGGCCTCACGTTCAATTTCGAGTTGCATTATTTTGCGTTGCACTTCGTCCAACTCTTCGGGCATCGAATCTATTTCGATACGCAATTTAGAGGCGGCCTCGTCCATGAGGTCAATGGCTTTGTCGGGCAAAAATCTATCCGAAATATAGCGGTGCGAAAGCTCAACGGCTGCGATTACCGCATCGTCTTTGATGCGCACGCCGTGATGCAACTCATATTTTTCTTTTATCCCTCTCAAAATCGAAATGGCATCAGGAACAGAGGGTTCGTCCACCATAACGGCCTGAAAACGACGTTCCAAAGCCTTATCTTTTTCTACATACTTTTGGTACTCTTTCAAGGTAGTAGCCCCAATCGTATGCAGTTCGCCACGCGCTAAGGCTGGTTTGAGCAAATTGGCCGCGTCCATGGCACTTTCGCCACCACCGCCCGCACCAATGAGCGTATGTATTTCGTCTATGAACAAAATTATTTCGCCGTCAGAGTCCGTAACTTCCTTTATTACAGTCTTTAAACGTTCTTCAAACTCGCCTTTGTATTTAGCTCCAGCCACCAAAAGCCCCATGTCCAAAGATACTAATGTTTTGGTTTTAAGGTTTTCGGGAACGTCTCCGCTTACGATACGTTGCGCCAAACCTTCCACGATAGCCGTTTTACCAACACCAGGCTCTCCAAGCAAAATAGGATTGTTTTTAGTACGGCGGCTCAAAATCTGCAACACGCGGCGTATTTCTTCGTCGCGCCCAATTACGGGGTCTATTTTACCCGCTTTGGCCAACTCGTTCAGGTTTTTGGAATAACGCTCTAAGGATTTGTATTTGCCTTCGGCGTGTTGGTCGGTTACGCGAGCATTGCCGCGCAATTCTTTGATGGCCAATTTCAATTCTTTTTCCGCAAAACCTGCGTCTTTCATGGCCTGCGCAATGCGGTCTTTACCCGCCAACAAGCCCAACAAAATATGTTCGATGGCTACATACTCATCGCCAAATTCTTTCAGAAAAGAAGTTGCTTTTTGCAAAGCGGCGGCGGCATCGTTGGCCAAATACGGACTTCCGTCGGTGCGTGCGTACGATTGTAACGCCTCGCCGAGTTTGGTTTCTAATAGGTTGCGGTTAATGTTGAGTTTTTTGAGTAAGAAAGCTATCATGTTTTCGTCCGAAACAAGAATAGCTTGCAGCAAATGGCCTGTTTCTATCGCTTGCTGACCTGCTGAGGCCGCAATTTCGGTTGCCTTTTGGATGGCTTCCTGCGATTTGATGGTATAGTTATTAAAGTTCATCGTTTTGTAAGATGTTAGTTGAAAGTGTTTTTACAAAATTGATGCAGAAATTTACACACTATTTCATTATCAGGCTTTTAGCCACAAAAGTATTTTTTATTAAATAATTTCAAGACAAAATGTCCGCTTTTGCCGTTTTTGCTTCAAATAAAAATGCCAAAATGTCCGTTTTGGTTATTAAACTAAAGCGGCCTGTTTGTGGTTTTAATAGATAAAAACAATAAATTTCTTTTAAAAAAAGCCCATGAACTTCAAAGACCTCAAACGCATTGTGGCCGCAGGCGAAAACCAACACGTTGAGTTTAAGCGCAAAGCGGCTCACCCCGACAAAATCATGAAAGAGATTGTGGCTTTTGCAAATACAGAAGGCGGCGGCTTGTTGCTGCTCGGCGTGGAAGACAACAAAACGATTTATGGTTTTGCCAATCCCGACGAAGAAGAATATACCATTGAAAATGCTATCCAAAAATATTGTTATCCTATTCCAGACTACCGTTTGTACCGTGTGCCGATTTCTGATGAGGTTTCGGTATTGGCTTTGGAAATAAAAGAAGGCACGCAAAAGCCATATTCGGTACTTTATGATTTTGAACAAAAGTTAGGGAAAGTGTATGTGCGCGTGGCCGACCGCAGCATTCAGGCCAGCCGCGAAGTGCGCGAAATCCTGAAAATCAGGGCACAAGGCCGAAGCATTCGTTTTTTGTTCGGGGAAAAAGAAAAACTTTTATTGGAGTATCTGGACAAACACCCTTACATCACACTGGAAACTTTCGCGGCATTGGCGGGCATCAAATCCAAAGTTGCTTCACGGACATTGGTGTTGTTGGTTATCAATGGCATTTTGCAAATTCACCCGTACGAAGAAGGGCAAGACCAATACACACTTAAAACGGTGGCGGGGGCGGAGTAAAATAAATGAAACGGGGAGATTAGAATAGATAAGATAATGTTGTTCGGAGGGTTGGGTGGGGTTTACTTGATTGGTGGCGGGGTGTTGATGGCTTGCTGAAAGGCCAAGACCTGTGCCATATCGGGGTGCTTGAGTTCCTGCGCCCTTTGGCAAACTACCTCCAAATTAAAATAAGGCAAACGAATCCCTTTGTCTAATAACTGCTGTATGGCTTGGGCGGCTTGCGCCAAATCCTGCTCCCAGAAAATAGCATAGCGATAAAACCAAAGTTCTAATAAGATACTATTTTCTTCATTATTATTTAACTCAAAAGCCTTATAGATAAGCTCTTGGGCTTCGGGGTATAAGCCTTGTACTATTTTGTTTTTGGCATAATTACCAAAAATGTTTGCGTCATCAGGGTCTATAATTATTCCTTTTAGGAAATACTCATCTGCTTTATCGTAATCTTTGCGAATATCTAAAAGAAAAAGTGCATAGTTATTTAGAAAACCAGCATCATTAGGTTTTTGTATTAAAGCTTTATTATAAAGATTCTCTGCTTTATCGTAGTCTTGATGAATAGTATTAAGGAAAATAGCATAGTTACTATAAAAACTAGCGTTGTTAGGTTCTTGTGCTAAGGCTTTAAGATAATATTCCTTTGCGTTATCGTAGTCTTGATAAGTAATGTAAAGGAAAACAGCATAGTTGTTGATTAGTCCAGTACTATTAGGAAATAGATTTATTCCTTCCAAATACATTTCATTTTGCTTGTCGGGGTCTTTCTCCTCATTGATTTGTAGTTGCCAAGACCACCAATCTTCGGGCTGTTGTTTGGCCGCCGTGATGATGGCTTCTTTGGTTTCGGTATCCGCATTCTTACGAAGTTCATCTACTTGCTTTTTGTAAGCGTTGGCGCGTTTTTCGGCTTTTTCCTCAATGACATTATTGAGCAGAGGGAAACCAAGTGTTTCGTTGAGTGCAAACATTATTTCATCAAAACCATTAATCGGCACAATACTTCCGCTGTAGCTTGCCACCAAGTCCAAAATTTCTTGTCGCGGCTTGCCGTCAGCTTCTCTATACAGCCAAAACATTCCTTTGGGTTGTTTTTGATTTCTCAGAAAATCCATGAGGCTACCATCGTTGCCACCGTAGCCTATTACGATAGGCGTGTAGTTTTCCAGCACTTTGGTAAGACTATGCTCCCAGTTTTCGTCGAGTTGGCTTGTATCCTCTGGGTTGTTTTTGGGGTCAAACAGAAGGTCTTGGTGTATTTTGGCGATGATGGGGCGTTTGGAAAAGATATTCACGTAATTGGCTAAGGCATAATGCCCCAATACCAAAGGTTTGGCATCGGTATAAATGAATAGCGCGTCTTCTATGAGGCTATCGAAATTCGTTGTAATGACCAAACGGTGTGGCGTTTTGGAGAGTATTTGCGCCAAAATAGAATACCCTACGCTGGGTTCTTTGTCGGCCATGAGTTCTTCGAGGGTCGCTGCGCCTTCTTTGGGGTCTATCTCAAATCTTTTTTCGTAAATGGCACTGTAATGAGTGGGTGCGTTGTCGTCGGTGATTCCTTTTTGCTTTTTCCAATTCTCGTCATAAATTTCTGTTAGCCAGCGTTTGGCCAATGTTGCTCCCGTAGGAATTTTGGAGGTGAAAGACGTACCTGCACCTGTGATAAAACAAAATCGCCCGAATTTCTTTTCGGTACAAGATTGAAAATGACGAACAAACTCTTTGTGAGAGATTTCTTTGGGTTGTGGTATGTCTTGTTTGCGGACTTCTTTCGGTTCGGCCATAAATAATGCGATGGTTTTTGGGTAGAGATGAGTGAAATGTAAATATAGTGCCGAATGAATAGGTTTTCCAAAAGTGGTGTAGGTTTTTGTTTGTGGGATACCCCACCCAACCTTTCCTACTGGGAGGGCTTTTTTTCCTCCGTGGTTTGTGTCCTCACAAACCACATATTATTCTTGCCATTGCTTCCGCGAAAAGATTTATTCTTTCCGCCCAAAGATTTATTGCTTCCGCGAAAAGATTTATTCTTCCCGCCAAAGGATTTATTGCTTCCGCGAAAAGATTTATTCTTCCCGCTAAAGGATTTATTCTTCCCATCAAAAGATTTATCCTTCCCGCCAAAGAATTTATTGCTTCCGCTAAAGGATTTATTCTTCCCGTCAAAGGATTTATTGCTTCCGCTAAAAGATTTATTGTTCCCGCTAAAAGATTTATTCTTCCCGTCAAAAGATTTATTGCTTCCGCGAAAAGATTTATTCTTTCCGCCCAAAGATTTAGCCCGATTAATGACAGCGTAAGAGCTTAAGGACGTAGGTTTTTGCGCGTGTAGTTGAAACATTGCGCCGATAGGCTTTTCTTTGTAGCCCGAATGCTCCTTTTTATAGAAAATTTCTTATTCAACCATAATGCAACAACTGTTTTTCTGGCAGGCGTGGCCACAGCCACAACGCCGCCTCTTTGTAAGTTTGTTAGTGCTGTTTGTGGCCGTGATGGGCTATTATTTGTACGGTTATTATGTGGGTACGCCGACGGCCATTCCGCTACAACTCGAAACGGCGACGGCAACCATGCGCGTGCCTCTGGATGCGTTTCCGCGTAGTTTGTTCACGCAGGTAGTCGAAACGGACAGTTATTATGTAACACAGCGTTTTGCGGCGGGAGCTTTGCAAGTCAGTCCGTTGGCGGCGCGTGTGTATTTGGCTTTGTTGTTGGCGGGTGTGGTGCTGATTGTCAGTGCGATTTCGGACTTTACGCGACTTTGGTACTACGTGGGCATTACGGCCATCATTGCGTTTTTTGCGTATTTGCGCCTTGATATTTTGGGTATTTTTGGCCTCGACAACCAAATTCCGTTGGGTGTGGTGTTGGTGCTTTTCGGAGGATTGAGTTACTACTTTCATGCCTTTGCGCCCCACACTAATTTGTACAAACGTGTAGTAGTGTTTGCGCTGTTGGCGGTGGCGTTGTCGGCGGTGGTACTGTACGGGGCAACCGTTCCCAACCCCGAATTGTATTTGGCCAACTATGGTTTGGCTGTGCCATTGGTGTTGGCCTTGCTATTTGTGGCGTTGGTGGCTTTTGATATTCCAGCGGTTTTTTATGTACTCATGACCGACTCTAAGGCGCAAGGCAAAAGCAATAATATGCTCAATTTCAGTATCCTGATGGTGTTGTATTTGGGTAATTTGCTGTTGCTGCACTTGCGTAACCGCATGGTTTGGAGTATGGACATGGTGTATTTCAATATGTTCTGGTTGCTGATTGTCTCGGCAGTGGTGGGGCTTTGGCATTTCCAGAAAAAAGAAGTTTTATACAAAAGCATTATGCGTTTTGCCCCAACGGGTGCGGTGTTTTTTGTGGGCTTGGCGGTGGTGGCTTTCGCTACGATTGCCTATGCCTTCACATCGGCCAACGACCCGTTGGTAGAAGTGTTTGAAGATGCGGTGTTGTATTCGCATTTGTCGTTCGGAACGGCTTTTTTCATTTATGTTTTTGTGAATTATTCCGACATTATGAACCGCGCCGCCAAAGCGCACCGCGTCATGTACGAACCGCGTTATATGCCTGTGTTGGGCGTGCAATTGCTCGGCCTGACTGGTGTGTTTGTGTTTGTGGTGGCAGCCAGCCGTTTTCAATATTATCAATCCAAAGCCGCTTATTACAATGGTTTGGGCGATACTTATTACGCGTTTGGGGATATGCCTTTGGCACAAAAATTTTATGAAGAAGCCCTCGCCAACGAATACCAAAATCACCATTCCAACTACGCCATTGCCAGCATTTACCAAAAACAAGAAGACCCGATTCGGGCGGCAGCGTATTACAAACAGGCTTTACGCAAAAAACCAACCGAACAGACTTTTGTGGGTTTGAGTAATTATTACCTCAACACCAAACAAGTAATTGAAGCCATGTTTACGCTGCGCGAAGGCTTGCGCGAGTTCCCCGAAAGTGGCGTGTTGTACAACAACTTGGCGTTGGCGTACATGGAAACTAAGTTTGCAGATTCGGCAGCACATTATTTCGGGAAGGCCGAAGAATATGGCTTCGCGGACAAGCAATTTAAACCCGTACCGCAAACCAATTTGTTGGGCTTTTTGGCGCGTCGGGATTTGGCCAAAACGCTGGATTCTATCCCGTATCTGCCCGAATATTTCAATTATACCCCTTACCAAACCAACCGATTGGCTTTGCTCAATTTGGCGCAAAAACCTGATGCAAAGGCTTTTGATGCAAAAACACATTTGCCAGATACGACACTGGACGCGGTGACGTTTGGGTATTTGTTTAATGTGGCCATCAATGCCGTGCAGCGTGCCGACACTGCCGCCGCGCCTGTGTTGCAGTCGTTGCGCGTGAAAAACGCGAATGCGGATTATTCGTCCAAACTCAAATTTGCGCAAGCCATTAACTACTATTATGCGGGTCAGCACCTGAAAGGTTATGACTTGTTGGCGCAACTGGATTTGTCGTACAACGAAGATGCGACTTCTTACACGGAAATGCACGCGCAATGGCTTTCGCAGCAGCAAGCGTGGCCGTTGGTGGTGAAAGCGTATTTCCGTTTGCTTAATTCCACCGATGCCAACAGCGTGATAAATTATGCGATGGCTTTGGCTGAAAATGGCGAGTTGGAAAGGTCGTTGAGTTATTGGCAGAAAATAGCCGCCGCCGACACGAGCAATGAAGTAGCCAAAATCATGAACAATATTTTGACGAAAACTTCCGAAACCGAGCTTGCAGGCATGGCCGAAAGTTCGCGACTGTTGGCCTTGCATTACCGCAAAGCGCAAATGTCCGAGCAGCTACGCGCCAAAGTCTTGGCCAGCTTTACGGACGTGAATTATAAAGTAATGGCGGCGTGTGAGTTAGCAGATTTTTATGCAAAAGAAAACCAACCCGAAGCCCTCGCCGACGTGTTGCGTACCGCCGAGCTAAACGCCTCCAATGCCGACCAAAAAACACGCAACGAATACCATTTCAGGGATTTGAAATACAGACAAGTAGCCCAAACAGACGGCAATATTTTGCGAAATGCCATTGCCAACGAGCCGCGCAACATTTGGCACGCGCAATGGAATCCGTATTTTGAGGCGATGGCCGCTTACAAACTCAAACAGCCGCAAGCCAAAACGTTGTTTGCGAAGGCTTTAGAATCTACGCCATTTGATGAACAAGTGATTTTGGATGTTTGCGCCGCGCTTAATGCCGAAGGCGACAAACAAGCCGCTTACGATGCGCTGGTCAATGCCCTGAATACAAACCCACGCGCCGACAAAGTGCGTCAAGAATATGTGCTGCAATGCTTCCGCCTCAACATGGACATTCTGACTGATGATGAGATTGCTAAACTTAAAAACTATCTCAAACCCGCAGAATTTGAACAGTTTATGAAAAAAGTGGCCACTTTTACGGCCAGCTAAAATATTAGCTGAGAATAAAAAGAAGACGGTTGTACGCAAGTACAGCCGTTTTTTATGGATAAAAAATAGATTTTGGGAACGCTCAAAACCTCCTACATTTGCACTATCAACCCGCAAATTTTTTAGCTCTCTTTATTATTCTGATAGGACAATATGACACGATTTTTCAGCTATGGACTCACAGCTTTCTGGCTGTTGGTTTTGGTTTCTTTTACCCATGCCCAAAATGCTGCAAGGCCTACGCCTTCCCAAATCCAAGTACAATTGGACAAACTCCCCACCGATACGGCCAAAATAGCTTATCTGAACGCCATCGCGCAACGTTTCCCTAACGAACTCGACGCTAAGGCAGAAAAAGAAACGGTTACGTTCATGGCCGCGCAAGCCTCCGAACTGGCCAAACATACGGCCTCGGTTCGGCATCAGTATTTTGCGCTGCATCTGCTATTTCAGAACATGATTACCTACCAACGCTACAAAAAAGCCCAAGATTACGCCCAACAAATATTGGTATTGGTCAATCAGACACCCGAACCCGCCCTACAAGCCGAAATGTACAATGCCGTAGCGGTGAGCTATTTTTATTTGAATGATTGGAAAAATTATTTTGACTATCAATTCAAAGCCTTGCGCCTGTACGAAGCCGAAGGCATGACGGCCAGCGTGGCCAGTGTTTACGCCTCGTTGGGAAAAGCAGCCTACTACACAGGCGACCCCAAAGAAGGCATTGCCCACATTCGGAAGGCTTTGGCGTATTACCGAACGGCGGCAGCCAACGATAAGATTTCGGATTTGTGCAACGACATGGGTACGCTTTTTATGAGCCAAGAAAACCGCAACGATTCCGCCGAGTATTATTTGTTGCAAGCCATTACTTATGCCCAAAAAGGCCAAAACGAAAATTTGCTTACTACGCCACAGTTCAATTTGGCGGGGATTTATGTAGCCCAAAAAAAATATGATCAAGCCCTTGCCCTCGTACAAAGTGCTTTGCGCACGGCTCAAAAAGGCGAAAATGTAGGTTCGTTTATCTTGTATTCGGTGGGGTTGAGCTACATTTATACTGAAATGAAAAAGAATGCGCAGGCCGAAGCCGTGTTGCTGGAAGCACTCAAAGACACGCGTTTGGTGGATAATCCGTACCAGAAAATGCAACTCTACAAAGGCCTAAGCGATTTGTACAAACAGACAGGCAACGCCGCCGCCAATGTGCAGGCATTGGAGCAATACATCGCCCTGAAAGATTCGGTTTTTAGCCGCGAAAAAGCCGAAGCCATTTCCCAAACCAAAGTAGAATATGAAACCGAGAAGAAAGAACAACAAATCGAAATGCTCCAAGACCGCGTGCGTGCGCGTAACTGGATTATCGGGATTTCGTCGTTGGCGGGAGTGTTGGCTTTGGGGCTTTTCTGGGGTTATAGAAGGGCTTTTCGTTTGCAAAAACAGTTGCGCCAACAAGCGCAACAAACTTTTGAGCAACAAGAAAAAAACATGCGATTGGAGCAAGCCGCCTTGCAAGCCCAAACGCAATTGGCCGAACAAAAAACGCAAGCCTTGCAAGCCGAGATGGAAGCCAAACAGCGCGAACTCACGACGGCGACTATGTTTATTCAACAAAAAAATGAGTTGCTCGACTCGCTGCGCCAACAAATCCGAGAGCTGCCCAGCACCGACGAAAGCAACCAAAAACAATTGCACAAGATTAGCCAAACGATTCGCCGCAACATGAATTTTGATGACGACTGGGAAAAAATTAAAGTACACTTTGAGGGTGTACATCCCAACTTTTTTGAGCGGCTTTCGGTGAGTAGTCTCACAGACCACGAGTTGCGGCATTGCGCGTATATCAAGATGAAATTTAGCCCCAAGGAGATCGCCAGTTTGTTGCATATAGACGTGAATAGCGTGCGCGTTTCGCGCTATCGTATCAAGAAAAAGCTCGGTTTGGACACAGAACAAGACTTACCAGATTATATCAATTTAATTTAAAAGTTGTTGATTTAGTTATTTTTCGTATGATTTAATGAATAAAATCAAGCTTGTACATACTTTGTAACGCTGCTTTTGATACAGTTTGGGGGTTGGTAGAATACATTTGCTTCGAAATCAGACAAAGGTTTCACCGCACAATTTTTACCAACTTAAATCATTCAGTCATGAGAGTATTAGTAGTTTTGATTGTTTCATTTTTTATCTCTGTTCCGTCGTTTGCCCAATTGGGTGGTATGTTGAAAAAGGCGAAAGATAAGGCTTCGTCTCAGGCACAAAGCAGCAGCTTTGACGGCACAGCTATTCAGCCCGACGCTTGTATTAGCAACGTGGAAGGCCGCTTGAAATCTATCAACGAAACGTATTATCCAAAATTCCAAAAAGACCCGAAAGGCTATTTGTCTGGCCCAAGTGCTTTGTGGTTTGCTCGCAAAGATTTTGAAGCTGCCCGTTACTTTTACACAGGCGGCAAGGAAGGTTATGGCCGTCCAGGTGCAAGAGTTTGCGACATGGGGCCTGCCACCCTCGACCCACGTTACAAAGATTTAAAACCAAAAGTAGAAGCCGCCGAAGCCAAAATAAAAGAAATGGAAAAGGCCAAAGGTTATGAGTTTGTGGGCGTAAAAGACAACAACATTTTGTACAAAGAAATCAAAACAGGCAAGGAGCTATCGGCAGACGAGTCTGGAAATCTTTAATACGGATTACCTTCTATCATACAATTTACTAACCAACACTTAATTTATTTAGATGAGTATGGAAGTGAAGCCGTTACTTTTTAAGTAGCGGTTTCTGTCTTACTATGGCCTGTTGGTGAATGAATTACGCACTTATTTACGCTTTAGTTATTTACAAATCATGAAAAAGCACTTTATTAAAATATTAGCCGCCGCCGTGTTGTTGGCGTTTGGCGCAACGTCTTGTTCTAAAGACGATGAGGAAACAAGTATAGGGTCAGTTGTTTATGCGGTGGGTTACGAGTCCAATGGGACGAAAGATGTCGCCAAATTGTGGACAAATGGTAGGGCTACGAATTTGTCCAACGGCACTAACAATCAGCAAACTAATTCTATTTTTCTTTCAGGAAATGATACTTATGTCTGTGGCTATGAGACGGTTTCGGATGGAAACGTTGGTATTGAGTATGTGGCCAGACTTTGGAAAAATGGCGTGGCGAAGAATCTTTCGGATAGTTCCAATTGGGCTTTTGCACAACAAGTATTTGTGTCGGATGGTGATGTGTATGTTGCTGGTTCTCAGTTTAATGGTGCGCATTACGTGGCCAAATATTGGAAAAATGGCGTAGCAAAGAACATAACGGATGGCTCAACAAATGCGCATTTTAATTCGGTGTTCGTGTCGGGAAGTGATGTATATCTTGCTGGTTATGAAGAAAAGACTAATGGCAAAAAAGTGGCGAAACTTTGGAAAAACGGTGTGGCTTGGGCCATGTCTGGCGGCAGTAATGATGCCATTGCAGTCAAGATTTTGATTTCGGGTAGCGATGTATATGCCGTAGGTTATGAATTTAATAGCGAAAAAACGGTGGCTGTTCTTTGGAAAAATGGTCTTTATACGGGCCTCACCGACGGCTATAATGATGCCCAAGCAAGAGACATTGTACTTGTTGGTAGCGATGTGTACGTGGCTGGTTATGAGTCGAATGGTTCTAAAACAGTGGCTAAATATTGGAAAAATGGCGTGGCCGTTAGCCTGACCAATGGTACGAATAATGCTGGAGCCAATACACTCTATGTACATGAAGGCAATGTATATGTGGCTGGTTTCGAGTCGAATGGCTCTAAAAACGTGGCGAAGATTTGGAAAAACGGCGTAGCTACTGCGCTTTCTGATGGCCAAAACAATGCAGTAGTTCGTAGTTTGGTCGTGAAATAAAAGCTTCTAAATCAATTTTTTAATCAAAAATTATGAAAAAATCTTTATTCCCAATGCTGGTGGCTGTTTTGCTGCTAGCATTGGGTGCTACGTCTTGCAAAGACGATGATGATGAAACTGAATACATCAATCCAAATCCAGATGTGTATATGGTTGGTTATCAACTCAAATCAATGGGGGTATTTGCTGGAAAAATTTGGAAAAATGGTGTTGATTCCGTGTATGGAGATACAACGAAAAGTCCTTTTCTCAATAAAATATTTGCTTCTGGTAAAGACCTGTACGTGGCAGGAGAGATGCGCAATGTTGACAAATTCGCGGCCACGCTTTGGAAAAATGGCGTGGTAATGCCGTTGGCATTGGATAATAAGAATTATTCCAGTGCTTCAAACGTATTTGTGTCAGGCAACGATGTGTATGTATCAGGCCTTGTGAGCAAGGGCGGATACAATGTTGCTCACTATTGGAAAAATGGTGTGGGGCACGATTTAGCTGACAGTACCACAAACTCGCAAGCTTATTCCATTTATTCCTCTGGCAAAGATGTTCATGCGGTTGGTTATGAGTATAGAGGTTCTAAATCCGTAGCTAAATATTGGAAAAATGGTGTGGCGACGAATCTAACTGACGGTCAAAACGACGCGGCCGCGATTGGTGTAGTGGTCTCTGGTAGTGATGTATATATCGCAGGAAGAGTATCAAATGGAAGTAAGGGCGTGGCCACACTTTGGAAAAATGGTGTAGCAACCAATCTGACCAATGGCCAAAACGAAGCCAGCGTGTCGGGCTTAGCGGTAGCTGGAAAAGACGTTTACGTGTCTGGTTGGGAGGACATTGGGACTAAATCGGTGGCTAAGTATTGGAAAAATGGCGTGGCCGTAAATTTGGGTGACGGCACAACAAAGACTTTGGCTACTTGTATTTGTGTGTACGGAGGGAATGTCTATGTCGGAGGTTACGAATGGGATGGCGTTCGTTATGTAGCCAAATGCTGGAAAAACGGTGCGGCTACTGTTCTTCCTAATCCTAAATCAAACTGTGTTGTTACAGGCATTGCCGTGAAATAATGAAGTGTATCAACTATTCTCAAATTAAAATCATGAAAAAGTATTCTTTTAAAATAATCGTAGTTGCGGTAGCCCTAGCCTTGGGTGCAACGTCTTGCAAAGATGATGACGACGAAACGAAGGCAGACCCAGTGGTTTATGTTGCAGGTTATGAGTACAATGATAACCTCTCGGCGTATGTGGCCAAATTATGGAAAAACGGCGTGGCTACCAATATTGCTAATAGTTCCAGTAGTACTGGTGGCCGATCTACGGGGTATGTGGCTAATTCTATTGCGGTTGCCAATAACGATATTTATGTAACAGGCTATGAGAAGAAAGTTGTTGAAGGCGTGAGCGTTAAATATGTAGCTAAGCTTTGGAAAAATGGCGTAGCTACTACGCTTTCGGATACTTCTAAGCGTGGATATGGCGAACAAGTATTTGTGTCGGGTAGTGATGTGTATGTGGCTGGTTCAGAGAATAATGGCTCGGCGTACGTGGCTAAATTGTGGAAAAATGGCGTAGCCAAAAACATCACATCTGGTACAAATGCAGCTAACTTGTACACGGTGTTTGTGTCGGGAAGTGATGTGTATGTGGGCGGCTATGAATACAATAGTGCCAATAAACTCGTCGCGAAAATTTGGAAAAACGGCGTGGCTACTTCACTTTCTGATGGTAGCAGCGATGCAACCGTTTATTCAATGTTAGTTTTTGGTGGTAATGTGTATGCCGTTGGTTATAAGTCGATTGGGGATAACAAGATTGCGACCCTTTGGAAAAATGGCGTAGCCAGTAGCTTAACAGACGGCAACAAGGAAGCCAGTGCCAATTCAATATTTTTGGACGGCAATGATGTTTATGTGGCTGGTTATGAGGGAAATAATGATAAATATGCTGCCAAATATTGGAAAAATGGTGTAGCTGTAAACCTAACCGATGGCACAAACTATGCCCAAGCAACCTCCATATGTGTGCATAATGGCGATGTGTACGTGGGCGGTTATGAAAAAAATATAGCCAAACTTTGGAAAAATGGTGTGGTTACTACGCTTTCCGATGGCCAGTACGACACACAAATAACAAGCCTTTGTGTTAAATAAAACGCTCATTATTTCTAAAACTAAAAATCATGAAAAAGTCTTTTCTATCAATATTAGTAGTGGCAGCTATCATTGCCTTGGGCGCAACTTCTTGCAAAAAAGACGATGACGTCAAACCCAACCCTGATGTACATGTGATTGGTATGCAATCTCGTAAGAATAATGGCGCATTTACAGTCAAATACTGGAAAAATGGCGTCGTGGAAAATTGGACAAGTGCCGACGAGCATAACTCTGATGATGCCTCCGCCAATGCCTTGCTCGTTTCGGGTAATGATGTATATGCAGCGGGTTATTATTGGCCATTAAACTCAACATCAGGTAATAAGCGGGCAACTTACTGGAAAAATGGTACACCTGTTTTTGTTTCTACAGAAGCCCAAGAGGCGGTGCTTACTGGTATTGCGGTAGTGGGTTCGGATGTTTATGTAGGCGGACGCGAAGAGATAGGCCTTGGTGCAAGGGCAAGGCTCTGGAAAAATGGCACACCAATTACCTTAGTAGATGATGCTTATAATTCTGAAGTATGGTGCTTAACTTCTTCTGGAACAGATGTATATGCTTGCGGAAGATATGGTAAATTTGCTACTTATTGGAAAAATGGCGTAGCCACACGCCTCAACGATGGTACAAACTATGCTGTACTTATGGGCATGGCTATTTCGGGTACGAATGTTTATGCCATAGGTTACGAACGTGATAATACTACGCAACGCGATATAGCCAAATATTGGAAGAATGGCGTAGGTATTGCACTACTCAAAAGTAGTGATATTCAATACGATTCGTATGCCACTAGGATAGTTTTGTCTGGCAATGATGTACACATATTGGGGACAAAAGATGGTGCCGCCACTTATTGGAAAAATGGCGTAGAAACTGACATTAGTTTTACGAAGTCTGCTTCTACGAGTTTATCGGGCTTGGCAGTGGTAGGTTCAGATGTGTATTTTTCGGGTTGTCAGCGATTTGCGCCTAATAAATATATGGCTAAATATTGGAAGAATGGCGTAGCTGTAAATCTAACAGATACTGCCATGGCTGCGTATGCTTCCGATATAATTGTAAAGTAAAATATATTTGTGTTTATTTAAATGAGAAAGCCGTTATCCTGATTTCAGGTAACGGCTTTTGGTCATTACAACACGAGGCACGTATCTTTAATTTTCTTTAGGATTAAATTGAAATGATAGCAACCGATTGACCAAATAGTTTGAAGGAACCAACTTGACATTTTGATATAAGGTAACGAAAGTAAAAGCACGTACTTTTGGGTTGTGGCCTGATGATGTACGAAGAATAATAGCTCAAACAGCTTCGGCTTTTTTTGCTACCTTTGCTCCCATAATTTTATTATCTACACATCAAAGCAACCATGAATTACTTAAAGTTAGGCTTAATTCGAGAATACAAAAACCCACCAGACAAAAGGGTGGCATTACTGCCAGAGCAGTGCCTCGAACTGCAAGCTCAGTATCCTTTTTTGCAAGTAAAAGTAGAATCCAGTTCGATACGTTGTGTTCCTGACGATGCCTATACCCAATTGGGAATTGAGGTAGGAGATGATATGAGTGACTGTGATTTACTCTTAGGAATTAAAGAAGTTCCCGTAGATAAACTTTTGTCAAATAAGACGTATTTGTTTTTTTCGCATACCATCAAAAAACAAGCACATAATCGTAAATTATTACAAACGGTTATTAAAAAAAATGTAAAGCTTGTTGATTATGAGTGCCTTACTAATGAGCGTGGCGAACGAATCGTTGCATTTGGCTACTACGCAGGTATCGTTGGAGCTTATAACGGAATACGTGGTTATGGGTTGCGTTATAGCCTTTTCAATCTTAAACCCGCCAATCAGTGCCATTCGATGGCAGAAATGATTAGTACGGAATACCCCAAAGTGGCTGCGCTGCCTGCTATCAAAATAGCATTGGTAGGCAAGGGGCGTGTCGGAAAAGGAGCTAAAGATGTGTTAGATGGCATGAATATAAAGCAGGTAAGCCCAGAAGAATATTTAACGCAAACATTCTCAGAGCCTGTTTATACGCAAATCAGTTCGGCTGATTATTATGCTCGTAAAGATGGAAAAACATGGGATAGCCAATATTTTCACCAAAATCCAGCGCAAGTATATAGTACTTTTGAACGATTTGCCGCTCTAACGGATATTTTGATTACTACGGCATTTTGGCATCCAAGTACGCCTTCCTTGTTTTCTTTGGAAGCACTGAAATCCACTGATTTTCGTATCAAGGTAATTGCAGATATTACTTGCGACATAGAAGGTTTCGTGCCATGTACGCTCAAGGCATCAACAATAACAGAGCCATTTTTTGATTACCAACCTCATACGCATAGTCTGACAGATGCATTTTCTAATGAAAATCATGTTACACTGATGTCCATTGATAATCTTCCTTGTGAACTTCCCTACGATGCTTCCCGCGCTTTCGGTCGTCAACTTTTGGATAATGTCTTTCCTCATTTGCTTGTTGGGCACGATTCTGAAAAGGTAGTAAAACGCGCCACAATCGCCGAAAAGAATGCACTTACTGGTTACTTCGAATATTTGAGCGACTATATTTATAGTAAAAAAGACGAATAATTTTTTTGACGAAAAAAGCCTCTCATTGATTATACTTCAATGAGAGGCTTTTTTCAGATCAATATTTTACTTCCCGATACTTACTTTTTTGGTTTTCGTTCCGTTGTCAGAAACAAGCCTTACCAAATAAATGCCGCTGCTGTAGCCCGATAAATCCAGTTGGGTATTTTCTTCTTTGTTAATGGCCATTTCGAGTACCTTTTTACCCAACGCATATGTTACCGTAATGCGTGCATTGGCTGTGGTGCTGTTTACATAAAAAATTCCGCTGGCCGAAGGGTTCGGGTAAACCTCAAAAACATCTGCTCCTTTACCGCTGCAATTGCTTGTAGCCGTTGGCGAATAGCTGTATTTTCCATCAAAATCTGTTTGTTTGAGACGATAATAGGACGTTTCGGAAAGCGGATTTTTATCCATAAAAGCATATTGCTGCGCTTGGTTAGAGTTGCCCAAGCCTTTCAACGTACCGATTACTTCCCAGTTTTTGGTGTCCAAGCTGCGCTCAATGGCAAAAGATTCGTTGCTGGTTTCGGAAGCCGTAGCCCAACGAAGCGTTACGTTATTTTGCTGGCAATCAGCCTTAAACGAGATGAGCTTGATAGGTAAAATCGTAGTAGCGTAGCTATAAAATCCAAAGGTACTAAAGCTGCTTACTTTAAATTCAGCATACTTGATGCCTGACTCTATCCCTGTGGCTGTTGGCGTGATAAATTCTGCATTGTTGAGGCCAAGCGTTGTCATGTCGTTGACTACGTCTTGCGCCGAGCTACCCGAATGCTTGAACCAACCCGACGTAACCGACGGTGTGGCATTGTCTGGCCAAGTATCAGTAGTCATCAAACTGTTTTCCGAAGAACTATAATACACGCGTACAATTACGCCGCCGTTGGTGGTGTAGCTACCTGGCGCAACGATTGTGTTGAGGCGTTTGCTTATGCGCAGCGTATTGCCGCCGTCCGAGAGCTGATAATAACCAGTAGGTATATTGGTAAACGAGCCAGTGCCGCCGCCAATCAAATTTCCTTGATTGTTAATGGTTATGGAGGCAGGCAAAAAACTGTTGCCATTGGCGTTCAGGGTCATATATTTGGTGGTAGCATTGGCGTTTCTAACATAATAATTGGGTTCGCAAGAAGGAATAATAGTTAGGGGTGTTACGCCAGAACTTAACAATACTGGTGCAGGCGCAAAAACAGCATCCCCCGCAATCGTCCAGCCTTTGCCGCTTACCAAATTGGTACGAAAAGCCACCGCCGCAGTTGAATATTTTCGGCCTGTTGCTCCCAAACCTCTGCCCGTAGGCGTGGCTGCATTATTACTCCAACCCGTAAGCGTAGCCGAATAATTACTACAATTCATACCGCAGTTGTTGAGCATACTGTTCATGTTTACGGCGGCGTTGAGCGTCCAAGCCCCAAGGTCTTGATTAAAGGCCGTCGCACTTGAAAACATACTCGACATATCAATCACATTGGCTGTACTCCAGCCACCAATATTTTGATTAAAGGCCGTCGCGCTGATGAACATCGCATACATTGATATTACATTGGCTGTATTCCAAGCACTAATATTTTGATTGAAAGCCGTTGCGCCATTAAACATCGCCGCCATGTTGGTTACTTTGGCCGTATTCCAACCGCCAATATTTTGGTTGAAGGCTGGTGCACTCTGAAACATATAGGACATATTTAGCACATTGGCCGTGTTCCAAGCCCCAATATTTTGGTTAAAAACAGTAGCTCCATTAAACATTCCTTCTATGGCCGTGACGCTACCCGTATTCCAACTACCAATATTTTGGTTGAAAGCAATTGCCCCCTGAAACATATAAGCCATGTTCGTCACATTAGCCGTATTCCAAGCACTGATATTTTGATTAAAGGCTTTGGCCAAACTAAACATAGCGTACATACTACCTACGTTGGCCGTGTTCCAAGTGCTGATATTTTGATTAAAAACCGTTGCGCCATTAAACATATTGCTCATGTTCGTGACGCTGGTCGTGTTCCATGCTCCAATATTTTGATTAAAAACCGAAGCCCCATTAAACATGGCGGCCATAGTGTTTACATTGGCCGTATTCCAAGCGTTAAGACTTTGGTTAAAACTCGTGGCACTCTTAAACATGCCGTCCATGGCGGTTACATTGGCCGTATTCCAAGCGTTAAGATTTTGGTTAAAGGCCGTAGCTCCGTGAAACATATAGCCCATATTGGTTACGCTCCCTGTGTTCCAGCCGCCAATATTTTGGTTAAAACTCGTAGCCGCCGCAAACATTCCGTACATAGACAATACATTAGCCGTATTCCAAGTCCCAATGTTTTGGTTGAAAGCCGTGGCGGTATTAAACATATTGGCCATATTCGTCACATTGGCTGTATTCCACGCGCCAATATTTTGATTAAAAACCGTTGCCCCGTTAAACATGTGGCTCATATTGGTTACGTTGGTGGTATTCCAAGCCGCAATATTTCCGTTAAAGCTCGTCGTAAATCGGAACATCCCATCCATTAAAATGGCGTTACTGGTGTTCCAAGCGTTAAGGTTTTGGTTAAAAGCTGCCGCCCCCGAAAACATATAACCCATGTTAGTTACTTTGCTCACGTCCCAAGTGCCAATATTTCCATTAAAAGCGGTTGCGCCTGCAAACATTCCGTACATGGTGGTTACATTACTCGTATTCCAGCCACCAATATTCTGATTAAAAACCAATGCCCCATTCAACATATTCGACATATTGGTTACTTTGGTAGTGCTCCACGCGCCAATATTTCCATTAAACGCTTTGGCATTGTAAAACATATTACCCATAGTGGTTACGTTGGCTGTATTCCAGCTACCAATATTTTGATTAAAATTTTCGGCATTCCAAAACATTGCTTCCATGCTCACGGCTTTAGCTGTATTCCAGCCACCAATATTTTGATTAAAAGCCGTAGCCCCCGAAAACATATAGGAGATATTAATTACATTGGCCGTATTCCACGCGCTAATGCCTTGATTAAAAGCTACTGCATTTGTAAACATGGCATACGTACTGACAACATTGGCCGTATTCCAGCCGCCAATATTTTGGTTAAAAGCCGTCGCCCCCTGAAACAGCGAAGCCATATTGGTAATGCTACCCGTATTCCAACTATTGATGTTGGTAGGGGAATTAAGCGTCGTGCAATTATAAAACATCCCCCCCATGTCTGTTACACCAGCCAAATTAGGAACGTCTGTTGCAGAAATTTGTAGATTGGAGCAGCCATAAAAAGCACTATTCATGCTTGTCCAAGCCACTGCGCCCCATTGACTTACGTCTGTGAGGCGGTCGCGGTCTGCGCCGTTACTGATATTGATTCTTTGGAAATTGGTGGGGCTGATTTCTAAACGAATGTTAGTACTTGCTGGCAAACCTGTAATCGTAAGTGTTGTGCCGCTCCATGAGCCACTACCCGAAGCCCCCGACGGGAGTTGCTGCCAAGTGTAATTTACTGTGCCACTGGTGGCCGTGCCTATGCTTAGTTGCGTTGCTCCCGAACCTGCGGTAGCTAAATTCCATTGCGTAATAAAGTTTTGGGCAATAGCTGAATTATGTCCCAAAAAACAAAGTATAGCCAACAGGACTATGCTTTTGTAAATATTTTGCATACGATGTATGTTTTAGGTTTTATTGTGTTCAAATCAGGCACAAATATAGATTCAATTTGAGTATTTTATATTTTTTATTTAAAAATAATAATATTGTTTTGTTTTTATTTTATCATTCAAAAAGTTTAATGTATAATACTAATATGGCAAAATTTTATGCGGTTTTCTTAATCTAAAACATCATTCAATATGCTTTCTTCTGCTATCAATCTCGACGAGATAAACCAAAAAAATCCCCAAAATTATTTGTGGGATGGCTTTTGGATAGACAGTTTCAAACGCAAAACACTGAACATTTCGGCTTCTTTCGACCGCATTTATTACCGCGACATCATGATTGTGTATAAAGGCGTTACGTTTTTCAACTTGCCGAGCCAATGGCGCGATTACGAATTGGCTTACACCGACCCTTTGCCCAATGAGCATTACACCCAAACGTGATTTGCCAACCGCGTGCCGCTACTAAAAAGGTGAAGAGGTGGTTAGCATAATTAAATTTCCGATATTTTGAGTGCCTATAATTTTATAATTGGAGGCCTCAAATCAATGGATATGCAAGATTAAATGCTTGGAGCGGGCTTTGTGCAGAGAATTTTTATCTTTACCCCAAAACAACCTTGGGTTATGTATTCTTTTGCTAAAAAACTTTTTTTGATGATGATGGTCGTGGCTGTGCTGGCAGGTTGCTCGCAGAGCTACGACATCGACCCCGCCAAAGTGCGCGAAGTTCTGACCGAATATGGTAAACAAAATCCTGAAAATCAGGTGCAAATCCAAACTTCTTACGGTAATATTACGCTGCGCCTTTATGATGATACGCCACTGCATCGGGCCAATTTTATTAGGCTAATTAAGCAGGGTTTTTATGATAATGGCGCAGATTTTTACCGCGTGATTTATGCGTTTATGGTGCAGGGTGGGAGAGGAGCAGGTTACGACAGCTATTTGGTGCCGCCCGAATTTACACCCAACCATTTCCACAAACGCGGTGCGTTGGCGATGGCACACGGCGACAATCCCGAAAATGCGTCCGCACCAACGGAATTTTATATCGTGCAAGGCCAACGCCAAGACAGCACCGAAATAGATTTAACACAACTTACACCCGAACAAATTCGCACGTACACCACTTTGGGCGGCAGCCCGAATCTGGACGGAAAATATACGGTGTTTGGCGAAGTAACCGAAGGCATGGACGTGGTACAGAAAATTGCGGAAGTGGAAACCTACAGCGAAAAACCGCTCAAACGTATTCCGCTTAAGCTGGTAGTTTTGCCCTAAAACCCCGAAATAGGCTATTGCTTTGAGTGATAAAAAACTGATGCTAAGGGCTTTGATTTTAAATTTGATTAAGATTGTACCAAAATATTGCAGCCTTCACGCCCAAAAATACTACCTTTGCTAGTTGAGAGTTTGGCGCGGTGATGCGCTCAGGCTTTGTATTTTAAATTTGTGTCTATCTTTTTTTGAGTTATGTCAATACCCTCACCCGCCGCACTGGTACGAATACTTTGGATTGGCTTTGTGGCTACTGTCGCCTTTGTCGTGTTTTATGTATATGCCGTTTCTGTTGATTTGGGGGGATTTTTTGGGGGAATGCCAGGCATTGATAAATTAGCCAACCCGACGCTGGAGCGTGCCTCCATCGTGTATAGTGCCGACAATCAGATTTTGGGTAAATATTTCCGCGAAAACCGCGAAGACGTGAAGTTTGAGCAAATTTCACCCAACCTTATCAAAGCCCTGTACGCCACCGAAGACGTACGTTTTGATGAGCATTCGGGCATAGATATGAAAGGTACATTTACGATTGTGCCGTATTTGTTGATTGGCAAAAAACGCGGTTCGAGTACCATTTCCCAACAGTTAGCCAAAAACTTGTTCCAGACCAGAGGCGAGGAATATTCGGGACGTTTGGCCGAGTGGGGTTTCAGTAAAATCGCGACCGTGATTGCCAAAAGCAAAGAATGGATTACGGCCATCAAACTCGAACGCGCCTACACCAAACGCGAGATTTTGACGATGTATCTCAATACCGTTGATTTTGGTAGTAATGCTTACGGAATCAAAGTAGCCGCTAAAACTTTTTTTGGTACAACACCCGACCAATTGTCTGTCTCTCAGGCGGCTATTTTGGTTGGTTTGCTCAAAGGCCCGACACTTTATAGCCCTATTCTGAATCCAGAACGCTGCAAAGCGCGTCGCAATACGGTGTTGGAGCAAATGGAAAAATACGATTATATCACGGAAGAAGAATTTGAACAGCTTTCAGCCTTGCCGATTGATAACAACAATTATAAAGTTGAAAATGCAAATGATGGCCTTGCGCCATATTTCCGTGCTGAGTTGCGCAAGGATTTGATCGCTTTTTGTAAAGAAAATAATTACGATTTGTTTTCGGATGGCCTGAAAATTTACACGACAATAGATTCGCGTATGCAACGCTATGCGGAAGCTGCCGTAGAACGCCACATGAAAAAATTACAAGCCAAATTCTTTGATTATTGGAAAGGAAGAGCTCCTTGGGTGGACGAAAATGGCAAAGTAATTCCTAATTTTATAGAAAATGCCGCCAAACGTACCGAAACCTACAAAGAATACATGGAGCTGTATGGCGGCAACGAAGATTCGGTAATGGCAAAGCTGAATATGCCTGTGAATCGTCGTTTATTTAGTTGGAAAACAGAGCGTTATGCGATTGATACTACGCTGAGTTTCATGGATTCTATTCGTTATACCAAACGCTTTTTGCACGCGGGTCTGATGTCTATGGAGCCGCATTCGGGACACATTAAGGCGTGGGTTGGGGGAATAAATTTCCGTGCCTTTAAGTACGACCACGTGCGACAAGGTCGCCGCCAACCTGGTTCTACGTTCAAGCCGTTTGTGTATGCAGCGGCTTTGGATTTGGGTTATCATCCTTGCAACGAAATGGTAGATGCGCCGTTTACGATTACCGACGGGAGTACGGGCAAAAGCTGGACACCTAAAAACAGCGATGGCGTTTATTCGGGCGAACGCAAAACCTTGCGTTTGGCTATGGCACAGTCTATCAACACGATAGCCGTACAATTGATAGAGAAAATCACGCCGCAAACCGTCGTGGATTATGCGCACCGCTTAGGGATTGAAAGCCCTTTAGACCCTGTGCCTGCTTTGGCCTTGGGCGTAAGTGATGTGTCGCTGTACGAGTTGGTGGGTGCGTATAGCACTTTTGTGAATCAAGGCACTTGGACGAAGCCGTATTACATTACGCGCATCGAAGACAAAAGTGGCAATTTGATAAAAAGTTTTAAACCAGCGCAAAAAGAAGTACTCAGTCCCGAAACGGCCTTTTTGATGGTGTATATGCTCAAAGGTAGCACGACGGAGCGAAACGGTACGGCTCTTGGGCTTTATAATTTGGGTAAAACACTGTACAGCAACGAAGTAGGTGCGAAAACAGGTACAACTTCTAACTATTCGGATGGCTGGTTTATGGGTGTAACCGAAGAGTTGGTAACAGGTGTTTGGGTTGGTGGCGACGATCGCAGTATTCACTTCCATACATCCAATCTGGGACAAGGCGCACGTATGGCCATGCCTATTTGGTCGTATTACATGGACGCAGTGTATGAAGACAAAACTTTGCCTGTGAAAAAGAAAATGTTTAAACGTGTAACGAACATAGACGAACGCGAGCAACTAAACTGCAAGAAAGTGAATGCACCTGCGCCAGATTCTTTGCAAACCGATTCGGCCAGCCAAGTATATAAACAGCAAAACGACGGCATCGAATAACATGAAAATCAGGGCTTTATTTCTGGGCATAAGTTTACTAATAGCTGTACAGGTATTAGGCCAAGAAAGCATGCCTCAAGATACCGCAGTTTCGCAATCTGCTGTAAAAGAGGCGGTTGCTTTGGACACTGCTGCTGCTCCTGTTCGGACTTTCGACAAAAAGACATTAGAGCCGTACGCTGCCGATAAAGATTATAATTACGGCCACGATGTAGTAGAAGTGCCTACGCTGTGGGAACGTTTTAAAGCGTGGCTGCTGAGCCGTTTGTTATTGCTGCTTTTTGACAAGAATGCAGGTACATTTTGGTTGGTGTTGCGCTATACGTTGGCCGTGTCGGTGGTTTTGTTGTTTGCGTACATGATTTACAAAAACCAATGGCGCACATTGTTTCTGGGTGGTAAAAAAAGCAAAGACAAGGCACTGGATTATACGGTAGAAAGAGACAACATTCACGCTATTGCGTTTGAGGAAGAAATTCGTAAGGCTATCGCCGCGCAAATGTACGGACGTGCCACACGTTTGTATTATTTGCAAACACTCAAAACCCTGAATGACAAAGGCTTAATTGATTGGAAAAAAGAAAAAACGAATCAGGATTATTTACAAGAATTTAAGTTGAAAAAGCCTAATTCCGTAGATTTTCAGCAATTGACTCAAACCTTTGAATATGCGTATTACGGTGATTTCCCGATAGATGCCACGACATTTGAATCAATCCAAGAACATTTTAAGACATTTAGTGGCACTTTAAAATAAAAAGCAATGTGGGGCGCGGCAGATTCTGCCGCGCCCCACATTGCTTTTGGTTCTATAAGGTTTATCCCACTTGTTTGCTGGCAAGTGAGTATTCAACTTCCTTTATCCATACGGTGGCTTGTGTGTAATTGTCGAAAAAATGTACAGTAAATTTATTTTTGTCCAAATCATTTACAATTTTCTTCACGGCCATATCACGGAAAATATCTTTAGGTACTACTACTGCCGAAGTACGAAATCCTGCTGCAAATGCTTTCGGAAACCAAACGTCATTCATCCATTGTTGGTCTTCGGATTTTAATACTTTGGCTTTGGTATTGTCGGCGATCATTTTGTCTGCGCCTTTTTGGATAAGCAACTCCAATGAGGCGTTGCAGGCTTCCCGAAACTCGTCGGAGTTACAAAAGCCGTCCCAATCCAAATGTACGCATCTAGATTCTTCGATGTAGTAGATTTTGCAATATCTTTTATTGAAAAATAAGGTTTCCATTGTCGTAAAAATTTTAGGAATGAACTAGATAAATGAGTATGAAAGTTGATTTTTTTGGCTTAAAGTGGTAAGCGCATCGCGGTAGCCTGTACGGAAACGTAGATTCATGGCGGCTGGCGTAAAATCGTCAGTTCCTTCCACGCCTTCGGCTTCGTACTGCAACACGGTGTGTTTATTAATTTTTTTATGGTTCATGAGTTTCTGGTAGGCTGGCTCTTGCTTGATGGGGCTGTCGGCTGGCAAAACGGCATCTATCTTATGAATCAGGTCTATGTAGCTATCCATTGCGGCAAAAGTGCGGTTGTCCAAAGCCAATTTGCTTTCAAACATCAATTCTTTGATGCGGTTAGAAATCTGGTCTATGTTGGTAGGCATGGCTGCATTTTTTCGAAATAGATTGATAATTAATAACTCACGTTCGATGTTATGCCCTTCAATTGCTTCCAGATAATTAATGGCGGGAGCCAATGGCATATTGGCAAACAAACCACCGTCCCAATAGTAGTTGTTATCTACTTTTACGGCAGGAAAATTGGGCGGAATGCTCATACTTGCCACGATTTTATCTAAACTAATGCCGTCTTTGTCGTGGTTGCTAAACGGCACTAAATCGCCAGTTTCTACGTTTACGGCTTCTACGACCAATTTGGTTTCGAGGCTATTAAGTTTTTGTATATCAATGAGTTTTTCGAGCAATCCCCAAAACGGAGCTAAGTCATAAATGTTCAGCGCAGTAAGCGGCGAGGCCAGAAAAAACGGATTGATGTAGTACATATTCGGGTTGGCAATCTTAGATTCTTTGGCTTGCCAGCTTTGCGGTAAAAACGGATTAACGCGCATTTGGATAGTCGTCCAAAGCGTATCCAACGCTTCTACGCCACCACTCAAATACACGGCGGCATTGATTGCTCCAATGGAAACGCCCGTAACAATACAAGGATCAAACGATGATTGCTCTTCAAATGCTTTAATCGCCCCCCACTGATAAGCCCCTAACGCGCCACCGCCTTGGAGCACAAGTCCTGTTTTGATTGTTTTTGCCATACGCTTAAAATGTAATTATTTGTATATTGAACATAGTTTTAGATTTTGCATTGATAAGTTTTTGGTTCTGGTTATAGATAAGACGTTTCTCGGCAGCAAAAAGGGTTACAAGCTTTTGATATTTTTTTTGAATAATATGTTAATTGTTTGATTACTAGTAATTTATATTCTTTATTTTTTCAAAAATATTTTTATATTTTTGGCCAATAGAATAAATCCCCCCAATAACATCAAATGTAATCGTATGCTTGAATGTGTTATTTTGGATTATTTTTAGTGAAAAAACTACCGCATATATTGCACCCAATTATTTCAATTCAATAAAAAGATTATGATACAACTCATTGAGTGTGTTCCCAATTTCTCAGAAGGCCGCAACTTGGCCATTATCAAACAAATCACGGATGTCATAGAAAGTGTAGAAGGCATTAAGTTACTGGATGTTGATCCAGGGGCGGCTACTAATCGCACCGTCGTTACGTTTGTAGGGCAGCCACAACCTGTCATGGAAGCTGCTTTCAGGGCTATGCAAAAAGCCAAAGAGCTGATAGACATGAGCAAACACAAAGGCGAACATCCGCGTTTTGGCGCAACAGACGTTTGCCCGTTTGTGCCCGTGAGCAATATTACGTTGGAAGAAACTGCCGCTTACGCTCGCCAATTGGCCGAAAGAGTAGGCCGTGAATTAGAATATCCTGTGTATTTGTACGAAAGTGCCGCCTCGCGTCCAGAACGCAAGAATTTGGCAACGGTGCGTGCTGGCGAATACGAAGGTTTGGCCAAAAAACTCGAAGACCCGAACTGGATGCCCGATTTTGGTGGCAATACTTTCCGCCCGACGGTTGGCGCAACAGCCATCGGTGCACGTGATTTCTTGATTGCGGTTAATTTTAACCTTAACACTACTTCTACGCGCCGCGCCAATTCGGTGGCTTTTGATGTGCGTGAGGCTGGCCGTTTGGTAAAACAAACCAATCCTGCCACTGGCCAAACGGAAGAAGTACGGGTAGCGGGTTCGCTAAAGGCTTGTAAAGCAATTGGTTGGTATATAGCCGAATACGGTGTGGCGCAAGTTTCCATGAACCTTACCGACATAGGCATTACGCCAATTCACGTGGCTTTTGATGAGGTGAACAAATCGGCCACGGCGCGTGGTTTGCGCGTAACGGGCACAGAAATCGTAGGCCTTTTGCCGCTAAAAGCCCTCACGGAAGCAGGCAAATATTTCTTGCGCAAACAAGAACGTTCGGTGGGTGTTTCAGAAAAAGAATTGATTAAGATTGCCGTCAAGTCGATGGGGCTTGATGAGCTAAGACCTTTTGAGCCAGAGAAAAAAATTATTGAATACATACTCAAAGATGCCAATAGTTCGCCACTGATTAACATGAACTTAGAGGCGTTTGCAGACGAAACGGCTTCCGAATCTCCAGCCCCAGGGGGCGGTTCTATTGCGGCGTATTGCGGTGCGTTGGGTGTGTCGTTGGGAACGATGGTAGCCAATTTGTCGTCGCACAAACGCGGCTGGGACGAACGTTGGGAAGAGTTTTCGGACTGGGCAGAAAAAGGCGAAAAACTCAAAAAACAATTGCTTTACTGCGTGGACGAAGATACACGCGCCTTCAATCGCATCATGGACGCGTTCGGGTTGCCCAAATCCTCTGATGCCGAAAAACAAGCCCGCAAAGCAGCCATTCAAGCCGCAACGCGCAATGCTATCGAAGTGCCTTTCAAGGTGATGGAATTGTCTTTTGAGTCAATGGAAATGCTCAAAGCGATGGCCGAAACAGGCAATCCAAATTCTGTGAGTGATGCAGGCGTTGGGGCTTTGTGTGCGCGTACTGCCGTGTGGGGTGCGTGGCTCAATGTCAAAATCAATGCCGCTTCTTACGATGACGAGGTTTTCAAATCAGATATTTTAGCCAAAGCAAAAATGTTGGCAGAAGCTGCTGCCGCTGCCGAAACCGCTATTTTGGCGATTGTGGAAAGTAAATTGTAACGACAAATTTTGTAGTAGATACGCACTGAAGTGCGTATCTACTACAAATGTTTACTGTTGTTCCAGCTCATTTTGGCCTGCTGCCCACAAAAGCATGGCCATTGCTTTGCGGTATTTGGCTTGCAACGAAGCCATTTTTACTTGTGCGTCCAAAAACTTGCTTTCACGCGAATTAATCAAAAACAAAGAACTTTCGCCTTCTTCGTATTTGCGCAACTCGGCATTTCGCAGACGTTCGTAGTCTTGTGTAATGCGTTGCTGCATTTGCAAAAGTGTCGTGAGATTTTGCAAATCGTTGTATTGCGCCTGAATATCGTTCATTATCTCGCGGTTGGTTTGGCTTTGTTCCCAGCGCGTTTGTGTTTGCTTTACTTTGATGAGTTGCAGCTTGCCGCGTTCTTTGCGTAGCAACAACGGAAACGAAAAATCTATGCCTACTTTGTAGTTGTTGGTATAATAGGCTTGTTGGAAATTTTCGCCAGCCGTAGGCGTGGCACTCAGTAAATTATAATTGACATTGAGCGCAGGTTTGAGCATTTCGCGCCCCAAACGGCGTTGTATTTCGAGCTGTTGAATTTTGTATTCAAACTTTTTGAGTTCGGGGTGATTGGCCAGCGCATTTTCTTTCAAATGGCTTAATTTTTCTTCTGTTACCAACGGTTGCACTGCAAACGCTTCGGGCTGCAAACTGGCTTGCACTTCTACGGGTTGATTTTCTTCATTCCATAAATAATTGGAAACTACCAAACGCGCATTTTGCAAAGCCACATCGGCCTGTTGGCGTTGGATGATGCGTTCTTGCCAAATAATAAAAGCCTCCACCGTGTCGATGGCCGCAATTTCGCCAACGGCTGCTCTTTCCCGAACGCCTTTGTAACGAATATCAGCCAGTTTTTCGGCATCTTTCCAAGCGTTGTACGTTTGTTGTGCCGTAAACCATTCCCAATAGTCTTTGGCTGCCGAAAGCATGATTTTGTTAATGGTTTTGACTTGGTCGGCTTGCGCAATTTGCTGAAACAGTTGCGCTTGGCGCAGCGTAGAGCGGCGTTCGTCGATAAATAATCCTTGCCCGACGGGTACAGAAATTCCGATATAACTCAAGCCGTCGGCGGGCGTGCGGTATTGATTGCTCAAATAAACCCCGTTGTTGCGTTCGTACCCGATTTTGAGGTCAGTTCCCGTCCAAACGGGAACTTTCAGGTGCGCATCAAACAGGTTGTAATAGCTTGTTCCGTTGTATTCTTTGCGCGTGAGCGAGCTATTCAGTTTGGGGTCAAAGCCACCGCGAGCAATGCGCAATTCTTGTTGTGCCGCTTCGGGCAAGGATTTGGCCTGCTTGACGATGGGGTGATTATTGGCAATAATTTGATAAAATTCTTTGAGACTAAGTGTCTTATTTTCTGCGTTTTGGGCAAAGCTGCTCGGCCATAGCCCCAAGGAGAGCAAGACAAAAATGCTAAATTTTTTATGTGATAATTTCATACAAACAAAAAGATCATTTTGAGAAAAACCTTATTTCTTCGCGCCTTTCGCGTCGTCTTTGGCGGGTTCTGCTTTCAGACTTGGCGGGAAGCCGTTGAGTTGTCGCCAGATTTCGTACCAAATCGGCACTTCGTCGAGCATTGCCCAGCCGAACACACCCGAACCCACACGTAATTGCATCGGCCAAGGGTCATCGTTGGGGTCTGGTTTTACCAAAATTCTATAATTTCCGTCTGCACTATTCACATAATCAATTACTTGCACCACGCCGCCAAACGTCCCGACAGCCACACTCGGCCAACCCGAAAACTGTAATGCTGGCCAACCATCGAACTGCAAACGCACTTTCCGACCCTTCGAGAGCAAAGGCACGTCCATGGGACGAATGTATAACTCAACGGCTTTCATGGGAATATCAGGCATGACGGTAACGACGGCCTCGCCTTCTTTGATGGTTTCGCCGATACCCGCTTTCAGGGCTTTGACGATGTGGCCATCTTGTGGGGCAATGAGGGCGTGTTGTTCGGTACGAACTTTTACGTTCACGATTTTATTTTTCACCTTCGAGAGTTCGCCTTTGGCATCGGCGATGTAGGCAAGTTTGGCGTTTAGCTCTGACTCGGCCTTCGATATTTTGTCTGTGTATTCGGCTTGCAACGAATTAAGCTCAATCAGGGCATTGGTCATTTCGTTTTGCGAAACCAAATATTTGTTCTTTACGGACATTAGTTTGGCCGAACTTTCTTGCAGCTTGAGGCGACGACGTTCCAAATCGGTCAGGGAAATCAGGCCGTCTTTGGCGTGCAGGCGTTCGTAACGTTCAAACTGCGCTTTTGCGATTTGATAATTTATTTTTTCGGCCTCGTAGTCGGTACTATCGCTTACGTTTTTGAGGGAAGTTTGTTTGTACTTGTTTCGGGCTTTGTTGAGGCTGAACTGCAAACCCGATTTGAGCGCGCCGATTTGCCGCGACACGGCGGCGGCTTGTTGTTCCGTTGCTCCGATGCTGGTTTCTTTGGCGTTCTGCTGTTCGCCTAATCGCGTAAGAAGCTCAGGGTCAAAGTAATCGTCTTTGATTTCGGTCAGCGTCAGGATGGTATCGCCTTTGTTTACAAAATCTCCTTCCTGTACTTTCCAGTCTTCGATACGCCCCGCAATGGCCGTCTGAACTGTTTGGGGTCGGTCGCGCGGGTCGAGTGCAGTTACTTTGCCCGTGCCGTCAATGTTTTGTTGCCAAGGCAAAAAAAGCATGAAAAAGAAAATAGCCGCAATAGCCATGAGCCAATACGCCAGCACACGCCCCGAACGCGGCGTGTTCAGTGTGTTGAGCGAGTAAAGTTTGTAAGACTTTACTTTGTTTGAAACTGATTTTGGTGAAATGTTAAGCATCTTGTATATGATAAGTTTGTATAGCTGGCTCCAAAAGCCATGTTGAAGTAACAAAATTAACGAAGATTTGGGCTTATAGTTTATAATTATTCTAAAAAACGCGCAAAAAAAACATACATGAACCTTTCATCAGTTTAGGCGAATGGCAAAAAAAAGCGTGATAAGCTATGTTTTTGGCACATCTACAAATAATTGATTGTCAAATTTTTATTTAATAAAAACATACTTTTATGTGCTTTGATTATGCTAAATAAATCAGGCTTTGGGGCAATGCTTTTCGGGCGAGTTATTTACCTTTGCGCTTTCACCAATCTGATTTTATGATGACAAAAAGACTATTAGCGGCGGCCTTATTGCTGCCAACTTTAGCCATGGCACAAGAAAAATTAACCCCCGAAAAACTTTGGCAATTGGGGCGCGTGAGCGAAGAGCAAGTTTCACCAGACGGCAAACAAATCGTTTTTGGCGTAACCAATTATGACCTTTCGGCCAACAAAGGCAACAAAGATTTATACATTGTATCGGCGCAAGGCGGCGAACCCAAACGCCTTACCAACCTGACAGGCAGCGAGTTTAATCCGCGTTTCAGACCAGACGGCAAAAAAATTGGCTTTTTGGCTGCCCAAAACGGCCAAGTGCAACTTTGGGAAATGAACCCCGACGGCACGGAGCAAGTCGTGGTGAGCCACGTGGAAGGCGGCATTACGGGTTTTGAATATTCGCCTACCATGCAGCACATTCTTTACACGGCAGACGTGAAGTTAGACGCGACCGTTACGGAAGTGTATAAAGATTTGCCCAAAGCCGATGCTCGCATTATTGATGGCCTGATGTATCGCCACTGGGCAGACTGGCACGACTACGCTTACAGTCATGTGTTTGTAGCCGCGTATAAAAACGGCGAAGTAGCCAAAGAAGCAACCGATTTGCTAAAAGATGAGCGTTTTGACGCGCCAACCGCGCCAATGGGCGGCATGGAAGAAATCGCTTGGAGCAAAGACGGCAAAACCATTGCTTACACTTGCAAAAAACTTAACGGGACGGCGGCAGCCATCAGCACCAACAGCGACATTTATTTGTACGATGTAGCCACGGGCAAAACCCGCAACGCTTCCGAAGGCATGAACGGCTACGACAAAGAGCCTGTTTTCTCGCCAGACGGCAAAAAATTAGTGTGGCAAAGCATGGCTAACGCTGGTTTTGAGTCGGACAAGACAAGCATTATTTTGTTTGATTTGGCCACAGGTAAAAGAGAAAATATTACCGAAACGATGGAAGAAGCGGCCAACAGTTTGGTTTGGAGTGCCGACAGCCGTTACATTTATTTTACTTCTGGCCTAAAAGCAACGGTACAAGCCTTTGAAATTGAGGTAAAAACCAAGAAAATCCGCCAAATCACGCAAGGAACGCACAATTACAATTCGTTGGCATTGGCTGGCAAAACATTGATTGCCGAAAAAACAACAATGAGCCAACCAACCGAACTTTACGCCATTGATCTCAAAACTGGCCAAGACCGCGCCATTACCAAAACCAATGAAACGGCTTTAGGTAAATTGAAAATGGGCAAAGTGGAACAACGTTTTGTAAAAACTACCGACAACAAGGATATGCTCGTTTGGGTGATTTATCCGCCAGATTTCGACGCAAAGAAAAAATATCCGACGCTTTTGTATTGTCAAGGTGGCCCACAAAGCACTGTTAATCAAAGTTTTTCGTATCGTTGGAATTTTCAGCTAATGGCTGCCAACGGCTACATTGTTGTTGCGCCAAACCGCAGAGGTTTGCCAAGTTTCGGTAAGGCTTGGAACGATGACATTAGCGGCGATTGGGGCGGCCAACCTATCCGCGACTATTACAGTGCCATCGACGCTTTGGCCAAAGAACCATTCGTGGACAAAGACCGTTTGGGCGCAGTGGGTGCAAGTTATGGCGGCTATTCGGTGTATCAGTTGGCCGGTACGCACAACAAACGTTTCAAAACCTTTATTGCGCATTGCGGCTTGTTCAATTTGGAAAGCTGGTACGGCACAACCGAAGAAATGTTTTTTGCAAACTGGGACATCAAAGGTGCGTACTGGCAAACGCCACAGCCGAAAAGCTACGAGCAATTTTCTCCACACAAATTTGTAAAGAACTGGGACACACCTATTTTGGTGATTCATGGTGGCAAAGATTTCCGTGTGCCTGAGTCGCAGGGTATGGAAGCGTTCCAAGCCGCACAACTCAAAGGGATTCCGAGCAAATTTTTGTATTTCCCCGAAGAAGGCCACTGGGTAACTAAGCCACAAAACAGTGTGGTTTGGAACAGAGTATTTTTTGAGTGGTTGGATAAATGGTTGAAATAAAAATCTAAGTTCAGATGAAGTATTAGGACTTTTACTAAAACAAAGTAAGCTGATAAACAAGGCTTTATGTTTGGGTTGAAGTCCTAATTTTTTGTAAATTGCTTGCTGAAAACCACCATTTTAGACAGAAGACATTATGAGAGCGAAATACGTTAATCCATTTACTGATTTTGGTTTTAAGAAAATCTTTGGGGAAGAGGCCAGCAAGCCACAACTCATTGATTTTCTGAATGCATTATTGCCGCCAATCAACAAAATAAAAGACCTTTCGTTCAAAAATACGGAGCAACTCGGCCAAACCGAAGCCGACCGCAAAGCCATTTACGACATTTATTGCGAGGCGGAAAACGGCCAAAAATTCATTGTAGAACTTCAGAAAGCCAAGCAAAATTATTTCAGAGAACGCACGATTTATTATTCTACCTTCCCGATTCGGGAGCAAGCCGAAAAAGGCAATTGGAATTATAATTTGTCGGCGGTGTTTTGCATCGGGATTCTGGACTTTACGTTTGATGATTACTTGGCCAGCGAACATAAAGACGAGGTTTTGCATACGATTAAGCTCAAGAATCAACACGGCAAAGTATTTTACGATAAGCTCACGTACATTTATCTGGAGATGCCCAACTTCCGCAAAAGCGAACAGGAGTTGGAAACTCGTTTGGATAAGTGGCTGTATTTCATCAAAAATTTAGAGGATTTCCAGCAGATTCCGAGTATTTTTAAAGAAACGGTTTTTGTGGAAGCCTTCGAGAAGGCCGCGATTGCCAATTTCAGGCAGGCCGAGTTGGACAGCTATGAGGCGAGTCTGAAGATTTTCCGTGATAACAAAGCCGTGTTCGATTATGCCCAAGAAACAGCCTATAACGAGGGACGAACCGCAGGCATACAAGACGGTAGAATAGAAGGAATAAAAGAAGGCATAAAAGAGGGAATAAAAGAAGGTTTGCAAGCGGGTATAAAAGAGGGACTGGAGCAAGGTCGCAAAAATGCGGTTATTGAAATGGCTAAGGCCATGAAAACTAAGGGTTTGCCTGCGCAAACTATTGCCGAACTCACAGGGCTTTCGGAGCAAGAAATAAACCAAATTTAACCAAAAAGTAAAGGAGTAATCTTGTTTAAATTAAATTTTATCGCTTATTTGGCAGTGATTAATAATCATCAATTTTCCCTTTACGAACATGGAAGAATTAGTAAAATTAGTATCTGAAAAAACAGGTATTTCGGCAGAACAAGCCAAATCTGCTGTTGAAGCGGTATTAGGTGCAGTAAAAACAAAATTGCCTGCTTCGGTAGCAGGTCAGGTAGATAACTTGTTGGCTGGCAAAGAGTTTGATTACAATGCTGTATTGAAAGGCCAATTGGAAAATCTAAAGGGCGAAGCCTCAGAAAAATTTGCGGATTTGAAAGAAACAGCTTCTGAGAAATTAGAAGACTTCAAAGAATCTGCTTCCGAAAAATTGGAAGATTTGAAAGATGATGCAGAAGGTTTTATCAAAAAATTATTCTAATCTGAAAGTCATTTTTGTTCAAAACAAAAAGCGTTGTATCCGAAAGAGTACAACGCTTTTGCATTTATGAGTAATTGGTATTAAAAGTGTTAAGGTTTGCAAATAATAGAAGCCGAACTCAAACCCACGCAACGGAAATAACCAACCGCTTTTTTATTTGAAGAGGCATTGCTATTCACAATGTTGGTGCGCACGTTGGCAAATGGTGGCGAAAATGGCCCGCCACCGCTTTGCATTTGGCTTTGAAGTTCCAAATAAAATTGGTAGGTGTCATCGGTTAGCGAAAGTGTTTCTATTTTCACGGTGTCGCCTTCTTCGCATGGCTCGGAACTTAGTTCGAGGTCATCAATATAATTTCCGTCCACAAGCTGGTCAGAAGTAAAGGCCAAATCGCTGGGTTGGTTGCGCAATTTGCCATTCACGTACATTTTGAAGCGGTAATAATCTCCAGAACCTACGGGTTCGGGGCCAAAATATTGGATATAATATCCTTTGTCATAAATTCCTGTATTTTCTGGGCGATAATTTGTTTTGAGCGAATCTATTGGCGGTACGCGTTTGAGCAATGAAGCAGCCGTAAACGTCTCACTTTCATAGCCGTTGCCTTGTACGTTGCTAATGTTTATGGTATAAGTTTTGCCTACTTCTCCCACAAATGTTTGGTTCACATATTTGCCTGACTTCTCGGCTGTTTCTGCAAAAACGTAGGTTGCGCCATCGCTGCTATTTACTTTTACGGTTGCGCCTGTGGCGGCAGGCAATGGCTTATTGACAAAATAACTACCAGTCCATTTCAACAAAATAGTGTCGGGTTGCGCGGCACTGTTGTCGAGTTGGCCATCTACGACCAACTGAATGGGGCCATCGTTCAAATCAAGGTCAATGACATCATCACAAGAACTAAACGCCACCAACACGGCTAACAATTGGAAATAAAATTTAATATTTTTCATTTTATCTGAAATAAAATTGAGTTCTTCTTAGAATTTGAAATTGTAAGTAACAGAAGGAATAAAGCTGCCAAAAATAGAAAGACGATGTGCTTCCGTAATGTATGGTGATGCGTCTTTGTCGTTGTTTATCTTCTGTTGCAAGCTGATAGAGAATGGGTTACGGCGTGCGTAGGCGTTATAGACTGAGAACACCAATTCTCCTTGATACTTTTTGCTAATGTTTGCCTTGCGCGTCGCGCCCAAGTCCAAACGGTGATAAGCAGGGATACGGTCTCCGTTGCGGCTGTCGTTGGAATTATGCGCTACAATCAGGCCATCAAATTCGTAACGAGAATTAGGGAACGTAACTGGCGTGCCTGTCGCATAAGTGAAAGTAGCAGAAAGCGACCATTTGTCGTTGAGTTCGTACATTCCGACTACTACCACGTTGTGAGGGCGGTCAAACTTGGACACATACCATTCGTTGTTGTTGATGCCGTTTACTTGGCGTTCGGTGCGCGAAAGTGTGTAGCTAATCCAGCCTGTGAGTTTGCCCGTATTTTTCTTTACATAAAGCTCCAAACCGTAAGCACGACCTTTGCCCGAAAGTAACTGACTTTCAAGGTTTCTGTTCAATAAAAGCTCTGCGCCGTTGATATAGTCTATTTGGTTTTGCATGGTTTTGTAATAGATTTCGGCGGAAGTTTCGTAGTCGTCATCTTCACCCAAATTCTTGAAAAGCCCTAAAGCCACTTGGTCGGCGATTTGCGGTTTGAGGTTGTTGGTGCTTGGTGTCCAAACGTCAATTGGCGTAGCGGCGGTGCTGTTAGAAATCAAGTGAATGTATTGCGTGGTGCGGTTGTAGCTGGCTTTCAGGGAAGTACGTTCGTCCAACGAGTAGTTTACCGAGAAGCGAGGCTCAAAGTTGTTGTAAAATTTCACGGATTGATACTTGTCCATATAGTCCAGATTTTTCTGGTCTATTGCTTTTTCGTCGCCTTCTTTTACCGTTTTGTAAGTATATAAAGTGTCTTTGTTGCCACGATAATCGAACATAGAGAAACGCATGCCGTAGTGGAACGATAGGCGAGGAGAGGCTTTATACTCGTCGCTGCCATAGATGGCGTATTCAAGTGCCTGTTGGTTTGGCAGTTGTTGAGAATTGAAAATACTTTCGCCGCCGCCCGTTACTTTGCCAGGTTTGAAGGTGTAGCGAATGGCACTTGCACCAAAGTTAAAGGTGTTGTCTGGTGTAATGTAATAGTTGAAATCCGCTTTCGCGCTGTGATTCACGATATTCGAAACCCACTTGAATTTTTGTGTTCCAGACGGAACGCCCAGCGAATAATCGTAGTTGCTGTAATAGGTAGTGAAGTTGGCGAAAAGTTTTTGGTTAAAAATGTGATTCCAACGCAGTGTTCCTGTGGCATTTCCCCAATTAAATTGAAATTCGCTCCCAAAACGCATTACATCGCGACCCGCGTAGCCCGACATGAAAACCGTGTTTTTGTCGTCTATCTTGTAGTTGATTTTTCCGCTCAGGTCATAGAAAAACAAACGACTTTTGGCTAAATCTTTTTTCAAAAATGGTTTGGCCAATACGTCGATGTACGAACGTCGCGCCGCTACCACATACGAAATTTTGTCTTTTTTGATAGGGCCTTCCACCGACAAACGCGTCATAATCGTACCGATACCGCCCGAAACTTGTGTCTTTTTGGTGTTGCCTTCTTTCATACGAATATCCAGCAACGAAGCCAAGCGGCCACCGTAAGCGGCAGGGATTCCGCCTTTGTAAAGTTTGAGGTCTTTTACGGCATCAGGGTTAAACACCGAGAAAAAGCCCATCAAGTGCGAGGCATTATAAACGGGGGCTTCGTCCAACAAAATAAGGTTGTGGTCCACGCTACCGCCGCGCACGTTGAAACCCGTCGCGCCTTCACCGACACTCGTAACCCCTGGTAGCAATTGCACGGCACGAATCACATCTACTTCCCCAAATACCGCAGGGATTTGCTTGATGGTTTTCATCTCCATTTTGTTTACGCTCATTTGCGTACTGGTTACGTTTTCTTGGCGTTCTTTGCGCTCCGCCGAAACGACCACTTCTTGCATTTGGGTAGATTCTGCACCAAGCTCTATGCTTTTGGTGAGGTTGGCGTTAAGTGTAACTTGTTCTGTTTTAGAAGAATAGCCCACATACGAGTACGTGATGTTGTATGTGCCTTTGGGAAGTGTGATGGAATAAAAGCCGTACACGTTGGTCGTAGTGCCGCCTTTGAGTTCTTTCACATAAATACTTGCGCCAACCATGGATTCGCCGTTGGAAGCGTCCTTCATGTAGCCACTGAGCGTAACTTTTTCTTGGGCTTGAGAAGGGATAATAAAAAACAATGTCAGGCATAAACCCAACAACCAGCAAACAGGGTTTTTCATTTTAAGTGAATGAATTAGTAAAAGAGAATTTAGTAAACTATATAATTGTATTAAATAAGTACGATTTTTTATGAAATCGGCAACAAATAAATCCAAAGACTACATTTAGCACAAATTATTACAGATGAATCCTATAATTTTACATCTGAATGGACAAATTAAAAGGTTCTACGGTTCGGGCGCGACAAAATTAGAATCTATAAATGACCATTTTCTTAACTTAAGATAAAATATTAAATATTATAGAATAAAAACGCTAAATAAATAATGCAACCGTCTAACCGCTTACCCTATTGGTATTATGTTTGGCCAAGTGCCGTGTACGCGCTGCTTACTTTGCTTTGTGCCGACAACAGTTTCTTTTGGGATAATATCATGCAAGCTTCCAAAGCTGGCCAATGGTACTATAATACGAATCTGAGTACCCTAATATTGCCTACGGAATTAGATGCAGGGCATCCGCCGCTATTTGGTTTGTATTTGGCTGCTGTCTGGAAACTCATGGGGCAAAGTTTGGCGGTCAGTCATTGGGCGATTTTTCCGCTTTTGTTGGGGATTGGTTGGCAAGCTACGCGCTTAGCTGCTTTGGTGAGTCCCGACCGCAAATGGGTTGTGCTTATCACTGCTTTTTTGTTGGCTGATACTGCTTTGTTGGCGCAGGCTTCGCAAGTTTCGCCAGACCTCGCCCTTACGTTTTTTGCGCTTTGGGCGGTGGCCAATATTCTGACGCACTCGCGCCGCGAATGGTTGGCTATTTCTTTGCTGGGCTTGGTGATGGTGAGTACGCGCGGGATTTTGTTGGGTTTTGGAATTGGTTTGGCTGAGCTTATTATCTTGGTTTTTATAGAAAAAGCACCGAACACCCAGACGCTTCTCAAACGATTGGGGGCGTATATTCCCGCTATTTTGTTGGTGCTGGCGTGGCTGTGGTGGCACTATCACCAAACGGGTTGGGTGGGTTATAATCCAGCTTCGCAATGGAGTGCCAATTATGAACGCGTAGGTGTGGCGGGTTTTTTCCGTAACATTATCATTATGAAAGCGCGTTTGTTGGAGCTTGGCCGTGTGGCTACTTGGTTGGTGATGACTTTGGCGGCGGTAGTCTGGTGGCGCAAACGCGTACTTTTGCCGCTTATTTCCCTGAAAATATTTGCTTTTTTGGTCGGAATAATGGTAGTGCTGGCTATTTTTATGCTGCCTTACGCCAACCCGATTGGTCACCGTTATTTGATTTTGCCTGCGCTGATGGCCAGTTTGTTGGCCATGCAATTACTTCTGTTTTTGTGGGAAGATGGCACGCAACGCCGCTGGATTTATCGCGGGGCGTTGTTGGTTTTGTTGTCGGGGCATTTGTGGATTTATCCTGCGGGTGTGGCCATGGGTTGGGACTCAACGCTGGCGCATATCCCGTATTTTGGCTACCGCAAACAAGCTGTTGCGCACCTGAAAGCCTACCAAATTCCTGCGGGAACGGTGGGTTCGGATTTCCCGAATTTGGCCAGTTTCTGGGACACCGATTTGATGCAAGAGCCTTATTTTTTCAAAGAAAAAAACTTGAAAAAAGATGATTTCGTGCTGGAATCCAATATTATGAATGGATTTTCGGACGAAGAGTTGGCAGACTTGCGCCAACACTGGCAAGTGCGCCGAGAGTGGGGTGGCTGGCCTGTGTATATGCGTTTGTACGAACGCAAACCGCACTAATGCACGTGCTTATTTTCTTTGATTAACAGCAAGTTAGTAGGCAAATCGGACAGTAAATAATGTAGTTCGCGGTGAATCCATCTGTCCACCAACGGCCAATGTGTTTGCGGCGCACTGAGTACAAGCAAATCGGCTTGTTGTTTTTGGGCAATGTATTTGAGGGCATGGCCTTCGCGGGCAGACGTAATGCTGATATTGAGGTTTAATTTTTTGGTTTTAATCCCCGAAAAAATCTCTTCGATGGCCTCTGTTTCGGCTACAACGGTGCGCTCCGAAGGCGGCGCGGGCACACTCGAAAACGACCAAAGCGGTTCTACTTCTCGGATAATCTGCAATTGTTGGGCTTTTTCTTTTCTGGCCAAACGCGCCGCGTGATACAGCGTAAGTGGCCGCACGGGTTCGGGTCTGGCACTGACGATAATTTGCTGAAAACGACGTACTTTGCGGCTCGGTTCTGTGAAAATAAGCACCGAACAAGGCGCGTGCATCGTGATGTAACGCGCCACCGAACCTAAATAAAAATTCAATAAATTTTCTTTGCGCAAAGCACCAGCCACCAACAAATCTACTTGTTCGTGGCGGCAAATTTCCACGATTTTCTGGGCAGGAAGGCCTTTTCCCCAGCAGATGTGTACTTTGTCGTGTGGGATTTTATAATCGTCGATGAGCGCGTCTAATTGCACCAGTTTGTTTTCTTGTTTTTCGCCAATGTGAATGAGTATTAACTCCGCGTCGTAAAGCTCGCGTAGGTGCGCCGCCTCAAACAAAACGGCCTCGCGGCGTGGCGAAAAAGCAATGGCAACGGCTATGCGCCTGAATGGTACTTGATGCAACATGATTTTTTACTTAATAACAAAACTTTCCGACAAGATAAAAAAAACTATCAAACCTTGCGGGGTTTGGGATTGAAAAGCAATGATTATATTTGTGCTATATATAATTTAAACTTTAAAAATAACACGCTATACAAGATGCCTAAAATACTGATAACTGGTAATGGTTTTGATTTAAACCTAAACTTACCAACCGCCTACCAAGACTTTATTCGGATTACAAGTTTTGTGCAAGCAACAAATGTGAAAAAGTGGAAATTTGATGATGTATATAAAAATGTTGGAGATTGGAAGTATAATAAACTTAAAGAAAATATTGATAAGGATTTCTCTTTTGATAAGAATAATATTGAAGCATTGAAAGAGAAAATAATTGGAAATGTATGGTTTGATTTCTTTGAAACTGAATTAGAAATAGAAACATGGATAGACTTTGAAACAAAAATTAATTATGTATTGAATATAATTGTAGATTCTACTACTTTGATAAATAGAATATTATTTTTAACAAATCAAGAAACTAACCCAAAATACCCAAAAGGGCAAATAATATCTTCGCTATTAAATGGTAATGTAGAGTATTACAAAATACTAACTACTTTTCAATTGATTACAATCAATGATTATGCAAAGACAGAGGAAATAAATGAAGAATATTTAATTCAAAAATATGATTCATTTTTAGGCTTTAATCATGAAAAAATAACAAACTTTCTTCACGAACAATTAAATGAATTTATTGAAATATTTTGTATGTATTTCAGAATATTTGTGTATCCGTTGTATGACTATGTAAAACAACATGTTAATAATGACTGGTTTAAGGAAATAGATTATCATTTTACATTTAACTATACACCATCTTTTGAGAAGCTATATAATAGTTCTAAAAAGACAAAAACGTTCTTTTTACATGGAAAAATAGAAAGTGATAAAAATAATATTGTGCTTGGCGTAAATGAAATGCCAGAAAGCGTTATAAATCGTAAATTTTATTTTCCTTTTACCAAATATTATCAAAAATTAAATAAAGATACTGATTATCAATTTTTGAATACCTTAAAGTATCGTGATACAATGAATATTGAGCTTTATATTTGGGGACATTCTTTAGATATTTCTGATGCTGATTACATCAATGAAATATTTGATTTTATTGATAAAAAGAAAAAGGATATACAGACTGTTAGAAAAATAGTAGTAATTTACCATAATAAAGATTCTAAATCAAATTTATTGCTCAATTTGTTGCATATTCGAGGTAAAAATGATATAGAAAGTAAAATGAAAGATGAGAAGCTACTTTTTATTGAATCTACTTCATCTGAATTAAAAACGCTACTTAATAAGGAATTAGAACCAGATTATAATTCTTCTTATAGGCCAGTAGCTCCTTCTATTTCTTATTAAAGTATAAAAAGAAGCCTCTATAGCTCACTAAGGAAGTTTTGCTTCACATCTACTTCACCACCATCACTTTCCCGACAAATTTTTGTTCGCCCGTATCGTCGGAGCTAAACACCAAATAAACGCCGCTTTCGGCTTCTGCACCTGTGTAATTTTTCTTGTTCCAAGTGGCTGTGCCGCCTTGCGCGGTGGTCTCGTACATGAGCTTGCCCGACACGTCCGTAATTTTGACGGTGGCGTTATTGACAAGTCCAGAAATGGCCACATATCCCTCAAAATCAGGCTTTACGGGGTTCGGGAAAATCTTCACGTTTTCGTGCGTTTCGGTGCCTGCCGTAGCGGTAGTTCTGTACGAACAAATGCCTTTGTCGGTACTAACAAACAGCTCGCCTGTACTGGCGTTGATGCCCAAAGCCATGATGTTATCCGAAGGCAAAGGACTATTTTCTGTATAAAAATGGGCTAATGCTTTTTGGCAATCAGCATCAAAAAGCCAAATGCCGTTGGTGCGTGTGCCTACCCATTTGCGATTGCCGCCGTCTATGGCAATGGCCGAGACAACGTCTGTTTCCAGCACGGGGCGGCCATCAATAATCGGCAAACGAGCATTCACAGAACCACTTAGCACCGTACTTGGATTGTCGAAGACCACCATTCCTTTGCCCGTTCCGACCCACATACTGCCCTCTAAGTCTTTGGTAATGCAATAAACAGAACCATCAGGAAGGCCGCCAATATTAGTGGTGGTCGTGAGTTGCCGAGAAACGCCAGCGTCATTAAACACAATGATACTGCCGCCTCCACGCGGCGAAACACGCAGCCATTTATCATTGTTATCCGCAATTTCTATATCCAGCACAAATTGCTCTTGTGAGGAATTGAAATAAAAAGTTTTCCATTGGTCAGAGCCGTTGGGCTTGGTGTGAATGGCAGGTTTTTGGCTTTGCAAATAACTTACCGCCCACAAATTATTATTGTTATCAACTTTTATATCCGAAATACGAAGCGTAGGGTAATTAGGATCATTAAGGATTTCGACAAATTGAGAGCCTGCCGTTTGGTGGTTAATGAGGCCGTAGGAAGTGTCTTTGAGTGTCAGGATTCCATGACTAAAAGAAGCAAAATATAAAGTGTTGTCTTTGGCCGAATACGCAGCACTCACCAAATCTTGCACATAAGGCATATTCGGTGTGCCTTCGGCTGCACCATAACTTTTCCATTCGTTATTTTCAAATACCCCATATCCTGTTGTTTTGGTAAGTGGCGCATTGATTCCCAAGTCATAGCCGCCATACATAGCTACCATTTTCCCGTTGTAATAATAAAAACGTTGGCAAGCATCTTCGTAAGGAGAATTGATCGTGTAGTTTTGAATTTCTGCATTGTTATTAGTCAATGTCCTCAGACCTTTCCATCCGTCGGCAATCCAATATTTGCCTGTGGCATCAAGTAATGCGTCATTAAAGTTCTGATTGCTTGTGGCATAGATTTGAGTGCTGGTATTGTTTGTTAAATCTGCATAATAAACATTGTTATATTCGGCCAATACCAACCCAGTGCCATTGTTTGCCAGTTTCATACTTCGGATATTGTAGTTCATGTACAAACCCGTGTTGCTCCATCTATTGCCGCTGCCCGTAAGCAAATTGTTATTTTGGCTCAAATACAATTTGTTATTGGCGGTAATGATATTACTAACATTACTTACGCTTGAAGAAACACTCCACAACGTAGTATTGAGGATATTTTTGGAAAGGCTGATGTATTTGAGACCTTCGGAGGTGAGGCAGTAAAGTGTGTCGCGCAATAGAGCCGAATTACTCACGGCAATCTGACTTGTGCCACTATTGCCGAGCATCGTATTACTTTCTTTGATTTCTTTCTTAGCGATATTGAGTACCACCAAGCCAAAAGCAGTGGACAAATACGCATAATCGCCTTGAATCGTAATGTTATTAATTTGCTTTGACCCAATAATGCTGGCCCTGCGAATGTCGGAAAGGATTGTTATTGTTCCATCGTCAGCAATAAAATCCAGAAGACCATCAGCATAACCCACTACCAAAAGTTTGTGTGCGGGACTGTAACGTAAGGCCGTGATATTTAGCCCCGACAAACCGTCCATTTTGGTAAAAGAGGTTAGTTCAGTGCTTTTTTTGTCGAAATAAAATAAGCTGTTGGCGGTGGTAGTGTAAATGCGCGAAGGCGTTTCTTCTAATGTGAGTGCTTGATTATAAGCAAAATGCATTCGCCAAGTACCAACAGGAATATCTTTGTAAGGTTGGCTAAAAGCATTGTTCCAACCCAATATCAAAATCAGTAAAATAAGTATGCTATATTTTTTCATAAAATAAATGCTGACCATTAGCCCAACGAAAGTGGCTATAATTTATTGCCAAAGCAACTCCTACGGGCAGATTGGCATTTTCGTATAATTTAGGTTATTGGGCAATAGCAAGAATGTTTTTCCTGAAAAGCAATAAAAATAAAGTAAACGCTTGATATTCTGCAATATATTCAGGACTTTAGCGTTACAAAGTCATATTTTTATCTAAAACAATTTTCAGGCATGAAAAAAAGCATTTTATCTCTTTTGGTCGTGGGATTTTTTGTTGCTGCGGCTCTTAGTTCTTGCGAAACACAAGGTTGCTTAGATGGCGCCCCAACTCCTAAAAAAGAAGTTTGTATCAATTCATCTTCTTCAAGTAGCGATACAGCCAGCAATAGCAGTCGTGTGTTAGACGAAGGAACATTAACAGATGTTTCTGAAATTAAAACCGACGAAGATGCAGCACTTGCCTTTGCTTTTATCGAAGAAAATCAGTGTGTTGTGCTTACTGACAAAGCCAATGGCGACATTGATTATACGTTTTATGAGGTGCAACAAACAGGTACTTTCCATGCAAAATGTGTTTTTAAGCAAGCCAAACCAGATTTGCAAATGGCGCAAAACGTCATTAGTACGATACGCCAAAGAGGTTCGATAAAGATTACGCGTCTCAATGGCGTTTATATCGTGCAATAAGCTATGAGATAAAAATATATACGAAAGAGAGGTCTAATCGCCTCTCTTTTTGCATTTTGGGCATAGCCGTACAGTAATTCAAGGACTTGCCCATAATTTTTGGGGCAATTGTGCGCATAATGTGGCATCGTTTTTGCATTTTTGCACATCAAACCATCATAAGCTACCCTTTTATATGAAATACATTGCCAAGCAAGATGCTTTTTTGCTTCTCGAAGATGGCAGCCTTTTTAAAGGTCAGGCTGTCGGGAAAATAGGAACAACGGGCGGAGAACTCTGCTTCAATACGGGCATGACGGGTTATCAGGAAATTTATACTGATCCGTCGTACACAGGACAACTTATTGTCCAAACAGTTGCGCACATCGGCAATTACGGGGTTCATGTTACCGAAACAGAGTCGAGCAGTGTAAAATTTGCGGGGTTGGTCTGCGGTACTTTTGCAGATGTTTACTCGCGCACAGTGTCGGAGGGTAGCCTTCAACAATACTTAGAAAAAGCGGGTATTGTGGGCATTAGTGGCTTAGACACGCGTCAAATCGTGCGCCACATTCGCAGTAAAGGAGCCATGAACGCGGTTATTTCTTCGGAAATGAGCGACCAGGAGCAACTCCAAGCCTATTTGCGTAGTGTTCCGTCTATGAGTAACTTGGAACTTTCTTCGCAAGTAAGCACGCCTCACGCCTACACGGTGGGTAGCGAGACGGCCTCTTGGCGCGTTGCGGTGCTGGATTTGGGTGTGAAGGAAAGCATTATCAAAAATTTGGTAGCCCGTGGCGTACAATGCCGCGTATTTCCTGCCAAAACTACTTTTGAGCAAATGCAAGCATGGCAACCCGACGGCTATTTTATTTCAAATGGCCCTGGCGATCCTGCCGCGATGGATTATGCCGTTGAGACCGTACAAGCCATTTTGGCTTCGGGCAAACCACTTTTCGGGATTTGCTTAGGTCATCAGATTTTGGCCAGAGCCTGTGGTATTAGCACTTACAAAATGCACCACGGACACAGAGGCCTGAATCATCCAGTCAAGAATTTGCGCACAGGCCGCACGGAAATCACTTCCCAAAATCATGGTTTTGCAGTAAACAAAGCTGATTTGCTGGCCAATGCCGAAGTAGAACTTACGCATCTGAACCTTAACGACGATACCGTAGAAGGTTTGGCACTACTTCATAAGCCTGCGTTTTCGGTGCAATATCATCCCGAATCTTCGCCAGGTCCACACGATTCTACTTATTTGTTTGATGATTTTGTTGCACTTATCGCCAATAATGCGGTTTTAGCTTAAAATTTTTCAGACAAATAAAAGGCTGTGCATCATCGTTTTATATTTTTTGTACCACATAATACGCTACAATTCAATGAAAAAGTACATTCTTTCTCTGCTTATAGCAGGTAGCCTCCCGACCACTGTTTCGGTTTTGGCTCAAACCAAACAACAGGCATTAGATTTACTAATGAAGAAAAAAGCTGTTTTGGAAGCCAAAGAAGCCATAGACAAAGTAACAGAGGGTTCGGGTAAAAGCGATGCGGAAGCATGGTTTTACAGAGGTATGATTTACAAGAGTTTATATGACGATGATGCACTTCGCCAAAATAACAAAGAAGCGGATTTGGAGGCTTACAAAGCCTATAAAAAATCAATCAAGATGGGCGATGCGGAAGACGAAAATTTACAGCAGTCGCGCGAAGATATGTTTGAGTTGGCCGCAGGCTTTGTAAGCACAGCCACTAACTATTACGAAGATGGCATGAAAGGCGAGCAATTGGCCTTGAAAAAAGCTATTGAGTATTTTGATGCGTTCATTGATATTTATAACACTGTAACTGTAGAACAGGCCAATATTGATAAAAATCTAAAAGATAATGAGTTGGATTTTGCGAAAGTAAAATACATGGCCGCGCAAGCCAAAGAACGCGTAAAAGATATTGCGGGAGCTGAAAAATATTATCAAGAATTGGTAGATGCAAAGTTTAATGAACCTGCTTTGTATCTGAATTTGAGTAATTTATACATCGGCGATGGCAAACGGGACAAAGCCGAAAAAGTGTTGATAGACGGCAGAAAACGCTTGCCCGAAGCCACCGAAATTTCGTTGGCTTATGCCAAACTTATCAGTGATGACAAACGCTACCAAGAAGCCATCGACATTGCTCAAAAAGCCTCCAAACGAGACAAAAACAGCGGTTTGCCTTGGGCTACTTTGGGTGAGATTTACGAAAAAATGGTAGATTATCCGAAAGCCGAAGAAGCCTTCAAGAAAGGAATTGATGTTGCGCCAGACGATTTTGAGCCGACACACAATTTTGGTTGTTACTACTACCGCCGCGCCGAAGCAAAAGCCAAGAAAAATGATGAATCGGCCAAAGAAGATTATTTAGCGGCTATCACATTTTTTGAGTCGGCCAACCGCGCAGACCCTAAAAATCAAGATAATTTGAGTAAATTGTACGACTGTTATTTAAAGACTGAAAATCAGCGCAAAGCCGACCAAATCAAGTTGCGTATGCGCTAAGATTTTGCTCAAAAAAAAATTTCATTAAAACTAAAACTAAAACTACGAAAATAATCATGCTCGATAAAAATGGCATTGCTAAGCGTATCGCACGCGAATTGCGCGACGGCTATTATGTAAATTTGGGTATCGGAATCCCGACTTTGGTGGCCAACTATATTCCAGAAGGCGTAAATGTAGTGTTACAGTCAGAAAATGGCTTGCTCGGCATCGGGCCGTTTCCGCACGAAAACGAAGTAGATGCAGACCTTATCAACGCTGGTAAACAGACGGTTACGATGGTTGATGGCTCTGCCTTGTTTAGTTCTGCCGAAAGTTTTGCCATGATTCGCGGCGGCCACGTACACCTGACTATTTTGGGCGCAATGGAAGTATCCGAAAACGGAGACATTGCAAACTGGAAAATCCCTGGCAAAATGGTAAAAGGCATGGGTGGCGCGATGGATTTGGTGGCTTCTGCCGAAAATATCATTGTGGCCATGCAGCACCGCAGCAAAGACGGACAATCTAAACTCCTGAAAAAATGTGAGTTGCCGATTACGGGTTTGGGTTGCGTGAAGAAAGTAGTAACAGAATTGGCCGTGCTTGACGTGTTGCCTGAAGGCGGATTTAAGTTGCTGGAACGCGCACCAGGGGTTTCGGTTGAAGAAATTAAGGCTGCCACCGAAGGCAAACTCATTGTAGAAGGCGAAATTCCTGAAATGGTATTATAAAATTTGCTTATATATCTCAACAACAAAAAAGCCAAGACGATAACATCTTGGCTTTTTTCGTAATCAACAGTAAGTTTACCTAACCTTGTAATTGCAAGCCCGAAGGCTGCATTATTGTTTTATCAAATTTGATGCCAAAGCATTTTTTAGATAAAAGGTTAAGCAAAAAGCTGTTGCAAAATATTTTTATTTATCTGAAAATCAGGTAATTACTGGTTTTTTACTAAACGATTGATTTGGCCTAAGCTCTCGTAATTAAGTGTATCGGCTGTTACCGAATAATTCCAAGTTGCCATATTGTAAGACTTCATTACGATTTTATGCGTAGAGTCAGCTTTGCGGTAGCCAGTCATCGTAAACATGATATTGTTGCGTTTGGAATCTACTTCATAAGTTCCGAAAATGCTGTCAGCGTTGGCCGTATCTTTTACTGATGAGGTTTTGCGTAGAATCAACTGCCCAAAAGAACCGTCTTCTTTAAACTCAAATCTTTCGCCTACGCTACCCCATTTGCCATACAATTGGGTGTCTGGGGAAATGCTTACAGTTTCGCAAGCCAATGCAAATGCAGCGATTACAGTAGTTACAGCGATTTGTCTAAAATATCTCATTGTTATTGTGTTTCAGGGAATTAGAAAATGATACCAATCGATGGAGCCAAGTAAAGCGAGAAAATAGTACCGTCGTCGTCAAAACCTACGATAGCACCGCCATTAAGATTGGCTACCAAATGGCGAGTTGGCATAATAAACTGATAACCAACACCTAAACTCCCTCTGTATGGCTTTAGTTCTGCAAATGGAACAGCTACGTTAGGTTGCTTAAATTCGCGTGGACGTACAATCATCGAATAAGGTTTGATAGTGCCGTCTCCGTACAACAAATTACCGTAACCAGCATTGAGGTAGCCATAAAAGCCTGCAGGAGCTTCGCCTGTAAAATAGTATTTGAGAGCAACTTCCGCCAAATAGCCATTTTTCATGAAAGATTCTTCGTATTTCTGCATGGCGTTATTCTTTTTGCTGTCGGTGGTTCCCAACTTCCCAAAAACATTTACACCAAAAGACATCTTGTTGTTAATTGGAAATTCAAATTCCAAACCTGCTGTATTCCAAAGAAATCCAGGCGCAAATTTTACGTTTATGCCACTTCCATCGTGCTTGATGGGGGCGTGATGTTCTGAGCTTGCGCCATCTTCTTCGCCTCCATCGGCTGAGGATTTGCCTTTTTTCTTAGAAGATTTTTTGGCGGGTTTTCTTTTTTGTGCAGCAGCTTCATGCCCCGAGACCATCAAAAAACAAAACAATAAACTTAAACAGCCAATTAAGTAAAAATGTCTTTTCATATACAATTTTATGTTTTTGGTATTTCACTACACCTAAGTAACTTCTATCAGACTCTATTTTTTAAATCAAAAGTAAAGCCTTAGTCAGTAAGACTGCAAATGTAATATTTTTTATAAAAAACAAGAAGTATTATTTTTCTATTTTATGTAAAATAAGGATAAATATCTGATTGTTAGTTGATTATAATTCAATAAATATATAGGTCATGTCTAGGCCAATTCCTAAAGTCTCTTTATATCACAAAACAACGCAACTGTTTTATAGTGTTATACAGCAAAAAGGCTCATTACATTGCATCACAATTAGTTAAATCAGGTGGTTTTGAGAAACAAAGCCTACCTTTGCCCCACAATTCTATATTATATACCTAAATTCCTCCGAATACACATGAAAAACATTGCCTCTTGGGACGACGCGCTGCTGGATTTTAAGAATTATATGCGCTTGGAAAGGAGTATGTCCGACAACTCCATCGAAGCCTATTTGCGCGACGTAGAGCGTTTTCGACAATTTCTTGCGCTCGACAACAAAAAAACAGAGCCTTTGGCCATACAAGCCAACGACATTCGTAACTTCTTGATTTACATTGCTGAATTGGGAATGTCGGCCACCTCACAGGCGCGTATGCTTTCGGGCCTCAAGGCGTTTTTTAAGTTTATGATGTACGAGCATCAGCTTAGCATCGACCCGACCCAAAACATACAAGGTCCTCAGATCGGCAAGAAACTCCCTGAAGTGCTGGAAGTACACGAAGTCGAACAGATTTTGGCCGCGATAGATGTTTCTAAACCAGAAGGTATCCGTAACCGCGCCATGCTCGAAACGCTGTACAGTTCGGGGTTACGCGTGTCCGAGCTGATAGATTTGCGCATCAGTAACCTGTTTTTTGATATTGGTTTTATCAAGGTAATCGGGAAAAATAACAAAGAACGCTTTGTGCCAATCGGCGAAGAAGCCATCAAACACATTGGCTTGTACATGAAGCATGTGCGTGCCAATTGGGACATACAAAAAGGCAGTGAAGATGTGGTGTTTGTGAACCGACGCGGCAGCCAACTCACGCGCGTGATGGTTTTTGCTATTATCAAAGACCTAACACTCAAAGCGGGAATTACAAAAAGTGTGAGTCCGCATACATTCCGACATTCGTTTGCTACGCACTTGCTCGAAGGCGGCGCAGACCTCAGAGCCATTCAAGAAATGCTCGGTCACGAGTCCATTATTACCACCCAAATTTATACACATTTGGATGTGGAATATCTCAAACAAGTAATCAAAGAATTTCATCCAAGAAGTTAGTTTTCAGATTTTATAAAAAACAAAAAGCCGCGTTGAATATCAGATTTCAACGCGGCTTTTTTGGGTAACTATTTTAGTTTTGTTCCATTTCCTCGCGATAGTCGCGAATGGCTCTATAAATTCCTGAAGCTAAATAAACTTGTCCTAGTTCGTTGTTCAAATATTTTTCTTCGTCGCGGTTGGTCAAGTAGCCCGTTTCGATGAGTACGCTCGGCATAGCGGTACGCCAAAGCACCAAGAAACCTGCTTGTTTTACGCCTCGACTGTTGCGGCCAACGCGTTTTTTGAACTGATTTTCAATTTTTTCGGCCAAAATTAAAGAACTTGCCACGTGTGCATTTTGCATTTGTGCAAAGAAAATATGTGCCAGTGGCGATTTTGGGTCAAAGCCTTCGTATTTCTGCAAATAGTTGTCTTCCTGCAAAACTACGTCATTTTCGCGTTTGGCTACTTCTAAGTTGCCTTTGGTGGTATGCAAACCCATCGTGTAGGTTTCTGAGCCATAAATATGCTTGGGTCCAGAGTTGCAGTGAATAGAAATGAAAAGGTCGGCATTATTTTTGTTGGCAATGCCTGCGCGGTCGTGTAGCTCTACGAAATGATTGGTTTTGCGTGTGTAAATGACTTTCACATCAGGCATATACGTGTTGAGGGTTTTGCCCAACTCCAGCGCGATTTTGAGCGTAACTTCACCTTCTTTGGATTTGGCACCCAAACAACCAGGGTCTTTGCCGCCATGCCCCGCATCAATAACAATGGTGCGTAATTTATAGTGGCCTTTGGATTTCTCTAAAGTAGTAAACGAACCCAATACAACAACTGAAGCAATAAGACAGATAGAAACAATATTTTTGAGCATGACACGGCAAAAAAAGAGTTATTCCCTATTTTTGTGCAAAATTGTAAATTTTTGGCTAAAAGGTAAACAATTGTTACGCAAATTCGACCTGAAAGGAACATTATTCCTTTGCACAATGCTGTTAGCTCTGGGAGCTGCCGCACAAAACAACACGAGTAGTCCGAAAACAAAGACTGCTCCACCAACAGACACTACGCGCACCGACAGCTTGAAAGCCAAGCAGATAGGCGATGTAAAGACAACCGTAACCTACACGGCTACCGACTCGATGCGTTTTGATATTGATACAAAAAAAGTATATCTGTACGGACAAGCCGATATAGATTACGGCGACATTTCACTCAATGCCGACCGCGTAGAAATCAATTGGGAAAATAATACGCTCAAAGCAACAGGTACACCCGACTCGGCTGGAGGGAAAGAACACGGCACACCCGTATTCAAACAAGGGGCAGATCAATATGTTGCCAAAGTCATTAAATACAATTTTAAAACCAAGCAAGGCCATATTTCCGAAATCGTAACACAGCAAGGCGAAGGCTATTTGCACGGCGAAACCGTCAAGAAAGCGGCCAACGACGAAATGTTTGTGCAACACGCTCAATACACTACCTGTAATTTGGCGCACCCGCACTTTTATATCAATGCCCAAAAAATTAAGATGATACCGAAAGATAAACTTATTTCGGGGCCTTTTAATTTGGTACTGGCCGATGTGCCTACGCCGCTGGGCTTTTTTATGGGAATTTTCCCGACTCCAGAGTCAAGGTCTTCGGGCATTATTATTCCGACTTACGGCGAGGCTACCGACAGAGGTTTTTATCTGCGCGATGGTGGCTATTATTGGTCTGTAAATGACAATATTGGCATTAACTTTTTAGGCCAAATTTATTCTAAAGGAAGTTATGGCTTGTCGGTGGCTTCGCAGTACAAAAAACGCTATGCCTACGACGGTAATTTTGCCATCAGACACAACTACCGTAAAACAGGCGACGAAAGTAACCCTGATATTTTTAAAGATTATTGGATAGAATGGTCGCACAGGCCTGTTACGCGTAAAAGTAGCAGTTTCTCGGCTTCCGTTAATGCAGGTTCGTCGGGCTACAACAACCGTAACTCATTCAATGCCAACAACTATTTGGCGGCTTCATTTAGCTCGCGCGTTTCTTATTCCAAAACCTTTACGGGTACGCCTTTTAGTTTGGGGGTAAATGCTTCGCAGCAACAAAGCAGTTCGGGTGTTATGAATTTCACATTGCCCGATGTGGCCTTCAACATGATGAGTATTTATCCGTTCAGAGGCAAAACGGGCAGCCAAAATAATTGGTATCAGAACATCAACATGAGTTATGCCATGACCTCGCAAAACTCCATTTCCAACAACCGACTTATCAGACCGACTTTTACAGACATCGACGAAAAATTATACAATCGCGATTTGAATACAATGTTGGTCTTGAAAGAATCAAGTACTTCTGATGTACTGAAACGTATGAATACAGGCGTTTCGCACCGTATCCCGATTTCGACTACGTTTAGAATTTTGAATAACATTAACGTTTCGCCTTCGGTGAGCTATTCAGAAAACTGGTATTTCAGACGTTTTAAGTTTAATACGGTAAATTATGGAAGTGTGTTAGGCGACAGTATCAACGCCGATACAACCAATGGTTTTTATCGCGTGTATAACTACAATACTTCTATCAGCCTTAATACGCGTATGTACGGAACATTCTATACACGTCGTAGTAAAAAAATTGAGGCATTCCGCCATACGATTAACCCAAACGTAGGTTTTTCGTATCAACCAGACTTTTCGGATACACGTTACGGAATGTACAAACGCGTAACAGCCAACAATAAAGAATATGTACTTGACCCGTATCAGGGCAGTTTGTACGGTGGCGCATCGCGCGGCAAATCAGCCAGTATGTCGTTTGGCCTCACCAACTCATTGGAAATGAAGCTACGCGCCAAACCTGACACCAACGCCAAAGCAGACGCCAAGCCACCCAAAGGCAAGAAAGTTTCGTTGATTGATAACTTCTCGATTAACAGTGCTTACAACTTTGCGGCGGACTCTTTCAATCTTTCGCCTATTTCGATGCGTGCGCAAACCAATATTTTGGGACGTTTTGCCCTCAACGTAGGCGCGACACTCGACCCGTATATTTATGTGATTGACGATAAAAATACGACCACAGGCACGCGCATTAACAAGTTTGCTTGGGATACGAAAGGCAAAGGCCTTGGGCAGTTTTCTAATTTTATGGCAACGCTTTCTACGAGCCTAAACCCTGCGGCACTCAAGCCAAAGACGTTGGCCAAAGCCCAAAACGATCCGAATTTGCAATCCGAATTAGATTTTATTAATGCCAACCGCGATTTGTACGTGGACTTTACGGTGCCTTGGAATTTGAGTATCAACTACGCGTTCTATTATAGCAAAACAGGTTATGCGGCCTCGAACATTACGCAATCCGTAACCGTATCGGGCGATATTAGCATTACCAAAAACTGGAAAATCACTTCTAATTCGGGTTACGATTTCAAATCAAAACAGTTTGTTTACCCGAATATTGGGATTTTCAGGGAAATGCACTGCTGGCAAATGCGCTTCGACTGGACACCGACAGGTACACGTGGCGGATCGTTTAGCATCAACATTAGCCCGAAAGCCTCTATCCTGCAAGACCTCAAGTTTACGCGCCGCCGTAGCTGGTACGATAACTATTAAGTCGTTTGTTTTCGGTGCTGTTGGGTTTGAGTTGAATTAACTAACAGCACTGAAAATGAGTTTTTTATGAAAAATAAAAAATTAATTGCGGTAAAAATGGAAACTGTTTTTGTTTTTCTTGGATAAATAATACAGATTTGCACCGCAAACGGGGGATTAGCTCAGCTGGCTAGAGCGCTTGCATGGCATGCAAGAGGTCGTCGGTTCGACTCCGATATTCTCCACCAAACACTAAAAAGACCTAAGTCACGCGGCTTAGGTCTTTTCTTTTTAGTCCATCATCTTGGCCAAATAAGCAACTATTTTGCTCAACAACTCGTAATACAGTGCCGCATATGCCACCAAACACATGAGCCAAATAACGAGCAAGTTGAACCATAACGTACTGATTTTGTAACCCAACCAACTTTTTTCGGCAGCAAAAAAATGGCTTCTTACGCTCCAAACGGGCGTATCAGGTGTGTTTGGGCGATAAATGGGATAAAGTTTTTGATAAAATTGCGTTTCGGCTTCTTCCATGCGTTCGGTTTGGCTGGTATTTTTGACCATCTCGGCCACTGCCGAATTGCTATACAATTGTTTTCGCTCCAACCAAAGCCGCGAGGAAGTCGGCGTAGCCGTCTTGATGGCGATGTACATTTGCTTGTCTTGCAGCGTTCTGTTATAAATATCCGACTGATAATCAGTGAGTTTTTGGATAAAAAACAAAGCACTGTCGGCCACTGCCGCCGTAAAATGATCGGCAGTGAGGTTGTGCATAAAAAGTGGCTGAGGTATGGCCAGTAGCTCGGCTTCTTGCGCCAAATGTGTATTCAGAATAGTTAAATCATGTGTTAATTTAGCGGTTTTGTTTGCTACCCCAATCAAATCTTTGGCTTCTTGTGCCTTGTTGGCTAATGCAGGATACAAATACACTTTTTTAAATTCGGCCTGATTGATTTGGCGATCATAGTCGAAAAGCGGCTGCATATACGGATTGTAGCGGAATTGGCTCACCATCACGGCCTCAAACGCCCAACGCGAAACCATCATGTCGCCCAGAAATGGCACTTTGTCGCCGCTGCTCATGGCGGGGTTTATTTTATCAAATTTCACGACGATGCCACCCAATACCAGTTGAGGAATGAGCAAAATAGGAATCATAATATAAATCGTTACCGCCGAGTTGAAAGCCGAGGAAATATTGAGTCCGAGTATGTTGGCAAAACAAGAAACTGAAAACAAAATAAGCCATTCCACCAGCGTAAAATCCCGAATATCCAAAATCAAATTGCTGACTAACACAAACATAAGTGTCTGAATCGCAGACATCGTGAATAGCACCGCAATTTTTGAAAGCAAATAACCGCTTCGGCTCAAATCCAAAAAGGCCTCGCGTTTGAGCATTCGGCGGTCATGAAAAATTTCTTCGGCACTGACCACCAAGCCCATAAACAATGCCACGATAATGCCAATAAAAAAGAAGACGGGAATGTTTTCGTTTTCTCCAAAAATATAACCCTGCCCATCGCTTGTGTTTTTGTAATAACGATTCACGAAGGCCAACACAAATGCCAGCAAAGGAGCTTGTATAAAATTGATAATCAAATATTGCTTGTCATTGATTTTGGATAAAAAATCCCGTTGCAAGAATAATTGCCACTGTTTGAGCCAGTTCGCTACGTGCAAATTGCCTGTGATGGGCGATTTGATGACCTTAAATTCTTGGTCTTTTTGTATTTCTACAAAATGTTGATTCCAGGTTTCGGGCAAAAATTTACGCTTACTCGTAAACCTGCCGTACTGATTGACGATACGCGTTTCCACGATGTCAAAAATCTGTTCTGGGTTCACGTTCCCGCATTCCGAACAAACCGTTTGTTGTTTATTAATTTGGTTTACAAGGCTTTTGAAATAAACAATGGCTTCGATGGGATTGCCGTAGTAAATCGGGTAGCCGCCCGTATCTATGATAACAAGTTTGTCGAACATCTTGAAAATATCCGAAGAGGGTTGATGGATTACGACAAAAACTAACTTCCCCGAAAGCGTCAGTTCTTTGAGTAAGTCCATGATATTGAGCGAGTCGCGTGAGGAAAGGCCAGAAGTTGGCTCGTCCACGAACAGCACCGACGGGGCGCGCAGCAACTCCAAACCAATATTGAGGCGTTTGCGCTCGCCGCCGCTAATACTTTTGTCTAAAGCTGTGCCTACTTTCAGTTGGGCTATGTCCGAAAGTCCCAAACTGAGCAGTGTTTTATCTACCAACTCATCTATTTGAGTTTTTGAATAATTACCGAAGCATAGCCGCGCCGCGTAGTAAAGATTTTGATAAACGGTTAGTTCTTCGATGAGCAAATCGTCTTGCGGCACGTAGCCGATTACGCCTTTGATGTCTTTGGGATATTTGTGAATATCTACACCATTGAGCAGCACTTGGCCGTGAGTGGGGGGCATATTTCCATTCAGGATTTCTAATAAAGTAGATTTGCCTGCTCCACTTGCACCCATTAAACCCACCAACTTGCCTGAGTCTTCGCTAATACTGAGGTTGTGCAGCCCAACCCGACCACTTGTAAACTGGTAAGAAATGTTCAGTGCCGTGAAGTTGATATGTTCGTGGCCTTCGGTATCCAAAAATTTACTGACAATGTCGCTATAATAAATGGCGTGTAAATGGTCGCCTTTAATTACGCTGCCCGATTCTAAGGCATAAATTTCCCCCGAAAACATTTGTAAACCATTAAGATAATACACGCCTGCACCATCAAACCGTACCATGTACATTCCGATGGCGGCCACGCGCATGACCGTAATTTCGCCCTCCAGATGCGGGGCTACAATATGACGACTAATGTTGTATTGGCGTTGGCGTTTGGACGAAATTAAAAGCAAATCTTCCATGTCGGCCTCGTGCAGTTGCTTGCTCCACGCAAATGTTTCGATGAGCTTAAACTCTTTAATACTGATATTGAATATGTCTGCCACGGTGGTCAGAAATTCATATTCGATGGCCGAAATATGGTCGTCCGCTCGAATCAGCGAAAATAATGTAAACAATACGACTACTTTTTGCCGCTGGCTCAATTCCTGATTGATGCGCGTACAAATCAAGAGCATTTTCGAAGAATCGCGCACGGTAAGTCGTACATTTTCCGTGACATTTTTGGGCGTTTTGCGCACACGGCTATGCTCTTCGAGGTATTGGTCAAAAAATGACAGGTATTTTTCGCTGTCTTCTAAGTTTAGTTGATTGTTCAGAAACAACGCCACCACGTTGCGTTCTTCTGCTTTCGTGCCGTCGAGCTTGGCAATGATAGCAAAAAGCTGCATGAGGCTTTGTAAGAGTTCTTCGCTCATAGCTGGAGATATATGTGTCGTGCCTTTGAAGCTATGAAAATAAGGCGAATCTTTAAAAAAAACAATGCCAATAAAAATTTACGAAGAATCCGTTTTCTTAGGGATAAAATATTGAATAAAAAGGCACAAGGTAAAATCGTATCCCTTGTGCCTTTTTGCTTATTGTGCGCCTGCCAATTTGAATTTTACTTTGGTGCGGGTCGTTTCCGTAATGGGGTTGGTTGTGGACATATCGCCACCTTCGCCCATCGGTGGTGGGCCCCCACCCATCTCGCCCCCACCCATCGGTGGGCCTCCGCCTCCCATGTCGCCGCCGCCTTGTGGAGCTCTGCCACCGTTACGGGCTTGGCTACCTTGTGGCATTTCCAATCCTTTTATTTCAAAAATCAAACTCAATTTTTGTTTGGGATTAATGCTGGCCAATGGTTTATAAAAGCTGCTAATGCGTATGGCATACTCGATATTGAGCGAACCCGAACCGTCTATTTGTGCCGCAATGTGTACATTTTCCGAGCTGTTATTGGCATACATTCCGTCTGGGAAATAAAATCCTTGTAGTTTGAAATGCTCAAAAGCTCTTGGCAAATGCTGTTGTAGGCGTTTTTGCATCATCTCCGAAGCGTTATTGCCTTTAGCCGCTTGGCGGTCAGGACGCTGACCACCGTCAAAACCATTGGGCTGCTGGCCTTGCATTTCCGCAAAGTTTTCGGGTGGCATTTCTCCGCGAGAAATGGGACAGAAAATCGCAATGGTTTGTTTCTTTTTGCCCGTCGTGTCCAGATACAACGTCAGCCCGCCATCTATTACTTTGGATTGATAAGTGGCCTCATTCAGGCGGGCACAAATATACAGCCAGTCGGCATCGTTGGCTACCGAATATTGCAAATGTGCGTCGGAGTCGTAATAATTGAGAGGTACGCTCCAGTCCGTAACGATGCCATCTACTTGCTTCGTGCCATAGGCTGCATTAATTGTTTTTTGAGAAAAAGCCGAAGGCAAACACGCCAAAAACGCTGCTGCGGTCAGCAGCGAGAACCGTAAAAACATAAGATAATTTCATAGAAAGTAAAAACATAACAAAAGATTATACCAGTAAAAAACTATCTTATTAGAGAGCCACAAGGCAAGCGGCAAGACAAACACTCACCCTGCAACTACTCGTATTTACGAAAAAAAAACACTTTTATTTTATCCAAAGCACACCATTTTTGCAGCTTTGTTGGCGGAGTTTGTTTTGTTTGAATAAATCCAACAAGCGATTTTGCGCAACAGCAAACGAACTCCCCGTTAGCACTGCAAACTCTTGTGTGCTCAGTGTCGGGTATTTAGCAAACAAACTTTCCCAATCTGCCGCGAAAGGCTGAGCCGTTGCCGTCGGATATAGGCGTTTAAGCGCATCTACATACGCCTCATAAGGCCTAAATCCATAAACAGTCAGGCGGTTGCCGTCGGCATCCGTAAAAAACATGGTCGGGAAGCCGCGCACACTCATTTGCCTGCCCAATGCCAAATCTTGTTCAAAAAGGGTTTGGGCTTTGCCTCCAATGTCTTGGGCTAATTGCTTGGCATCTAAGCCCGACTGCGTGGCAGCAGTAGCGATATGTTCAGGTTTGGTAATGTTCTTTTTCTCCAAAAAAACCATTTCGCGCAGGCGGCGCATAAACGCAATGGCTTTCGTGCCGTCTTGCATTTGGGCGGCTTTGAACGCCACCGACGGCGGATAAGACGAAGGCAATGGGTCTTGCAGCCACACATCGCCATCAATGGGCATTTGGTAATACGCGCTTGCTTCGTCCCAGTGCTGCGCCACGTCCGAAGGCTTGCTGATGCCGCCGCTGTTATAGATTTCCCACGAAGGCAGCAGGCCGCCCATGCGGTATTCAATGTCCAGATACGCGCCGTATTCGAGCTTTAAGCGACGCAATTGCGGTTCTATTCCCCAACAGCTTGAGCATATTGGGTCGGTGAAATAAATAATTTTGACGGGTTTGCCCGCCGTAGTTTCAGGGGTAATCGTAGCCTCCGAAGGATTGGCCGTGTGTGCGGTTTCGGGCATGGCACAAGTGCCGCTGGCCGTGTCGCAAAGCAAGGGATTTTGGGGTGTTGTCATGGATTGAGAAGTGTTGGGTCTGCTGCACGCCCAGCCACCGAAGGCAAGCACACAGCAGAGAATCAGCCAATATTTTATCATCGAATGGGGTTTACTGCTAACTTTGTGCAAAGCTCCATGTATCGTGTTACACTTACAATAAGTCAGAAAAATATGACCAACACCACCCCGCCGCCCCAATGCCCCGCCGAAACGCTGCTCAAATTGCTTTCGGGCAAATGGAAACCCCAAATCTTTAGAATGGCCACCCAAAACGCCCTGCGTTTCAGTGTGTTGCTCAAAACATTAGAAGGCGCAAACAAACAAAGTATTGCCGTTGCTCTCAAAGAACTCGAACAAGCCGACCTGCTCCACAAACAAATTATTTCCCAAAAACCGCTGCACATCGAATACAGGCTTTCGGCCAGAGGCCAACAAATGATACCTGTGTTTGAGCAGTTAGAAAAGCTATTGGGGTAATGGATTGATGATTTGTTAATTAGAATATTTAAAACACAACAATCTTAAACCTGATGAATACGCTACTACTTACATTTTTATTGTCATTCAAATCTGGACTTTTGCCGCCGCCAGGGACGGTTCGTCTCAACGATTCTCTTTTTATTGACGAACAAATTATTACTGTTCTCGACTGGAAAGAATACGTTTATTATCAAACACAAGACAATCAAAAAGCCATTTTACCAGACACCGCCATCAGGTACAAAGGCCGTAATTATTATAACAGTGGCGATTTTGACGAATATCCTGTTTTGGGCATTGATGAGAAAGCTATCAATGCGTATTGTGTGTGGCGCAGCCAGTTGGTAACCAATACGATTCGAACTTATACCAAAGACAATCCGTGCCAAAGCCCGTTTTATGTGCAGAATATGGGTAAAAAGATAAAAGTAACTTACCGAAAAGCACAAGACAATGAGATAGTGGCCGCTACGAAAAAAGGCATTCTTCAATCAAACCCATTTTGTAAGAAAAACCTCGCTTGGCTCAATGCCCAAAACCTAAAATGTACGTTTAGGTGCGTGGCCGTAATGAAAAAATTAAATCCATAAGGTTTTTTGAAATCTTACAGGTTTGCAAAGAATCAACTATTTTTGCGGCTATGGAAAAAAACAAAGACCTCGACGACAAACTAAGCGACATCGGCCCTGTGTCTGGAATGTACGAAAACTGGTTTCTTGACTATGCCTCGTATGTAATTCTGGAACGTGCCGTGCCTGCCGTAGAAGATGGACTCAAACCCGTACAACGCCGCATCATGCACGCCATGTACGAGATGGACGATGGTCGCTATAACAAAGTAGCCAACGTCATCGGACAAACCATGCAGTATCACCCGCACGGCGATGCTTCCATCGGCGACGCTATTGTTAATTTAGGACAAAAAGATTTACTCATAGATACACAAGGTAACTGGGGCGATATGCGCACGGGCGACGGTGCGGCAGCTCCTCGTTACATTGAGGCGCGTTTGTCGAAGTTCGCCAACGACATACTTTTTAACCCCCAAACCACCAACTGGCAAGTTTCTTACGATGGCCGTAAACGCGAACCCGTTACTTTGCCTGTTAAGTTCCCGTTGTTGCTCGCGCAAGGCGTAGAAGGCATTGCCGTAGGTTTGGCAACCAAAATTTTGCCACACAATTTTTGTGAGCTAATAGAAGCGTCGATTGATTTGCTTAATAATCAGCCTATCACATTGCACCCCGACTTCCCGACGGGTGGCATGATAGACGTAAGCAATTACAACGACGGCCAAAAAGGTGGCAAAGTGCGCATCAGGGCACGCATTGAGGATGTGGACAAAAAAATGTTGGTGATTCGTGATATTCCGTTTAGCACCACCACCACCAGCCTCATGGAATCCATCGTGAAAGCCAGCGATGCGGGCAAAATCAAAATCAAGAAAGTAGTTGATAACACGGCCAAAGACGTTGAGATACAAGTACATTTAGCACCAGGCGTTTCGCCAGATATTACCATAGATGCCTTGTATGCCTTCACGGACTGCGAAGTTTCTATTTCGCCGAACGCCTGCGTGATTATTGACGAAAAACCGCATTTTGTGAGTGCTTCGCAAATTTTGCGCTACAATACGGAGCAAACCATGGAGCTTTTGCGCCGCGAGTTGGAAATCAAACGCGGGGAATTGCTCGAAAAGATTTTGTTCTCATCTTTGGAGAAAATTTTTATCGAAAATAAAATTTACAGAGACATAGAAGAGTGCGAAACGTGGGAAGCTGTTCTGAAAACAATTGATGCTGGTTTAGAGCCATTCAAACCACAATTTTACAGAATTATCACGGAAGAAGACCTCGTAAAATTGACCGAAATACGCATCAAACGTATTTCAAAATTCGATGCTTTCAAAGCCGACGAACTGATGCGCGGCCTGCAAGCCGAACTGGAGGAAACCGAAAAGCAATTAGCCAATTTGCGCACTTATACGATTCGTTATTACCGCGATTTGCTCAAAAAATATGGCAAAGGCCGTGAGCGCAAAACCGAAATTCGCACTTTCGACGTAATCGCCGCCAACGTGGTAGCGGCCAACAACCAAAAGTTGTATGTCAATCGTACAGATGGTTTTATTGGTTATGGCTTGAAAAAAGATGAGTTCGTGTGCGACTGTTCCGACCTTGACGACGTGATTATTTTCCGCCGCGATGGAGTGTTTAAGGTGGTGAAAATCGGGGAAAAAGTTTTTGTGGGAAAAGACATTTTGTATGTGAATGTTTTCCGCAAAAACGATGAACGCATGGTATATAACATGGTCTATTTGGACGGCGATTCGGGTTACACGATGGCCAAGCGTTTTCAGGTGCTGGCCATTACGCGCGACCGCGAATATGACCTTACCAAAGGCGGTAAAGGGTCAAAATGTTTACATTTCTCGGCCAACCCGAACGGCGAAGCCGAATCGGTAACCGTGCAACTTTCGCAAGGCTCAAAGGCCAAAATTAAGTCTTTGGACTACGATTTTGCGGGGCTGGACATCAAAGGCCGCCAATCGCAAGGCAACATCGTAACCAAACATCCCGTGCGTAAAGTGGTATTCAAAGCGGCAGGCGTTTCTACGCTTGGAGGCCTGAATCTCTGGTACGATGAAGTAATTGGCCGCCTCAACACCGACCAACGTGGCAAGTTTTTGGGGAATTTTTCGGGCGCGGATACGCTGCTTTTCGTAACCAAAAATGGCCAATACGAACTGACTTCTTTTGAGCTAACCAACCGTTACGAACCAGAAAATTTGGTGCTTTTGGAGAAATATAACCCCGAAAAAATATTGTCGGTGGTGTATTATGAAGGCGAAACCAAAAATCATTTTGTAAAACGCTTCAAAATAGAAACCTCGACAGTAGGCAAACCGTTTGGCTTTATTGGTGAACACAAAGATTCTAAAGTGTTGGTAGCAAGCACTGAAGCGCAACCGCAAATCCAAGTGGCATACCGCAAAGACAAGAAAATGCCGCAAGAAGTGACCTTGTATGATGTGGATGTGTTGGCGGAAGTGAAAGGCTGGAAAGCGATTGGTTCGCGATTGAGCCAATACATTGTGCAGCAAGTAATGTTGGTCAATGGCCAAGAATCGGACGAGGCCAAGCAACTCGGACTTTGGCAGCAACAGTAATTTAATTTCTCCAAACCCTTACAGACTTTCTAAACTTGTAAGGGTTTGTTTTTTTGAAAAGTCATTGATTTATAGTAATTTATAACATAAAATTTAATTCAAGAAAATGGTAGGAATCATTATGGGCAGTCAGTCGGATTTGGTGGTAATGCAAGCCGCCGCCGACGTGTTGGAGCAACTCGGTGTTGCTTATGAGCTTAATATCGTTTCGGCGCATCGCACGCCGTTGCGTATGGTCGAATATGCCCAAACTGCCGCAGCCAAAGGCATCAAAGTAATTATTGCGGGTGCGGGAGGTGCAGCGCATTTGCCAGGGATGGTGGCTTCGCTCACGGTGTTGCCTGTGGTGGGCGTGCCTGTCAAATCCAGTAATTCCATAGATGGCTGGGACTCGGTGCTTTCTATTCTGCAAATGCCGTCGGGCGTGCCTGTGGCCACGGTGGCACTCAATGGCGCGACCAATGCGGGACTTTTGGCTGCGCAAATCATGGCCACTTCCGATGTGGCACTTACCGACCGATTGATTGCCTACAAACAATCGCTACACGATAAAGTAATGGATTCGGTAGCCGCTTTGCAGTCAAAAAAGTAGTCTAAATGTTTTTTGATGAAACCTTATAGGCACTCAAAACCTATAAGGTTTTTGTTTCGTTTTCCCAACAACTCCCATGAGTAATTCCAAAACCGTGATAGTGATAGGAGCAGGGGCGGCAGGTTTTTTTGCGGCTATCCGATGCGCTACTGTTTCGCCTGATTGTCAGGTGATTATTTTAGAAAAAACAACAAAAGTTTTATCCAAAGTAAAAGTGTCGGGCGGCGGACGCTGCAATGTTACGCACGCTTGTTTTGATATAAAAAAGCTCTTGTCATTTTACCCGCGTGGCGGCAAATTCCTCCGACCTGTATTCAAAAATTTTAGCCCGACCCAAACCGTCGAATGGTTTGAGCAGCGAGGCGTTCCGCTCAAAACCGAAGCCGATAACCGCATTTTTCCCGTTTCGGATAGCTCACAAAGTATCATTGATTGTTTGGAAGAAGAAGCCAAGCATTTGGGCGTACAAGTACGTTTGCAAAGTGCTGTAATTGATATTCAAAAAACAGAAAATCAGGATTTTATAATTCAAACGCCTACGCAACAATACATTTGTCAGAAAGTAATTTTGGCGGCTGGCGGCCATCCGCAACCCCAACATTACCAAATTGCGGCGGCTTTGGGACACCAAATCGTTGAGCCTGTGCCGTCGTTGTTTACGTTCAACACGCCTAACAGTCCGTTTCTGGAATTGGCTGGCGTTTCTACGCCCGAAAGTAAAGTGAAAATTTCGGGTGTGGACATGGAGCAAACCCAACCGCTACTCATTACGCATTGGGGTTTTAGTGGCCCTGCCGTGCTGAAACTCTCGGCATGGGCGGCGCGTGAGTTGGCGGAAAGAAACTATCGCTTTGATTTTCAGATACATTGGTTGCCAAAATACAACCAAGAACAATTGTTACAGATTTTACAAACCAAAAAACAAGACAGCCCGCAACAGCAAGTAAGCAGTCATTCGGTGGAAGGTTTGCCGCTTCGTTTGTGGAAAAGTTTGTGTGCGCAGGCGGGCATCGAAGCCGCGCAACGCTGGGTAGATTTACCCAAAAAGAATTTGAACAAATTGCTGGATTTGCTCACGCGTACCGTGTTGCAGGCCGAAGGCAAAACGACTTTTAAAGAGGAATTTGTAACGGCTGGCGGCATTAGTGCTGAAGACATCGACTGGAATACGATGGAAAGCCGTGTGTGCAAAGGCTTGTATTTTGCGGGGGAAATAATTGATATTGACGGCGTTACGGGAGGTTTTAACTTTCAGGCCGCTTGGGCGACGGGCTTTGTGGCGGGTACGAATGCCGCGCAAATGCTTTCCTGAAAATAAATTTTTATTGATCAAAAATAAAAAACCTCAAACAGTTGTGTATCTGCTTGAGGTTTTTGTTTTAGTAAGCAAAATGTGCCTTTTGGGGCGCATGGTGGACTATACCAAACGGTTGTTGTTGTCTGGGAAAGCTAAGGATGGTTTGAAGGTTTTGGCTGCTTCAAAATCCATGTAGCCGTAGCCGATGATAATCACAATGTCACCTACTTGGGCTTTGCGTGCCGCAGGCCCATTGAGGCAAATAATACCGCTATTGCGTTCACCTTTAATCACATACGTTTCCAAACGCTCGCCGTTGTTTACATTCACGACTTGCACTTTTTCGTTTTCGATAAGGTTGGCCGCGTCCATAAGAGCCTCGTCGATGGTGATACTTCCCACGTAATGCAATTCGGCTTGCGTTACGCGTGCGCGGTGAATTTTTGATTTACAAACTTCTATTAACATAGTTGAATTAAATAAAAAGCTGGCTTGCAGCCAATTAGATACACAATGAAGTGTTTATTTTTCAATTAAAATATTATCAATGAGCCTTACATCGCCCAAGAATGCGGCGATACAAAGCGCAATAGATTTTTCGGGTGAATAATGTTTTATTGATTCGAGTGTCTGGCCGTCGGCAATTTCAAAATATTCCAGTTTAAAACTTGGTTCGGTGGCCAACAGTGCGGCTACTTCTTCTTGAATTTGACCAAAATCTTTGGTAGCCAAAAGGCTTTCTGCCTTTTGAAGTGCTTTATACAAAAGTGGCGCAATGGCTCTTTGCGTGGCGGTCAGGCGTTTGTTACGCGAAGACATGGCCAAGCCGTCTTCGTCGCGGATAATGGGGCAACCAATGATTTGGACAGGAAATCCCAAATCTGCTACTAGTTGTTTTACCACCAAATATTGTTGTAGGTCTTTGAGACCGAAATAGGCTTTGTCGGGTTGCACCAAGTGCAATAATTTTGAGACGATAATCCCCACGCCATTGAAATGCCCAGCGCGAAAAGCCCCTTCCATGACCGTTTCCAATGCGCCAAAGTCGAAACGTGTGCGCGGCGTGCCTGTGGGATACATGGTTTCGCTGGTAGGCAAAAATAAGTAATCGCAGCCTGCCTCTTGCAGTAGTTGGGTGTCCTGTTCGATGGTTTTGGGGTAATGTAGAAAGTCGTCGGGGTTGTTAAATTGTGTCGGATTGACGAAAATACTACATACGGTTACATCGTTTTCGTTCCACGATTTTTCGATAAGTGAGGCATGTCCGTCGTGTAATGCACCCATTGTAGGCACAAAACCGATGCTTGCCCCTTGTCTTTTACGCTCGTTGAGGAGTGCTTGGAGTTCGTGGGGCTGATGTATAACAGATAACATAGGCTTTAGGGTAGTAGCCATTTGTGTGTAAAAATGCTACAATATGTTCAAAATCAGTTGTTTATAGAATACGTGTGTGCTTGCAAGCTTGCGAGGCCTAAGATAGGCGGCGCAAAGCTACATTTTATTGCAAACAAAAAAAGTTGAGAAATGATATTTTTTTTGTTAATTTTGCGTTCCCAAACTTTTGTCTAATAGCATTTTATTAGAGTATATATATATGTCGAAACTACGGATACTTTATGTAGCGAGCGAAATCAACCCGTTTTTGCAAACTACCCAAGTGGCAGATTTCTTGCGCAAGCTACCGCAAGCCATGCAAGAAAAAGGAATGGAAATCAGAATTTTAATTCCGCGTTTTGGTTTGATAAATGAAAGAAGAAATAAATTGCACGAAGTGGTGCGTCTTTCAGGAATCAACATATCGGTAGGAGATGAGGAGAAACCGTTAGTCATCAAAGTTGCATCTATCCCCAACGCGCGTTTGCAAGTCTATTTCATTGATAATGAAGATTATTTCCAGCGCAAATCAGTATTTTTTGATAAAGATAACCGCTTTTATGCCGACAACGACGAAAGAGCTATCTTTTTCTGCAAAGGCGTGTTAGAAACGGTGAAAAAATTAGGTTGGTCGCCAGACATCGTGCATTGCAACGATTGGATGACAAGTCTGATACCCATGTATCTGAAAACCACCTACAAAAAAGACCCTGTTTTTAAAGATACCAAAACAGTGTTCTCTGTGTACAATAATTCATTTGATTATAAGTTTGATAGTAGTCTGGTGGAGAAAGTAAAAATGATGGACATAGAAGACTCAATGTTGTCTGCTTTGCTTTCTGCCGATTATGAGGGATTTGTGAAAATAGGAGCAGAGTACGCTGATGCGTGCATCAAAGCTCCCGAAGAAGCAAATCCAAGCCTTGATAAACTATTTTCAGAACTTCATAACGCAAAAAAAATTGAACACATTCTCGAATCAGAAGAAGATGTCGTCGAATCTTACTTCAATCTTTACACAGAACTTATGGGCTAACGCCAAAATGGGGCTAATAATATGTTTATTAGCCCTTTATACTTTACCTTCTTGCGAAGACCCCAACCGCATAGGGCTTGACGTTCAGCCCGAAGAAGATTTAATCAATGCCATTTATTTGGATAACCTGCCTGTTAATACCTACACCATGATGCGTGATTCTGTTTATACGTATTCTTCTGGTGGGTATTTGGTAGGCTCTTATCTAGACCCTCAATTTGGCCGTACTACTGCTGAGGCTTATGGTCAAATATACACAACAAGTATTAGCTTTCCTGCAGGAGAAACGCGCACGTTGGACTCTATTGTCATGATTCTTGATTATGCGTATAATTATTATGGAGACACAAGTAAAATACAGCATTTCAAGATATACCAACTACAAGATACGCTTACAGCACCGTTGTATGCCAATTCTGAAAAAGCCGTAAAAGCTGGAGCGGCTTTGTTGGGCGAGACATCATTCAAACCTAATCCAGGGGGTACCGATGCGGTGGCTCGGATTAAGTTAAATCCTGCATTGGGTAATCAGATTCTCAACAAACAAACTTGGACATACACGGAGCTTTCACGTGATTTTCCTTCATGGTTTGTTATAAAACCTGATATTGATAATAACACATGTATATTAGATTTTGCTATCCTGAAGAATGAAACAACAACTGATAGTAAATCAGAAGTGAAAATCTATTATAAAGGAACAACTGGTGTTACTACTACTGCTAAGACACTTTCGCTTAACATTATTAATGGCAATAGATTTAATCAAATAAAAGGAAATAGGGCTGGTACATTTTTGAGTAATGTCAGTGCCCCTAATTTGGTAAGTTCTAGTACTACGAATCAATTAGTGGCGGTGCAAAGCGGTACTGGTATCAGAGGGTATCTAAATTTCCCATTCTTGGATAATATTCCTCAGTATTTTAATGGAGCGAATAAAATAAAGATAGTGAAGGCTGAATTGGAGTTGAAGAGCCAATATGCTACGGGAGAAATGATAGCTCCTGCCGCACTGTATCTGTCGCAACCCCGAGAAAAGTATCCGCAGACGCGTGTGCCTCTGATAGATGTAGATACAACAATAGGGCTTAAAACTGAATCGTATATGTATAATTCATCAGGAACTACCTATTATACTGCTTCTCGCACAATACTAAGCAAGCAGGATACTATCAATCATTTATACACTTATACACTTCCGCTTACTTCGTATTTTAATGATGTTTTGCAGGGGCAAGTGGATAATAATGGGTTAATTATTACAAGTGCCAGTACCAGAACGTCTGTTTCTCGTTTACTTTTTGGCGATCAAAATAATACGACAAATCCCCTACGTTTGAAACTATACTATATAAAATTAGACTAATGGGTTACTTTTTTTAAAATAATTGTATAGAATTGCAGGTGTTTTTAACACACAATTAAAATTAACGCTAGGAAACATTTTTTAATATTTAACTCATTACGACCAATTTATGTGTGGAATCGTAGCTTATGTTGGCCATAGAGAAGCCTATCCGATTATTGTTAAGGGTCTAAAACGCCTTGAATATCGCGGTTATGATAGTGCAGGTATTGCTCTTTTGAACGGCGGCCTGAATGTATATAAGAAAAAAGGTAAAGTTGTTGATCTTGAAGCAACACTTACAGAAGAAGAGTTGAGCAGTAAAATTGGTATTGGTCATACGCGTTGGGCTACACATGGCGAACCTAATGACAGAAATGCCCACCCGCATTATTCTTCTAATAAAAATTTAGCCATCATTCACAACGGAATCATAGAAAACTATGATTCTTTGAAAAAGGAGCTAACGGCACGCGGGCACGTATTTCATAGCGATACGGATTCAGAAGTTTTTATTCACTTCATTGATGATATTTACCAAAATACAAAATGTAGTTTGGAAGAAGCTGTTCGTTTGGCTTTGAATAAAGTTGTAGGAGCTTACGCCATTGTTATTATTGACGAAAATGCACCAAACCAACTTATTGCAGCTCGCAAAGGCAGCCCGTTAGTGTTGGGTATAGGCAAAGATGAATTTTTCTTGGCTTCGGATGCTACGCCAATTATTGAATATACTAATGAGGTGGTGTATCTGAACGATTATGAAATTGCAACGATCCGTGATGGTTCGTTAAGTATTCGTAACGTGGAAGATATTCCTTCTACTCCTTACATTCAGAAGTTGGAAATGCAACTGGAAGCTATCGAAAAAGGTGGTTATGAGCACTTCATGCTGAAGGAAATTTTTGAGCAACCACGTTCGATAAGTGACTGTATGCGTGGTCGTTTGGACGCAAACAGAGGCCATTTGGTGTTGGGTGGCTTGCGCGAATACATTAATAAGATTGTTAATGCAGACCGCATTTTGATTGTGGCCTGTGGTACATCTTGGCATGCAGGCACAGTAGCCGAATATATTTTTGAAGAATTTACGCGCATTCCTGTGGAAGTAGAGTATGCTTCAGAGTTTCGTTACCGTAACCCAATTATCAAAGAAGGTGATGTGGTGATTGCTATTTCTCAATCAGGCGAAACGGCGGACACATTGGCGGCTATTGAGTTGGCTAAATCTAAAGGAGCAATTATTTTTGGTGTGTGTAATGTGGTGGGTTCTTCCATTGCAAGAGCATCGCATGCAGGTTCTTATACGCACGCTGGCCCTGAAATTGGGGTAGCAAGTACCAAAGCATTTACAGCTCAAGTTACAGTACTTACAATGGTTGCCTTATTAGTAGCACATCGTAAAGGTTCTATTACGGAGGCGCGTTATCATGAGTTATTGACTGACTTGGAGCAAATTCCAGTAAAAGTAGAAAAAGCCTTGGCTCTCAATAAGCAGATTGAGTATATCGCTGATATTTTCAAGGATGCGCGTAATTTCTTGTATTTGGGTCGTGGGTATAATTTCCCTGTGGCTTTGGAAGGAGCATTGAAGCTAAAAGAAATTTCTTATATCCATGCGGAAGGTTACCCTGCGGCAGAAATGAAGCACGGACCAATTGCTTTGATAGATGAAGAAATGCCAGTGGTATTTATTGCTACGCATGATAGTTCTTACGAAAAAATAGTTTCGAATATTCAGGAAGTAAAAGCGCGTAAAGGAAAAGTAATAGCTGTGGTAACTGAAGGCGATACCCTTATTCCTAAAATGGCTGATTTTATTATTGAAGTTCCTGCTACGAACGAAGCTATTATGCCACTAATTTCTGTAATTCCATTGCAATTGCTTTCATATCACATTGCCGTGATGCGTGGTTGTAATGTGGATCAGCCTCGTAACTTGGCTAAATCTGTAACAGTAGAATAAAGAATTTTATACTAATCTATCAATAGCGACTAAGGCAAATAAAGTGTTTTTAGTCGCTATTATTTTTAACCAAAGGTCATGATAAAGAATTTACAAACTGCTTTTTGTTTTTGCTTATTTGTTTGCTTATCGGTTTCTTGTATTCCGAGGAAAAGTTATATTTATCTTCAGAGTAAAGTAAAACCTGAGCCTGATTCTGTCTTTTTGAAAGTAGAAAAACAAAAATATTTAGTAAGACCTGGAGATATTTTATATATAACAGTTTTGTGCCCAGATCAAGAAGCTGTTGCTTTATTTAATATTGAGAGTGCTAGAAATAGTACGACAGGAAATAGTTCTAGCAATATGGGTGCTGGGGGAGGATATTTTAGTGGATATATTATCAATGATAGTGGCGAAATTCGTATGCCGATGATTGGTAAAATCAATGTACAAGGTCTCCCGCTGGATTCTATTGATGCTCGTATTTCTCGTAAATTATCTTTGTATTTAAATGATGTAATTGTAAAAGTAAGGTTATATAGCTTTAAAATTACGGTTTTAGGAGATGTCAAAAATCCTGGAGTTCAAAATGTTATGGCAGAGCGATTTACTATTTTAGAGGCTATTGGAAATGCCAATGATTTGACGGATTATGGTGATAGAAAACGGATAGAATTGTTGCGAGCTACACCAGATGGTTATATGGTACATAAAATAGATCTGACTGATCAAGACTTAGTTAAATCTCCGTACTTTTTCATGGCTCCTAATGATATATTGTATGTCAAGCCAATTACGGCCAAGATGGTACGTTTAAATTACCCTGTATATGGTTATATAACAACAGGGGTTAGTGCCATATTATTGGCCTTGTCTTTATTTAATAGATTTTCTAACTAAAAAATATTAGATATTTTGCTAAATTTCTGATATTTTTATCGCATCATTTAATCTTTATTTTTATAAAAAATGGGAATATTCTCAAGATTCGTTGATATTTTCAAGGCAAATGCCAACGATTTGGCCGACAAAGCCGAAGACCCCGAAAAAATGATTAAACTCATGGTCGTGGAAATGCGCGAAGGTCAAGTAAAAGCAACCGCCGCATTAGCACAGGCAATGGCCAATGAAAAACGTTTGGAGGCGCAAACAGCTAACTTCAAAAGACTGGCCGAGGAAATGCACGGCAAAGCCGTAAAAGCATTGCAAGGCGGTAATGAAGAACTTGCAAAAGCTGCTTTGGCCAAAAAAGCACAAGCAGACCAGCAATATGCGCAGTACAAACAAATGTTTGAATCGGCGCACGCTACGACTTCCCAAATCAAAGAACAAGTAGATAGACTCAAAGCCAAACTTGATGAGGCGGTAATGAAGGAATCTATGTTGATTGCCCGCAGCCAAAATGCGAAAGCACAATCTGATGTAGCCAAGAAATTGGGCGGTTTGGACAATAGTTCTTTTGCGAAATTTGATAAATTTGAGGAAAAAATTCTTAAAATCGAAGCTGAGGCACAGGCATTTACGCAACTTGCTGACGAAAACACTTCGATTGATGAAGAGTTGCGCAAAATGGAGAAAAACACTCAAGTGGACGACGAGTTTGCCAAACTTAAAGCCCAACTTGCGGGCGGCTCAAATCCTACGGCTATCGGAACGGGCGGCACAACGGCTACTCCTTCGGCAGACGATGAGTTGGCCAAACTCAAAGCCCAATTAGGTCAACAGTAGGTTTTTAGTTTTACTTTTCTCTATCAAAAATCAAGAAAATGCCTAAGTTTCAGATATTAAAAGAAGGTGTAAATGAAGCAATTATTGCTTCTACAAACCAAAACATTGAGCATTATCTTTCACAACTTTTCGACGAATACGAAATCGTGAAAGTAGATGATATTTATTCGTTTAGTTTCGGAACGGTTACAGTTTGTATTCGTGTAGTGCCTTGGCACAGCGAAGATGCCTTGGTTTCGGTATTCTCATATTTGGCCGAAAACGTAACTGTTTCAGAAGAATTTGCTAAAGAATTGTTGCATCTGAACGCAACCATTCCGTTTGGTAGCTTCGGGCTAAGCTTTGACTCAGTAGTATTTACTTACTCATTGCCAGCCAGTAACTTAGACTTTAGCGAATTTTCGGCAGCCGTTCAAACGGTAGCCTATATTGCTGACGAATACGACGAAATGGTAAAAGAAAAAGGCGGTATTGTTACGCTATAATTTTGCCCTAAAAAGATAGAAAATGCCTCTGTTTACTTTGGTGAGTCAGAGGCATTTTTGTTTTATTTCTTCTCTTCTTCGGCTTTGAAGTCAAATTTATAAATGTCGTCGAGACTATTGTTACTTTTGAGCGTAAAATCCAGATTTTTGATAAGCCCATTTCCCAAATCATAAACCCAGCCATGTAACACAGGTGATGGGCCTTCTTGCCATGCGCGTTGGATTGATGTAATCTTCGATAAGTTATACACTTGCTCCAAAACATTTAATTCACTTAGACGATTGGCTCTTATATTTTCGTCTTCGATGGCCTCCAATTCGCGGTCGTGCAGGCGGTACACTTCTTTGATATTACTGAGCCAGTTATCCAAAATACCAACGGTACTGTTGCTCATGGCAGCTCTTACACCTCCGCATTGATAATGGCCACAAACAATAATGTGCTTTACTTTCAACACACGAACGGCATAATCAACCACACTCAATACATTCATATCGGTATTAACGACCAAGTTGGCAATGTTGCGGTGTACGAAAAGTTCGCCTGGCTCTGCACCCGAAATGCTTTCGGCAGGTACGCGGCTGTCCGAGCAACCTATCCACAAGATAGAAGGCGATTGCCCTTGCGATAAATCCTCAAAATAACTGGGGTCTGTTTTGAGGCGTTCCTCCACCCACTGTTTATTGTTGTCTAAGAGTTGATGTATGATGCTGCTGTCTGTCATATAAAATTGATTGGGTGTCAAATGTTGTTGCTCATTGAAAATAGATTCTTACAAAAATATAGCAAAAAGTTAAAGGGTAAGTATTTTTTATACAAAATTTATAAAATCTAAATCGTTTGCCCTACTTTTCATTTAATATATTTGCAAATATTACTTGAATAAATTTTGACTAAAATGTTTGAACTTTTTAACCGATAAATTGTTGTTTAACACTGTTTTAGTATCTTATTTATTCACTAAAATTATAAAATAATACTATAAAAATATGAATAAACAAGTCATTGCCTTTTCATTTGTTTTGGCGAGCCTGACGGCTACCGCACAGCCTTTGCGTTCGTTGGTAGCACCAACGCCTCAGCCTGCCGCTACACAACAACCTGTTAATGTTGCTCCCGTTCAAAACACACAACCTGTTATTGAATTTGAGAAATTAAAACATGATTTCGGGACAATTCGTGAAGAAGGTGGGCCACAGAAATACCGCTTTGTTTTTACCAACAAAGGAAAATCGCCTTTGAATATTAAAAACGTACAGGCTTCGTGCGGTTGCACTACGCCCGACTGGACAAAAACGCCAGTAGCTCCAGGCAAAAAAGGTTTTGTGGAAGCTGCCTACGATCCGAATCATAGACCAGGTAATTTTGATAAACAATTGACCGTGACCAGTGATGCAACTGCGCCAGTAATCGTGTTGGGCATAAAAGGAACGGTAACGCCGCGCGTGAAAACACCAGCAGATTTGTATCCTGATAGCTTAGGACTTACCAAAAAGTTGCGCATGGTGTCGCGCTACATGAACATGGGTCGCGTGTCGCCGTCCAAACCTTCTACCGAAAAATTTGTAGTGTATAATGCTTCCGACTCGGCCATTTCGTTGGGTACAATTGCTAACTTGCCCAAACATTTGACCGCCAAAGTAGAACCTGCGGTTGTGTTACCAAAAGCAACGTCGGAAATTATCATAACCTATGACGCAAAAGTTCGTGGGGACTGGGGCTATACTAATGATGGTTTGCAACTTAGCTATGCCACCGTTCCGACCAAAGCCAAGAAAGCGGCCAAAAGTGGCAAAACTTCTTACAGTTACGATTTAGCGAAAGCCAACGCTCCTAAAAATTTGCCTTTGTCGGTGGTAGCCACCATCGAAGAAGAGCCGCGTAAACTTTCGGAAGATGAAGCAGCCAAATCGCCAAAAATGATTTTTAACAAAAAAGAACACAATTTTGGAGATATTAAGTTGGGTGAAACGGTAAATACGGAGTTTGTATTTACCAACAAAGGCGGCGCACCATTGCAAATTTTCAAAACGAAAGCAAGTTGCGGCTGTACGGCTTCTTCGCCCGAAAAAACAACTTTAGCCCCAGGCGAAAGCAGCAATATTAAAGTTTCGTTTAATACAGTTGGCAAACACGAAGGCGACCAACAACAATCGGTTACCATCTATACCAACGACCCGTCTGAGCCTACGCAAATGATTACTATCAAAGGAAAAGTAGTAAAAGCGGAAGCTATTAAACTAGAAAAATAATTGATTATCAGTTTTGATATAAAAACAAAAAAGCGTGGCTTGTAAGAAGGCCACGCTTTTTTGTTGCGATAAAATCAATCTTGGATTACATGCGCGAGGGAACAGACACGCCGAGCAAGCCCATTGCTTTGCGCAATACTTTGGCTGTGAGTTCGGAAAGTGCCACGCGGAAGGCTTTTTGTTGTTCGGTTTCGGCAGAAAGTACAGGTACTTCGGCCACGAAACGGTTATACTCACGTGCCACGTCGTAGGCGTATGCCGCAATTGTCGCAGGTGAATAACTTTCGGCAGCCTCGCGGATTTTCTTAGGGAAGTCGGCAAGCAAAATAATTAACTCACGTTCAGCGGTTTGCAACGCTGGCAAATCCGAATAGTTGGCTTCCACTTGTTGTTCTTTGGCTTTGCGCAAAATCGAAGAAATACGCGCGTGCGTGTACTGAATGGCCGTTGCCGTATTGCCTTGTAACTCAATAGATTCTTCGGGGTTGAAAAGCATACGTTTCTTTGGCTCAACTTTCAGCAAGAAATATTTGATAGCCCCGATGCCAAGCATTTCGTACAATTCGGCGGCTTCTTGTTCGCTATAGTCGGCCACTTTGCCCAAAGCCAAGGTGCGTTCTTTGGCAGTGCTTACCATGTCGCCCATCAATTCATCGGCATCAACTACCGTTCCCTCTCTGGACTTCATTTTTCCCGAAGGCAAATCCACCATGCCATACGACAAGTGATACAAACCGTCGGCGTAGCTGCGGCCTAATTTTTTCAGGATTAAGAAAAGTACATTAAAATGGTAATCTTGCTCGTTACCAACCACATACACAGATTTTTGAGCAGCAAAATCCGCAAAACGCAAATCCGCTGTTCCCAAATCTTGGGTAATGTACACGGACGTGCCGTCGGCGCGAAGTACGAGTTTCTCGTCGAGGCCGTCGGCGGTCAGGTCAATCCAAACCGAGCCGTCAGGTTTACGGAAAAACACGCCTTTTTGTAGGCCTTCTTCCACGATGTCTTTGCCGAGCAGATAGGTATTGGACTCGTAATAATATTTATCAAAATTCACGCCCATGCGTTTGTACGTGGCCTCGAAACCTTCGTAAACCCATTCGTTCATTTGTTTCCAAAGTGCGACAGTAGCCTCGTGGCCGCGTTCCCAGTCTTGGAGCATGGCTTGCGCTTGCAACATAAGCGGAGCTTGTTTTTTTGCTTGGTCTTCGGCGATGCCTTGTGCTTTGAGGGCATCTACTTCGGCTTTGTAGTGTTTGTCAAACTCCACGTAGTATTTGCCGATAAGGTGGTCACCTTTCATGTTGGCAGACTGTGGCGTTTCGCCATTACCAAATTTTTGGTAGGCGAGCATTGACTTACAAATATGAATGCCTCTGTCGTTTATGATATTGGTTTTCACAACGTTATAACCTGCCGCCGCTAAAATTTGCGATACGGAAAAGCCCAAAAAGTTGTTGCGCAAGTGGCCTAAGTGCAAAGGCTTGTTCGTGTTGGGCGAAGAATATTCGACCATTACGGTTTGGTTGTTTTCGGGCAACTGACCAAAATCTGAAGCACTGGCCATCGTTTGAAACTGATGTTGCCAAACCGAGTCGGCTACGACCAAGTTCAAAAAGCCTTTCACTACATTAAAGCCACTGATTTCTGTCAGATTTTCTAATATAAATTGTCCTATTACTTTCCCTGTTTCTTCAGGATTTTTGCCAGATATTTTACCATACGGAAACGTAACGAAAGTGTATTGTCCTTCAAATTCTTTACGTGTAGGCTGCAAAGTTATATCGTGGGCTTCTAAAGAAGAGTTGAATAATTGCTTGAAAGCAAGGCTAATCCCAGCCTTAATGACATTTTCTATGTTCATGAGTTTGTGTAAATCTTTTGGGGTGCAAATATGCGAATATTCGTGTTGACTGCGTTAATTATTTTCCGTAACAAAACACGCTTGAGTAATGTTATGTGTTAGCTCTTTGCTCTTTTTTAGTTTTTTGCATAAAGAAAACTAAATATTTTTTTCTGTATAAAATAATGGCAGTAGGCGTATAAACCAGAATATACATTGGAAAACAAGGTGATAACCATTTTTTTATATTGTAATAGATAGTGTTATGTAGTGTATGATATTGTATTGAATGTTAGAGCTTTATAATATTAATAACAAAATTTTTCTAAATTTGCTTGATTAAATTAACTATTAAATCTCTTTTTATGAAAAAAATGAAACTCTTTCATTTTTTCTATGTATTCTTTATGCTGGTGTCCGTAGGGGCACAGGCTACGAGTTATACGTGGAATGGTTCTGTATCGTCGGCTTGGAGCAATCCGAGCAACTGGACACCCAATTCGGGCGTGCCTTCTGCCACAGATGACATCGTGATTGTCTCGGCAGCTAATGTGCCACAATATAATGGTGTTTCGGGTGGCTGCACCAATCTTACCCTTACATCAGGTACACTTGATTTGGGTAGCTTCGCATTTACAGTAAGCGGCAATGCTACGTTTACGTTGGGCACTATTAAGAACGGTTCGTTTGTCGTGTCGGGTGCGACCACAGCATTGTTTGGCTCGGTAGGGCCAATTGTTTTTGACTGTCCAGTAAGTATTACAGCACAGACAATGGCCGTGCGTAATGCTACATTTAACAATACGGTTACGCTCACCAAAACAGGCAGTAGTAATGATAATAGTGTAGGAAATAATACGTTTATGGGGGCTACTACCATCAATAATAGCGGTAGTGGTTACTTTTTATTTGGGAGCAGTTCGCCTGATAATTTTCAGGGTGCTGTTACGGTAAACAATATGGGTTCTTCGTCTGTACACTTGGCTTATGGCTCATTGGGTAATACATTTGGTTCTACATTAACCATCAATCAAAATAGTACGGGAAGTACGACTAATAGTATTGTTTCGGTTGGTAGAGGCAATAACAGTTCGGCCACAATTGCTGGAGTTACCACATTTAATGGAGCATCTGCGGCAGCGGGAAGTTTGATAGAGCTAGGCAGTGGAAACGGCTGTAACTTGCAATTTAACTCGGCAGTCAATATTACGCAAGCTAGTACAGGTACAGGAGACCATGATGTAAGTATTGCTAATACGTCAGGTACAGTCGTATTTAATGGTGCGTTTACTTATATAAATACGTCGTCTGGTTGTAATAATTCACGATTTTATATAGCAGAAAGTAATTCGGCGGGTAATGTTACATTCAATGGAGATTTTACGTACAACAGTAGTTCTTCGGCAGTGGCAAGTTCTTATATGCGTATTCTCAGAGGTAATGTAGCTTTTAATGAAAACATAATAGTAAGCAGTACTGCTACGGGTGCAGGAACTATCGGTGCGTATTTCGGTTGGACCAGTACTTATACAGGTATAGTTACTTTGGCTTCGGGTAAAACGGTAAGTATTGGAGCTGATGGTTTTAATAGAGGTACTCTTAAGTTTGAGAACTTTAAGCAGTTGGGAGCGACAGCTCAAAATATTACACTTACAGGTACAGCCGCTTTGTACTCGGAGACCAATACTGTTTGGAATGCCGATGTAAATTTTAAAGCACCGCAACTGTATTTAAATGGAGCTACCTATAATGGAGTGGCTATATTGGAGAAAAATGGTACAACGGATAATGCTGGTGATGGCGGTAATACGTTTAATGGGCTAACAACCATTACGAGCAGTGGTTCGGGTAGTTTGAGGACAGGAAATCTTAATGCGGACGTGTTTAATGCTGCTGTTACGTTTAACAATACAGGAACACACGCTATGTATATAGCTTATAACCACACTGGTCAGACTACGACCTTTGCTTCGACCGCTACTTTTAATTCCAATAAAACAGCATCGATGGGTTCTACAGCAGGTTTTGTTATTGCAGAGAGTGTTGGTAATGTGGTGTTTAACGGAGCTGTTGTATTTAATGTGGACGGCGGAGGAGTAGAGTCTGATATCCGTTTGGGTAATCCAGCATGGGCAACAGGTATCTCTACGTTGACTTTCAATGACAAACTTACGGTCAATGTAACGAATAGCAACACAATAACGGAAGTCTATTTGGGCTTTGATAAAGGTATCTGCATCTTCAATGAAGATGTTGAGCTAACGAATACAGGAGGTGGTCGAGGTATTTATTTTAGCTCGGGTTCATTATCCACATGTACTTTGGCGGCAGGCAAAAAAGTTTTGATAGGAGCAGCAGGTTTTAATGCAGGGACTTTGAGTATTTATCGTTTTATGCAGGTTGGCAGTACAGCGCAAGCCATTACTTTGACAGGTACAGCGTCATTGATTTTGGGTACAGGTAGTGTTTGGAATGGTGATGTTAATTTTGTTTCGCCGCAACTGTATTTGAGTGGAGCTACCTATAATGGGGTAGCAATATTGGAGAAAAATGGCGCAACGGATAACGCTGGTGATGGCGGAAATACCTTTAATGGCCTGACCACAATTAACAATAGTGGTACAGGATACTTGCTTACGGGATATGTTAATGCTGATGCGTTTAATGCAGCCGTTACATTTAACAATACAAGTGCGCATGCTATTTATGTTGCACATAACCATACTGGTCAGACTACTACCTTTGCTTCGACTGCTACTTTTAATGCCAACAAAACAGCTTCTACGGGTTCTGTTATGGCTTTTATGATTGCGGAAAGTACTGCGGATGTGGTGTTTAATGGAGATGTGGTATTTAATGTGGATGGTGGAACCATAGAATCTGATATTCGTTTGGGCAATCCTGCATGGACGGGAGGAGTCTCTACGTTGATTTTTAATGGTAAGCTTACGGTCAATGTAACAAATAGCCACCCAACAACAGAGGTGTATTTGGGTTATGATAAAGGAGTGTGCAATTTTAATGAAGACATAGAACTAACCAATACAGGAGGTAGTCGAGGAATTTATTTTAGTTCTGGTACACTTGCGACTTGCACTTTGGCCAGCGGCAAAAAACTATTGATAGGAGCAGCAGGTTTTAATACGGGAACTTTGAGTATTTATCGTTTTACGCAGGTTGGCAACACGGCGCAAGCCATTACTTTGACAGGCGCAGCTGTTCTGGTTTTGGGTACTAGTAGTGTTTGGAATGGTGATGTAAACTTTGTGGCACCGCAACTGTATTTGCACGGTACTATTTATAATGGTGTAGCAACTTTGGAGAAAAATGGCGCAACAGACAATTGGGGTGATGGCGGCAATACCTTTAATGGGCTAACCACAATTACAAACAGTGGTACAGGATATTTGCTTACAGGTGGTACTAATGCCGATGCATTTAATGCTGCTGTTACGTTTAATAATACAGGGGCACATGCTATTTACGTTGCGCATAGGCACACAGGCCAAACCACAACTTTTGCGTCCGATGTGGTCTTTAATAGTAATAAAACAAGTATTGCAGGCTCTTCTGTCGCATTTTTCATTACAGAAGGTAATGCTAATGTTAGTTTTAATGGGGCTGTAACTTTTAACATTCTTGGTGCGATGCGTTCGGATGTTAGGGTTGGTAATAATGCGAGTGCCAATGGTACCTTTAATGGAAAAGTAACAGTCAATAGCAATTCATCTGCTTCTACTAGTATTACTTTTGGCTTGTCAAGTCCTGTTATTTTTAATGATAATATAGAGGTTACGAATACGGGTTTGACCAATATTGCTTTTGGGGCTAGTTCAGCTACCTCTTCAGCGATGTTAGCCGATGGCAAAACCGTTACGATTGGTGCTGCTGGTTTTTCGGGTGGCTCATTGTCGTTTATCCGCTTTACGCAAGTTGGTAACACGGCGCAAACTTTAACCCTGACGGGTACAGCTTTACTTACACTTGGTATAGCCTCTACTTGGAATGCCAATGTAGATTTTAAAGCACCTCAGTTATTATTGGCAAATACTGTTTATAATGGTGTTACTGTATTAGAGAAAACAGGAGCAAGTGATAATCACTCCAGCGGTGGCAATACCTTTAATGGTGTAACGACAATTACCAATAGTGGCTCTGGTTATTTGCTAGTTGGGGGTACAAATCCTGACTTTTTTAATGCGTTTACCACTTTTAATAATACGGGTGCAAATGCCATTTATATTGCTTATAGTCATAGTGGCCAGATGACTGTATTCGCTTCAGATGTAGTGTTTAATAGTAATAAAACAGCATCAACAGGCTCTAACACGACATTTTTTATAACAGAAACTGCTGCCAATATAAGGTTTAATGGGACTGTAACTTTTAATATACTGGGTGCTGTGCGTTCAGATGTGAGAGTTGGTAATGGAACTGGAAGTGTCAATACTTTTATGGGTAAGGTTACTGTAAATAATAGTAATACGAATGCTTCCACGGTTATCAATTTACCCATCAATGGTACAGCTTTATTTAATGATAACATTGAGCTTACCAACGTAGGTGGCGGTGTTGTGCCTATTACATTTTGTAACAATGCTTCTGCTTCGGCTACTTTAGCCGATGGTAAAACAATAACGGTTGGTGCTGCTGGATTTGATTCAGGAACATTAAATATCTATCGTTTTACGCAACAAGGCACTACTCCTCAAGCCTTAACTTTTACGGGGACAGCCACGCTGGTGGTTTCGACAGGTACGGTTTGGAATGGCAATGTAAACTTTTCTGCTCCGAATGTTTATTTAAGTAATACCCTTTATAATGGTACAAGCCTTATTTCCAAAACAGGTAGTGGAGCCAATAACAGTAGCGGTGGTAATACGTTTGTGGGCGTTTCTAATATTCGTAATACAGCTAGTGGGATAATTCGTTTGGCTAATACAGCACCAGATATTTTTACAACTGATTTTACGGCTGATAACGTAGGATCGGGTAGCATGGAATTGGCATACGGTTCGGCTGGAAACGTTTTTGGTGGTACTACAACAATTAATAATACAACAAGTGGTGCTAATCCCACTAGCTCTATTGCTGTTGCTAGTGGGGCAACAGCTACATTTGCGGGGACTACGATTATTAATAACACTCCTATGGGTAATAGCAGTACATTCCATTTAGGACATAATGGAGCTACTGTTACTTTTAATGCGCCGCTGACAATTAATCATGGTGCTACAAGCCTTGGTTCTCATGATTTTTATATAAATTCAATAGGAACAGGTATCTATAATGCAGATGTAGTTATGAATAACACTTCTACGGGTGGATCTAATTCTAGACTTTATATAGGAGAATCTAGCAATAGTGCTACTACTGCATTTAATGGAAACTTTACTTTCAATAATACAAGTACAGCGACATCCGAATCTTATTTGCGTATATTAAGAGGTACAGCATTCTTTAATGGAAATATAAATCTTACCAACACGGCCATAGCCTCAGCCTCTAATGGCTTTTTGGTAGGTTGGAGTGGGTATAATGGGAATGCAGCGTTAGCAGACACGAAGACGTTTAATGTCGGAACATTTAATACGGGTATGATTCGTTTATACCGTTTCACGCAATTAGGCACTACGCCGCAAAACATTAATTTGACGGGCAGTGCTCGTTTAGAAATTGGTCTGGCGGGTTACAGTAGTACCATGAACGGAAATTTGACTTCTTCTGTGGTTGATGGGGCTATTTCATTAAATGGTTCTACTTTTAATGGTTCTGTCTCCGCGATCACTTCTGGCGCAAACTCTTCTATGGCGTTTACGAGTAATATTTTTAATGGAGCAATAAACTATACTTCTCCATCACAGAGGTTTACGGGCAACACGTTCAATGGAACGGTGGCTATCACGAAGACTGGAACATCAAACAATGATAGCAACGGCGGTAATATCTATAATAGCTCGGCAAACTTTACAGTTACCAATACAGGGCGTTTGAGACTCGGTAGTACCGCTGCCGACGACTACAATGGTAATGTTACTTTCCTTCAAAATGGCACTGGTTTGCTATTACCAGCTTATACTAATGCTTCTACGTTTGCAGGCAATATTTCGACGATTGGTTCTGGAAATGCGATTACTTTTTCGAGTAGTGGCGGCACTGTTATTTTAGATGGTGCGGCAGACCAAACTTGGAGTGGTGACGTAGTCAAAGCCCCTGCTGTTAGTCGTTTAACAATTGCTACTAGCAACAATTCAAATCTAAATCTAGCAGTTCCTTTAACCATTTCTACTACACTTACGCTGACAAGTGGCCTGATTAATACTTCTGCTACTAATTTGCTTATTATGGCCAATGGCTCGGCGGCTTCGTCAGGCAATGCCCTTAGCTATGTAAATGGTATTATGAAGAAAATAGGCAATACGGCCTTTACATTCCCTGTGGGTGCGGGTGGTTACTGGGCGCGTTTGGGTATGATCCCTGTTTCGGGTTATGCCACTACCACAGAATTTACTTGTCAATATTATGCCTCAGCTCCCGCAAACAATGCTAATGCTGCGTATATGAATCCAGGTATTACTTATGCCAGTGGTGTAGAATATTGGGATTTGAAACGTGTTACAGCAGCAGGACCTACTTGTCAAGTAACATTGTACTGGGAAAATTCGGTGCGCAGTGATTTGAACTCTTCAGCTCCTTCAGACTTGGTGGTGGCGCATTTCTCTTCATCTACCAACAAGTGGGGTTCGCAAGGAGGTTCGCCAGCTTCAATTCCGAGTGCGGGTAGTATTACTTCTACTTCTACGCTATCAAGTTTTAGCCCGATTACTTTTGGTTCTATTGCAGGGTTGCAGCCGTTGCCAATTCAGTTGCTTTCTTTTGACGCGCAGGCGCAAAATTCGGGTGAGGTTTTGGTAAAATGGATTACCGCTTCTGAGCTAAATAATCAAGCATTTGTGGTGGAACGCGCTGCGGATGGTCGCAACTTTGAAGCCATCGGGACAATACAAGGTGCAGGAAATAGCCGCGAAACCCGTAATTATAGCTTCTTAGATCAAAAGGCATTGCAAGCAGGCGCGTATTATCGCCTTAAACAAATAGATTTTGATGGCGCGTTTACTTATTCGTCTATCGTAAAGGTGAGCGGCTCAAAAGCTACTTGGGCGATGTATCCGAACCCTGTGGCCAAAGGCCAAATGGTTTGTGTAGAATTAGGTGCAGAAAATGTGCAGGAAGTAAACCTAACGGTTACAGATGCTTTGGGTAGGGTAATGCTTGAAAAAGTACTAATGACTCAAGGTCGCATTTTGCTCAATGATTTTGCAATATTGCCAGAAGGCGTGTATGTGGTACGTGCAACTGCTGGCAACGAAACATTTATTCAAAAGCTTGTAATTCAATAATTATAAGTTAATTATTACTTCAAAAAGGTCTGTTATATTGTTGCGTTTGGTGGCGTGGCAATATAACAGACCTTTGTTATATATAGATTTTTATTTTTATGATAAAAAAATAAATTATTTGTTAAGCGTAATATTTGTGAATATTTAGCATAAAAAAGTATGATATAAATGGCTTTAATTGAAAGTATTTATTGCTTTTAGATTATAAATGCTTTATTTTTGCCCCTCTTTAGCCCTGTACATCAAGTGTCTTAAATATGTAATATTATGAAATTACTAAAAGAAATTGCTACAAATAATAAAAGAAATCGCTTTTTCTTTACAAAACCCCTGACCATTGCAGTGGGGTTGCTATTAGTTGTAACGCAGTCTTTTGCTGCCAACACACAAACGCAGGATTCATTGATAATAGCAGGTAAAGTATTTGATAAGGTATCGCAACATCCCATCAAAGCAAAAGTATATTATCGCGACATTCCCAATGGCAATATCATTGGCTTTTTGGATACGGAAGACAATACGGGTGCTTTTAGCATTGAGCTATATGAACGCAACCAGTATGCCATTGAAGTCCAAGCAGCAGGCTATTTGTCTGGGTATGTGGTGGCTAATGCTACGGACGAAAACAATCATTCCTTTGCGCAGGATTTAGCTTTAGAGCCAATTCAAGCCAAACAAACAATTGATTTGCGCAGTGTTTCTTTTGGTGAAGATAATGAATTATTGGTGAGCTCTTATGACGAATTGGATAGACTGGTTGCACTGCTTCAGCTAAATCCAACGCTTACCATTACCGTGGGCAACGGAGCAAAAGCCCCTGCGAGCTCCGAGCAACGAGATTTACACCTTAAAGCTCTTCGACATTTTCTTATCAAAAGAGGAATTGCTCGTGCACGTGTCAAACTTTTGCCAGATGCTTCTAAGCCAACATCAAGCACCGAACAAGTAGTAGAAGTAACCGTGCTTAAACCTTAATTTTTTGCCAGCTATCAAAAACTAACGTGATTAGTCATGAATAAAAAACTGTTACTCAGTATTGCTTGTTCTTGTATTGGTTTTAATTTGGTTGCGCAAAAGGCTCACCAACAATGGGCTACTTCTGTTATTGAAGTTTCTTCGCAACTTTCCAAAACGCAATATAGTGCCGAACAAGCACTCAAACGTCCTAATGTGTTGCCAGGTTATGGGGAAAACCCTAGTGCTTGGGTGCCAAGTGCGGGTGGTTTGGAGTATTTGAAAGTGGGGTTTGATAAACCGACACAAGTTTGCCAAGTGGCCATTGCCGAGTCTAACTTCCCTGGTAGTTTATACCAATTGTTTTTGTACGACACGCAAGGCAAGGAATATTTAGTTAATACCTTTTCGGCCAAATCATTGGCCGCCAAAAATCGCTTATTACGTGTTTATTTTCCACTTACATCGTATAAAGTAGCTGCCGCCAAAATCGTATTGGATGTGTCGCGTATGCACGACCAGCCAGCCATTGATGCGATTGGTATCTCGGATTCGCGCCGACCTATTGAATTAGAAATCACGCTTTCCGAAGAGAGTGAGCGTTATTTGTGGGCAGAGCATTTGGGCGAAGGGGTTAATAGTCCTTACCGCGAACACATGGCGGTGCTTACTCCTGATGGAAAAAATCTATACTTTAGCCGTCAAAATCATCCGAATAATATTGGTGGTACAACCGATGAAGATATTTGGGTTTCTACATTAGATGAGAAGCATAATGAATGGAATGCCGCTACTAATATTGGAGCACCGCTTAATAATGCGTATCCAAACTTTGTTTGTGCTATTTCTAAAGATCAAAAAGATCAACCATTCTTTTTGTTGGGCAACCAATACAAAGAAGATGGCTCGATGACAGACGGAGCATCCACTTGTTCGCTTGCGCCACAAGGTTTTACCAAGCCTCAAAACGTTAATATTCCTGATCATCATAACTCATCGGTTCATACAGATTATTACATGACTACCGATCATAAAGTATTGCTAATGGCCATTGAAAGTTTTGACGCAATTGGCGACCGCGATATTTATGTGAGTTTCAAAAAAGGAGACAACTCTTGGTCCGATCCCAAAAATTTGGGAAAAGACGTTAATACTGTAAGCGAAGAGTCGGCTCCTTTTATGGTGGCTGGTGATAACACTACACTTTATTTCTCTTCAAAAGGACATAGTGGTTTTGGCGACAGCGATATTTTTATTACCCGCCGCCTCGACGATACTTGGGAGAAATGGTCTGAACCCGAAAACTTAGGACCAGTACTTAATACGGCTTTTGATGATGCGTATTATTATGTATCGCAAGCTGGCGATTATGTTTATTATTCTCGTGGCGTTTCTAGCGAAGATGTGGACATTTTCCGTATTCCGTTTTTGCGCAATGCCGTACCTAAACCAGTAACTGCCGTTGCGGTGGTAAAACCAACGATGCCAATGACTCTGACAATCAATAAAGGTCGTGGCGAATATGTAGCTTATAAAGCTCCTACTATCGAAGAAGTGATTGCTAAAAATACAGGCGTGGATACGACAGGTAACGGCTCTTTGCTTACGCAAAAAACATTGGCTTTGGCAGACCAAACCACGACCCCAGATGCCAATGACCCTGTTACCAAAACGGCCAATGTTCGCAAAGCAGTAGATGAATCTGGCGCAAGTACGGTGAGCAGTGGCAAATCTGGTATTAAAACAACATTACCTGACCCGAAAGCAAATCTTTTGCGTAGGGATAAAAATATTAGCAAATACAAAGTTCAAAGCGAAAACAACACTACGACTTCTGTCAATACCAACACGCCGTCTGATATGGAAATCACTATTACAGACAGTACAGAGTCAAACTCAAACGTAGCAAAAGGTTCCTCTGGAGCTAAGAAGTCAACCAGAATCCCGCGTTCTGTGTTAGAGGAGTTCCGCCGTACGATGGTGGCGTTCTCTGTGGGAAAATCCTTAGTTCCTGAAGATATTAAGCCGCAATTGTCTAAGTTGGTGATTATTATGAAAAAGTATCCGTCTATTTCTATCGAGATTGATGGCCATACCGACAACTCTGGTAATGCAGAATTAAACAAGAAACTCTCCGAGCAGCGTGCCGCAACTGTGAAAGCATATTTTGCAGAAAATGGCGTAAATCCTGATCGCGTTCGTTCGGTAGGTTTTGGTGAAGAGCGTCCACGTTTCAGCAACGAAACCAAAACGACACGTCAGAAAAACCGCCGCGTGGAGTTCGTGCCAGTTGTGAAATAAGTATTTTAGATTTTTAGCAATAAAAAAAGGAGGTCAAAATAAATTGGCCTCCTTTTTTATTTTTATTTAATATCTAATTCTTTAATCAAATGTCCTGCTCCCGCAAATTTGTCTATGATAAACAGCGTGTAGCGAATATCAAGCGTAATGTTACGGCATTGTTCGGAGTCGTACATCAAATCGCTCATTGTTCCTTCCCAACAGCGGTCGAAGTTTGTACCGATAAGTTCGCCGCGAGCATTTAGCACTGGGCTACCCGAATTGCCGCCAGTCGTGTGATTAGATGCAATAAAAGCCAACGGCATTTTGCCTTTTTCACCATAACGCCCAAAATCTTTTTTCTGATAAAGCTCTTTGAGTTTGGCAGGAACTACAAATTCATCTACACTCGGATTTTCTTTTTCCATCACACCGTCCAGCGTAGTTTGCACGCCGTAAGTAACCGCGTCGGCGGGTTGGTATGGTTTCACTTTTCCGTAAGCTACGCGCAAAGTGCTGTTTGCATCAGGATAAAACTTTTTATTGGGCTGCATTTCGCGCAAACCTTTTACATACAAACGGCTTTGCAACTCGATTTGCTGTGCAGTCTGTTGATACACAGGCAGTATGTTTTGGATATAATGGTCGTTGCACGATTTCCACAAGCTATAAAGTGGGTCATTTGTAAGAGCCGCCACATTCTTTTTGCGTAATTCATCCCATAACTTGCTGGCTTTCTGCGGACTCACCAAATACGAATTGGCGTAGGCATAGTCAGCATATTTCCCGAAATCGCCGCCAAATTTTTCGGTAACAGTCTTGAATATCGCTGGATGATATTCTGGTTTAATGTCTTTGTAATAAGCCGACATACACACCACAAACAATTTTTTATCCGTTGGTTGGTGATAATCTTTGAAGAAATCTTCGGTTTGTTCTTTTATGATATTAAAGAAACGTTCAGGGTTTTTGGTCGTCGCGATACTGTCCGCAAATACTTTGTACGCCGAAGCATAGGCCAACACGTCCGCCGCAAAAACGGCATCACGCTGATAATCAACATTTAAAATGATTTTATCAATGGTTTGATACGCTTTTTCCAAAGAAGGCAGCACTTGCCCATATTCTGCGACACGTTCTGGCGTAGCATTTGCCCATTGCGTAAACTCTTTTTCTAAGGCTTGTTTTTTCTCAATAGCCTGTAAACGCTTTAGGCCTTTCAACTCGCCCGACCATTTTTTCCACGCATTCGCAATGTCCGATTGCTTGGCCGAATATTGAATACGAATCGTATCAGAAGAACGCATGGCCTCATCTATAATATTGAGACGTTGTGTGCGCAGTGCAATTTTGTAAGGATTTGATTTTTGGGTAATAATATTAAGCGCATACGAAGTCAAATACTCCTGTGTGCGACCTGGGAAGCCCATCACCATCGTAAAATCATTGGTTTTGATGCCTTGCGTCGAGATGGTCAGACACTTTTTAGGTTTGTAAGGCACATTGTCTTTAGAATAAGCTGCAGGTTTGTTGTCTTTGTCTGCATAAATTCTGAAAACTGAAAAGTCGCCCGTGTGGCGTGGCCAAACCCAATTGTCTGTATCGCCACCAAACTTTCCGATAGCCGAAGGAGGCGCACCCACCAAACGTACGTCTTTAAAAACCTCCGTAACGAACAAATAATATTCTGTACCATAAAAAAATGGTCTCACAAACGAACTATAATGTGTTCCCTCTACGGCTTTCGCGCGAATCTTGTTTACGTTGGCCGTTACAATTTTCTCGCGTTCTTGTTCGCTCATGCCACGAGCTGTTCCTTCCAACACGGCTTTGGTTACATCTTCCATGCGCACTATTATAGTAGCGGTAAGGCCAGAGTTCGGCAACTCTTCTTGTTTGTTCATTGCCCAAAAGCCATTTTTGAGATAATCGTGTTCTACGCTGCTGTGTGTTTGGATAGCGTCGTAGCCGCAATGGTGATTGGTGAGCAAAAGTCCTTCGTTAGAAATAATTTCGCCAGTACAGCCACCGCCAAACAACACAATTGCATCTTTAAGGCTCGATTTATTGAGGTTATAAATATCGTCGGCAGAAAGTTTCATGCCTTGCGCCTTCATTTCTTTTTCGTTGAGTTGCTTCAAAAATAGCGGCAACCACATTCCTTCGTCGGCGCGAGATGTCAGAAACGTGCCCAATAATAGAATACTAAGCAGTAATTTTTTTGTGTTAAACATGATAAATGAATCTTTAATGATAAACTCTTATGATAAGGGCAAAGATAACTTTTTCGTTTTGTTGGCCTAATCTGCGTGTTTTTCTTGCTTTAAAAGTCCTTTGTTAAAAACATTCATTATGTAATTTGCTGAAAATAAGGCTCTTGATAAATAAATTAAAAATAAGTTGTTGGAAAATTAGGAAAATAAGGAAAAAGGGGAGATGTTTGCAGCCCGATAAAGGGGGAGGTGCTCGAACGAGGGCGTTTCTGGGTGGAGGCGAGAGAGCTTTATAATGTTGTTAGCTAACGAGTTATAGGGGGCGATAAAAAAACTCAAAAAATATTTGCGAAAATATTTGGAGAATAAAAATAAAACGCTGACTTTTGCAACCCGATTAAGGAAGAGCGGTTCTAATGAGAGCGGCTTTAAGTCTTGAAAGAAGGAAAAAGAGCTTGTGTTGAGCGATTGATACGAGTAGAGACTTGAAAAAACTTTAAAAATTTTTGAAAAAGATTTGGAAGTTAAAAAAAAGTTTCTGACCTTTGCACCCCGATTAAACGAGAGAGGGGTTAAGATTTTGAAAAGCGAGGCACTGAAAAA
>NZ_FOLE01000010.1 GCF_900112255.1 Flexibacter flexilis DSM 6793
GATAGTCCAAGTCCTGCTTTTTACGATTTGTATTTTATGAAAGTGGGCGGTATTGGCTTGCCGTATTTGCCCGAGACGGATAGTAGTTGGTTGGTAACGAGCAGTAAGCCAGTTTTGAGCAGTGGCGCGAAGGTTAGTATCTACCCGAACCCCGCGCGAGATAAAGTGATGATAGAGAGCAAGGCGGGTAGCGTCATAGAACTGATGAGTGTTACGGGTCAGTTGTTGCAACGTGAGGTATCGCAGAGTGAGCAAACAGAAATGTCTTTGACCTCGCTTCACACAGGCATTTATGTACTCAAAGTAGATGGGGTAAGTCATCCATTATCCGTGATTCATTAACCAAGCCAAATGGGGCAAGGGACGTTTAGTTTCTTGCCCCATTTATTCAATTAAAAGACTAAGATTATGCGAAGAAATCTACTATTGTTATTACTGCTGTTTTTAAGCAAAGTTGTTTATAGTCAATCGGTATTGTGGGAGAAGAAGTATGATATATATGATATGGATTATGCTGATGCGATAGTCCCGATGCCTCAATCCTCAAATTATTTGTTTACAGGTTCATTGTGCAAATTCGGCATAGACTGTAGTTATCGAGGCTTGTATGTAGGGAAGTTGTTGTCGAATGGGGATACGGCATGGGTCAAGAATTTGAATATAATCACCTCGGAAGCAGCCTCAATTACGCAGGATAGAGATGGTGTTCATTATTGGATAGTAGCGCAGGAAGGTGCATTTGATTACCAGCAGCATTTGTTGAAGTTGGATAGTAACGGGGTAGTATTGGCGCATTATACACACATGTATATGGTGGGGAATAATGGGAATGTTGTTTCCAATTGCAGGGGGAAGAGTATGAACAATGGGGACTTGTTAGTGGTGGGTCAGACGACGTTTAGCAGCACCCCTAACATGGCATGGGATGCGTATGTAGGTCGTTATAGGGGCAATGGGGATTTGGTATGGGCCAAGTCATTTAATTTGGGTTATTACACGGAGGGCTATTATGTGGAGGGTATGGCCAATGGCCATTATTGGGTATCAGGCAGTGTGAATAGTTCGATATGGGGTATGGAGTTGGATACGAGTGGGAATGTGGTACGGCAGCATATTTTTTATACGCGCCCGACGTATGCGAAGATATATGCAGGCTATGTCCAACAATTTGTCAATCAGCAATATATTGTAACGATGGGCAATATAGGCTCCCCAACCAAAAAATTTTATGTAGGTCTGTATGATAAAAACTATGTAAAAAAATGGGGACATGAGGAATTAGGTGGTATTCAATTGCCTCATATTACTTCAGATTCTTCGGTGGTGATAGCGGGAGCGCAGGTACCGCCCAATGGTACAGTATCCAAGGCCTTGTTGCGCAAAATATCTATAGATAGTAGTATAGTCTGGAATAATTATTATACGAGTGTATATAATAATACGGCAGTGGTATCCAATATCACCTTCACAGGCGACGGTGATGCTGTTTTTGCAGGTTATATAGATAGTCCCAGTCCTGCTTTTTACGATTTGTATTTTATGAAAGTGGGTGGTATCGGCTTGCCGTATTTGCCAGAGACGGATAGTAGTTGGTTGGTAACGAGTAGCAAGCCAATCATTGGTAATTCATCCAAAGTTAGTATCTACCCGAACCCAGCGCGAGAGGTGCTTAATATTTCCTTTGCCGACTATGTGAAGACGGGGAGTTTGGAGTTATGCAATAGTGTAGGCCAACGACTCAAATCTGTTACTTTGTCAGAAACGAATTTACTAATGCTATCGGTGGCAGACTTACCTGAAGGTATCTATCACTTGCGGCTAGTACAGGACGGCAAAGCTCCCCAATACCAACAAATTCGGCTTATAAAATAATAGTAAATGAATTGATATTCTTGTACATACGCACTGCTGTGCGTATCATTCATGATATTATAATTTACCCATAGAGACGCATTTTAATGCGTCTTTTTTTGATGTGGTAATAAAAAAGGAGCTATTTATTAGCTCCTTTCTCGTTTAATATACGGCTGCGTAATTGATTTCGAAGACGATGTCGGAGGCCAAACCCTCTGTTACTTTCACAGGAAACACTTTCCCATCTCCATCAAAAGAATTAGCATAATACTTTCCTTTTTCCTTCACAAACACGGAGTATTCACCTTCGGGCAGATGCACGGCAAAACAACCGCTTTTCTTTGTCCAAACCGACGCAACCAATTTGGTTTTCGGTTTTTCGTAGAAATTATCATCTGTTTTAGAAATAAGGTCATTCATTTTCGTAACCTTAAAAATAAACACTTCGCGGGCTACGCTTTCGGTCTTTCCTGTGGGTTTTTGGTCAATAGTGGGCATCATATTTCCCGACTTGAACACCACTTTACCCGTAACGCCTTGTTTCACCAACGGGCAGGGAAGCACGGTGCTTTTACTTGTTTTTTTAGTGGTCTTTTTGTTGGTTTGGGCGTTACTCCCCAACGCCAACAACAGTCCCACCATCACCCAAACCAACGAAATTTGAGAGCTACGTTTCATGTTTTTCTATTTTTTGAAAAGAGAATCTACAAATTCATATTTGTTAAATAACTGTAAATCATCTATTTTCTCCCCAACCCCAATGTATTTTACAGGTATTTTGAACTGGTCAGAAATGCCAATCACTACGCCACCTTTGGCCGTGCCGTCAAGTTTGGTAACCGCCAAAGCCGTTACGTCGGTGGCTTTGGTAAACTCCTGCGCCTGCATAATGGCATTTTGACCTGTGCTGCCATCAAGTACCAACAACACTTCGTGCGGTGCATCTGCAATCACTTTTTGCATCACGCGCTTAATTTTACTTAGCTCGTTCATCAAGTTTACTTTGTTGTGCAAACGGCCTGCCGTATCGATAATCACCACGTCGGCATTTAGTTCTACGGCTTGTTTCACGGCATCAAACGCCACCGAAGCGGGGTCGGTGTTCATGCCATGCGAAATTACAGGCACGCCTGTACGCTCGCCCCAAAGTTTAAGTTGGTCAACGGCTGCCGCGCGGAACGTATCAGCTGCGCCAAGCACCACTTTTTTGCCTGCTTTATGGAATTGCGAGGCCAGTTTGCCAATGGTAGTGGTTTTGCCCACGCCATTTACGCCTACCACCATCATTACATAAGGTTTCTTTTCGGGTAAAGAAAAGGTGTAGTTGGGTTGCGGTTCTGCGGCCAACAACTTCACGATTTCTTCTCTCAAAATTCTGTCCAGTTCGCTGGTATTCAAGTATTTGTTTTGTGCCACGCGCTCTTCTATGGACTGTATAATTTTCAATGTCGTCTCAATACCCACATCAGAACTAACCAAAACCCCTTCCAACTCGTCCAGCACTTCGGCATCTACAGTAGATTTGCCCATGATGGCCTTGCCCAACTTGGAAAAGAAACTTTCTTTGGTTTTTTCCAAACCTTTGTCCAAAGACTCTTTTTTGTCTTTGCTAAAAAAATCAAATAAACCCATAATTTTTACGGAAACGCCGCGATTTTATGTGTGTTCGCTTGGCGATTGCTTAAATGTTCAAACAAACCCCGTGCCGTTGCACGTAGGCCAACCAGTATTTTGTAAACTCCTTACAGAAGTGCAAATATTTGTTTTAAATTTTGTATTTCTAAAGCAAGAGTACAATTCACTGCGAAGTTAATTTAAAATCCACAAGAAGCAACACAAAAAAGTCCCTTTCTTGCAAAAGGGACTTTTCGGATTAGCCACTGAGGGCAAAATCTTTGATTACTTGTTAGAAGCCAAGAATTCTTGAACTTGGTCAGCAGGTACGATTTCCTCACGGAAAGTGTAAGCACCTGTTTTCGGTGACTTCACAGACTTGATAATTTTTGTGTAAGCCTTGCCTGCATCAGCTTTTTTCAGGGTTGCAACTACTTTCTTTGCCATGATTATTTAATCTCTTTGTGGATTGTATATTTCTTTAACACTGGGTTGTACTTTTTCAGTTCCAAACGCTCAGTAGTGTTTTTGCGGTTTTTTGTCGTGATATAGCGAGATGTACCCGACATACCGCTGTTTTTATGCTCAGTGCATTCGAGAATCACTTGGATTCGATTACCTTTTTTTGCCATCGCAACAGTCTTGTTTTAAAATTTTGGAGCGCAAATATAGCTTTTATCTCAAACGAATCAAATTTCTACGACAATTTATTGCAGAAATTTTTTGTTTTTTTTATGTTATGAAAGCCAATGCGCTGTTATTCAGTTTTTTATTAAATTAATTTTTTGTCTTTTTAGACCAAAGTTTTTTGTTTGGCAATGGTTTGCCCCACACCGTCCCACAAATGTTTGCGCATTTGCAATGATTTTTCGACGGCTTCTTGTGCCTGCGCCCAGTGTTCGGCTTTCTCGCCGCAAAGATTTTGGGTCATTTCCAACGACAAATGGCTGTGGTGGTCGCCATCTACCTCGATGTGGCGTTCCAGATAATATTGGAAAATGCTAATATTTACCTCGAAATTAACGCATAAATCCTTGATAATGTGGTGAAACATACTCGGAATCAAGTCTTCGCGCCCAAACGTAAACACAGCGGCTTGTACGTGTGCTTTGCCGCTTTGGATTACCTCAAACGTATAGCGCACAAAATCGCGGGCGTGTGTAGGCACTTGCGCCGTTTCAAAGGCTTGTTCTAAAGATTGTCCATTTTGCAATGCTGCCAAAAACTGCATAATCGGCTCGGTATCAGCACCACATTCTTGCATGGCTTCCAGATATAATTCAAAATGACTTTTGCGGTTTCCGTGTGCGTCCACGTCGGATTCTTCACCCGCCACGATTTCGTTAATCAAATAACGCACTTGCGCATCACCTTTCGGAAACCAAGGCACTGCCGTACAGGTCAGCGCATTTTGGAGGGTTTTGAGCAAAGACATAAAATCCCACACCGCAAAAATGTGATGCTGCATAAAGAGGCGCAACTCTTCGGGTGTCTGGATTTGGGCATAAACGGGGTGCGTAATGATTTGCTGGCGCAATGGCTCTATGTCGGTTTGGAGCTTGCCGATGGCTTCGTTATTCATGGGTAATATGCTGGTATTTAATATTTTATGATATAGTTTAAAGTCTTGCTTTAAGCCCTGCAAAGCTATCACAAAATCCGATAGAATGTATGTTTATTTTCCAAAACGATGGCCGCGCGTTGGTGTGGGAATCTATGCGAGATGCCACGCCTGTGGCGTTTTTCATATTACCAAACCGATTTACTACAAAAACACCAAGCCTAAAGGCTTTTTGTGATACGATTCTATAAATCCGTTAGGATTGAAGTATTGGTAGCGGAAATGCGATAATATTCCGTTTTTAAATGTTGTAGCTATGAAATCTTTGAAATTTGTTTTAATACAAAAATGTTAAGCCTAAAGGCTTTTTGTGATACGATTTTATAAAATCCGTTAGGATTGAAATATTGGTAGTGAAAATACGGCATTTTCTGTTTTTAACGCCGTAGGCGTGAAATCTGTAATTACCATATATTTAAAAACGATAGTGACTATTTAAAACGGCTTCGGAATCCTCGAAGCTTTTATTTTCCTTCTTTTTTTGTCTGTTACGGCTAAATAATTAAATTTTTATAATCTCGATTAAAGAAGTATTAAAATTGGGAAATCCTTTGTAAATATCTGACTATCAGATATTATACAGATATTTTCTTTTTTGTGTTTTGATTGTCAGGGAGTTAATTAGGTTTTTCGGGATTTTTACTAAAATTTGTGTGCAAAATGGAGGAAAGTGGTAAAAAGTGGTTTGATTTGTTACTTATGATTTCTAATTTTGTATTTGTGCTTTTTCGTATAGGTAAAATATTATAAGAGCGATAATGCTTTGTTTCTCAGGAGAATATGACTGCAAATTGGATGCAAAAGGCCGCTTGGTCTTGCCTGCACGCCTCAAAGCCAAGTTGCCAGAAGCACCCGCGCAAGTGTTGGTGGCTCTGCGTGGTTTTGAACCGTGTGTAGTGTTGTATCCGTTGCCCTCTTGGGAAAAAATAGCAGAAAAAGTATTGGCTCTCAACGAGTTTGAAGAAGAATATCGTTTGTTTCAGCGCAGTTTTTTGCGAGGCAGCACCGAAATAGAACTTGACGGACAATCTCGTTTACTTTTACCCAAAACATTGCTCAATTATGCTCAACTGGAAGCCGACATCGTGGCCGTCGGGGTGGGAAATAGAATAGAGCTTTGGAATTTGAAAAATTATGAGCAAAATCTGCTGCAAGACGCGAAGGTTTTTTCTCAAAAAGCACAAGAAATTTTAGGAAATGAAGCGGCTAAATCTCTATAAACAAGCCAATAGGGGAGAGGCACTTCAAGTAAGAGTTTAATTGTTACGAAAAATACGAAAATGAATACAGAAATGGCGTATCACGTGCCTGTGATGTTGGAGGAATGTATTAATGGACTGAATATCAGGCCAGACGGCGTGTACGTGGACGTTACTTTTGGCGGTGGCGGCCATTCGGCGGCTATCGTGGCCAAGCTCACGACGGGCAAACTTTATGCCTTCGACCAAGACGAAGATGCCCTCGAAAATACCAAAGGTTTTGATTCTAAGCGTTTTACGCTCATTGAGGCTAATTTTAGATACCTAAAGCGTTACTTGAAGCTGCACGGCGTTACCAAAATAGATGGTTTGTTGGCGGATTTGGGCATTTCCTCGCACCAAATAGACGCGCCCGAACGCGGTTTTTCTACCCGTTTTGATGGCAATTTGGATATGCGCATGAACCAAAACGACACACTGACGGCGGCCAAAATCATTAACACTTATTCGGAAGACAAACTGCACAAACTTTTCGGGATTTATGGCGAAGTGAAAAATGCCAAGACGTTGGCGGCTTTGGTCTATAAATCGCGCCTCAAGCAGCCTATCGAGACGATACAGCAGTTCAAACAAGTGATTTCGGCGGTTGCGCCACGCGGCAAAGAACATAAATATTATGCACAAGTGTTTCAGGCTCTGCGTATTGAGGTAAATCAGGAACTCGAAGCCCTACAAGAAATGCTTGAACAAGCCGCCGAGATTCTAAAGCCCGATGGCCGCTTGGTGGTGATGTCTTATCATTCGTTGGAAGATAGATTAGTGAAAAATTACATTGCAAAAGGTAAATTTTTCGGAGAAGTTGAAAAAGATTTGTTTGGCAACGAACAAAAACCCTTGCAAAGCGTAACCCGCAAGCCCATCGAGGCGACGGAAGAAGAGTTGGCGCGAAATAATCGCGCACGTAGCGCAAAACTTCGTATTGCCGAAAAAATAGGATAACACGATGAAAAATACCCCTAAAAATATGCCCGCTAATCAATCTAAAGCTTCGTCGAAACCGTCGGGTGGTGGCGGTGTCAAACGCGAAAAAAGCGAAGGCAACAAAAGTATTTTTGGTTTTATTGATGGGTTGCTTCAGTTAGACGAGATTTTTGCCAACGGCATTCCTCCCAAATATTTGCCGCGTATCTTGTTTTTGGCTGCGTTGGGCATTGTTTATATCGGAAACAGCCATTTTGCGAATAAAACCATTGTGCAACTCACCAAAGTAAAAGCCGAAACGGAGGATTTGCGCGTGGATTATACGTCCCTGAAAGCGGATTATATGTTGCGAAGCAAGCAATCGGAAGTAGCCAAAAGAGTGGCACCGATGGGCTTGGAGGAAAGTTCTGTTCCGCCTCAAAAAATAGAGTTAGAGGAATAGTAGTTTTTGATTAAGTATCTGAAAATGAGCATTAAAAAAGATATTACGATTCGTGCAAGGATTGCATTTTTGGCCGTATTGGTTTTGGCCGTAGGCATTGTATATCGAATTTTTCATGTGCAATGGATTACGGGCGACAAATGGCGGGAAATGGGTCGTGCGCACGTGTTGCGTAACCGCGAAGTGCCTGCTACGCGCGGAAATATTTATTCGGACAATGGTAGTTTGTTGGCTACTTCTTTGCCTTATTATCGCTTGGCTTTCGACCCGACAGCCTGCGACAAGCAGATTTTTAATGAAAAAATAGATTCTTTGTCTTTGGTGCTTTCGCAGTTTTTTAGAGATAAAAGTCCTGCCGAATATCGCCGCAAACTCGTAGATGCTCGCGCCCGAAAAGTACGTTATTTGTACCTGAACAGAGGCTTTAAACTTGATTATCAGCAAAAAAAGAAAATGATGAACTGGCCAATTTTCCGTTTGGGAAAAATAAAAGGCGGTGCGATTTTCGAGAAAGTATATAACCGCAAACGTCCGTTTGAGGAACTGGCCATGCGTACCATTGGCTACGTGAACGAAGACCATCAGGGCGCAGGGTTGGAATTTAGTTTTGATAAATTTTTGGCAGGCGTAAACGGACAAGCCTTGTACAGAAGATTGGCAGGCGGCCACTGGAAACCCGTAAACGATGGCAACGAAATTGAGCCACTCGACGGCAACGACATCAAAACCACGATTGACATTAATCTACAAGACGTTTCGGAGACGGCACTCAAAAAAGCCTTGCAATATCACCGCGCTGACTTTGGTTGCGTGGCATTGATGGAGGTGGAAACAGGACATTTGAAAGCGGTAGTCAATTTGGGTAGCGACGGAAAAGGCAATTATGTAGAAAAAGAAAATTATGCGGTGGCAGGGCGTTTTGACCCAGGATCTACGTTTAAATTGGCTTCCTACATGGCTCTTTTGGAGGAAAATAAGATACAGTCCACCGACACGATTCAGACAGGAAATGGCCGTTATCGTTTTTATGACCGCGACATGACCGACTCAAAACCAGGTGGTTATGGTGTTATTACGGTGCAAGATGCCTTTGAACGCTCTTCCAATGTGGCGGTTTCTAAACTGGTGGTGCGGCATTTTGGCGCAACGCCCCAACGTTTTTTGGAATATTTGAGCAAATTTGGTTTGGCCGAGCCGCTGGGTTTTCAGATGAAAGGCGAAGGAAAGCCGTACATCAAAAAAACGTCTGACCCGACATGGAGCGGTACTTCTTTGCCTTGGCTTTCAGTGGGTTACGAAATGTTGCTTTCCCCGTTGCATATCCTGACGTTTTATAATGCAGTGGCCAATAATGGCAAAATGATTCAGCCGATTATCGTAACGGAGGTGTCCAGAGCCGATGACGTGATAGAAACTTTTGAACCGATTGTCTTGCGCGATGAAATTTGTTCGGAAAAAACAATCGAAACGCTGCGCAGTATGTTGGAAGGTGTGGTAGAACGCGGCACGGCAAGCAATATTCGCAATGCGGATTATAAAATTGCAGGCAAAACGGGCACGGCGCAAAAACTCATAAACGGGCATTATACCCAAAATTACTATACTTCGTTTGCGGGTTATTTTCCTGCCCACAAACCAAAATATAGTTGTATTGTGGTGATTGACAATCCGCAAGGGTTCAATTATTCGGGTAGTGATGTGGCCGCGCCAGTGTTTAAGGAAATTGCCGACAAAGTGTATGCGCGTGATATGCAAATGCACAAAATTCGTCCGCTCGAAAAAGGCAAAGACGATGGCTCGTTCCCGCTCATTCAGGTTGGTAATTTCTCTGATTTGCATGAATTATGCGATAAAATGGGCATTTCCAATTACATGAACAAAACCATTGTCGAAGACGATAACAGCAAGGAATATTGGGTGCGCGCTGAGGCTTCTAACAAATCGGTGATGTGGCGTTTACGCAAAGTGGAGGATAATATAGTACCCGACACGCGCGGCATGACGCTTAAAGATGCCTTGTTTGTCTTAGAAAATAAAGGTTTGTTGGTGGAATTTACGGGGCGCGGACGAGTCTATACGCAATCTATTTCGCCAAATGCGCGAGTTTATCGCGGAAATACGATTTATTTACATTTAAAATAAAGTTAAGCTAACCTCGAATCTGTTAAATTTTTGATAGTGAAAACGTTACAAGAATTATTATATAAAGTTCAGCTTTTAGCCACCGACGGCCACACCGACAAACCCGTTTCGGGGATTGCTTTCGACTCTCGCAGCGTAACAGAAGGCAATGTGTTTGTGGCAACCGTCGGCACACAAGTAGATGGACATCAGTATATTAGCAAAGCCATTGAAAAAGGAGCTACGGCCATTGTCTGCCAAACACTTCCCGAAACCCGCACCGAAGGCATTACGTACGTGCAGGTGCGCGATTCGGAAAAGGCTTTGGGTTTGATGGCTTCGCGTTTTTATGATAATCCGTCTGCCAAAATGAAAGTAGTGGGCATTACGGGAACAAACGGCAAAACAACAACCGTAACATTACTTTACCGCCTGTTCAGGGCATTGGGTTATAATGTGGGTTTGCTTTCTACGGTTCAAAATGAAATTAATGGCGAAGTGATTCCGTCCACGCATACCACGCCCGACGCTGTGCAACTCAATGCACTGATGGCCGAAATGGTGCGTAGAGGTTGCACGTATTGTTTCATGGAAGCCAGTTCGCACGCTATTGTACAACATCGTATTGCGGGTATTCAATTTGCGGGAGCGGCTTTTAGTAACATTACGCACGACCATCTGGACTATCACCAAACTTTTGACAATTATATCAAAGCCAAAAAGCAACTTTTTGATGAGTTGCCCGTGCAGGCTTTCGCGTTGGTGAACATCGATGACAAACGCGGTCGCGTAATGGTTCAAAACACAAAGGCCAATATCAAAACCTATTCGTTACAAACAATGGCCGATTTTCGTGCGCGACTTATCAGCAATAGTTTGCACGGTTTGCATCTGGAAATCAACCAACAAGAAGTGTGGTTTCAGTTGATTGGCAATTTTAACGCTTACAATTTGTTGGCCGTGTATGGCGTGGCCGTTTCGTTGGGCGAAGACTCGGACGAGGTGTTGCGCGTGCTTTCGTCGTTGCCGTCGGCGGTGGGTCGTTTTGACCGCATCGTGTCGGCCAATGGCATTACGGCGATTGTAGATTATGCCCATACGCCCGATGCTTTGCAAAATGTACTGGAAACAATAGCCGAATTACGCACTGGAAATGAGAAAGTTATAACGATTGTGGGCTGTGGCGGCAACCGCGATAAAACCAAACGCCCCATTATGGCGGGTGTGGCTTGCCAGTTTAGCGACCACGTTATTTTGACTTCCGACAATCCGCGCGACGAAGAACCCGAAGATATTTTGGCGCAAATGCAGGCTGGCGTTACGCCTTCCAACTTCCGCAAAACCCAAACCATCATAGACCGCGAAGAGGCCATTCGCAAGGCTTGCGCGATGGCGGCACCGCACGATATTGTGTTGGTGGCGGGCAAAGGGCACGAAACGTATCAGGAAATTAAGGGCGTGAAATACCCATTTGACGACAAAAAAATAATAGAAGCGATTTTTTCAACACTATAAAACAAAAACAAGAAAACGTCATGTTATATCACTTATTTGGTTATTTGGACGAAAAATTCGACTTCTTCGGAGCGGGTGTTTTCAAATATATTTCGTTTCGGGCGGTGGCGGCCATTATCGTGTCTTTGCTCATTACGTCGGTGTACGGCAAACGCCTGATCAATTATTTGCGCTACAAGCAGGTAGGCGAGACGGTGCGCGATTTGGGTCTGGATGGCCAAGTTCAAAAACAAGGAACTCCCACGATGGGCGGCCTCATTATTTTGGCGGGTATTTTAGTGCCTACGTTGCTTTTTGCGCGTATCGAAAATATCTATATTATTTTGCTAATTGTATCTACTATTTGGCTGGGAATGATTGGTTTTTTGGACGATTATATCAAAGTTTTTAAGAAAAATAAAGAAGGTTTGCACGGCAGATTTAAAATTGTTGGGCAAGTTGGTTTGGGTTTAATTGTAGGTACTACTTTATATTTTCATAATGACGTACGTGTACGTGAATATACGTCTCAAAAAGTATCAGTTTCAGTAAAAGAAAATCAATCTTTTGCCCAAAAATTAGACCAAACAGCGGCCAAATCTTTTAAATATCAAGATAAAAAATCGTTGATTACAACGATTCCTTTCTTCAAAAATAATGAATTAGATTATAAAAAAATATTCAGCTTTTTGGGTGATTGGACGTGGGTTGGCTACGTGGTTTTGGTGATTTTTATTATCACTGCCGTTTCCAATGGCGCAAATATCACGGACGGTATAGACGGCCTTGCCGCAGGCGTTTCGGCTATTATTGGCCTTACGTTAGCGATTTTGGCTTACGTGTCAGGCAATATCGTATTCGCTGAGTATCTGGGGATTATGTACATTCCTAACTCTGGCGAAATGGTGATTTTCTGTGCGGCTTTTGTGGGCGCGTGTGTAGGCTTTTTGTGGTATAACTCGTATCCCGCACAAGTTTTTATGGGCGATACGGGCAGTTTGGCACTGGGTGGCGTAATTGCTGTCATTGCGTTGAGTATTCGCAAAGAATTGCTAATTCCGGTACTTTGTGGCGTATTTTTGGTAGAAAATTTATCAGTAATGATTCAAGTTTCTTATTTTAAATATACCAAAAAGAAATACGGTGAAGGACGCAGAATTTTTAAAATGTCGCCGTTGCATCATCATTACCAAAAACTTAATTATCACGAAGCAAAAATTGTTACAAGATTTTGGATTGTGGCGATAGTTTTAGCGGCCATTACGTTAGGAACATTAAAATTACGATAAAAAATAAATTTCGCTTTTTTTAAGTGAATTTGTTTAGTTAATTTTAACTAAAATAAAAGAAGAAAATGAGTAAAATTGTTGTATTAGGAGCAGCAGAAAGCGGCGTTGGAGCGGCACTTTTGGCCAAAGCCAAAGGTTTTGAAGTATTCGTATCCGATGCGGCGCACATTAGCGACCGCTACAAACAAGATTTGATAGATGCGCGTATTGCTTTCGAGGAAGGCGGCCACGATTTTGACGCGATTTTGTCGGCAGACGAAGTGGTGAAAAGTCCAGGTATTCCCGAAAAAGCTCCGATTATCAAGGCTTTACACGAAAAAAATATACCTGTCATTTCCGAATTGGAGTTTGGCGCACGCTTTACCAAAGCCAAATTTGTAGCCATTACGGGCAGCAATGGCAAAACGACAACCACTTTGCTCACGTATCATTTGTTGCGCATGGCTGGCCTGAATGTGGGCTTGGCTGGCAACGTGGGGCAGAGCTTGGCGCGTCAAGTAATCGAAGACAAATTTGAGTATTATGTGCTGGAAGTGAGCAGTTTCCAACTCGACGGCATGTATCAATTTAAGGCTGATATTGCGATTTTGACCAACATCACGCCCGACCACCTCGACCGCTACGAATACAAATTCCAAAATTATATCAATTCGAAGTTCAGGGTGTTGCAAAACATGGACAAGAGCGGCTACTTTATCACGTATCAGCAAGACGAAGTAGTACAAAATGAATTGGCTAACAGGACTTTACAAACGAATTTGTTGCCGATTTCGCTTGCCGAAAAGGTAGAAACAGGCGCATATTCCGACCACGACCAATTACATTTTATGTTGCCAAACGGTCAGCGTTTTTATGTGGCGCATACAAGCCTGACTATCAACGGAAAACACAATTATCTGAACGCGATGGGCGCGACTTTGGTGGCGGCTTTGTGGGGCGTTTCTCCCGAAAAAATAGAAGAAGGACTTAAAACTTTTCAAAATGCGCCGCACCGCTTGGAAGAAGTGGCCACTATTAACGGTGTGCGTTTTGTGAATGACTCTAAGGCCACGAACGTGGATTCGGTGAAATATGCCTTGGATAGTTTCAAACAACCTGTGGTGCTTATCGCGGGCGGTGTGGACAAAGGCAACGATTATTCTTTGATAGAAAATTTGGTCTTGGAAAAAGTGAAAGCGTTGGTGTGTATGGGCAAAGACAATGAGCCATTGCACAAGGCTTTTGACGGAAAAGTAACCAAAATCGTGGACACGTACAGCATCGCTGATGCCGTGCGGGAAGCAGCACATTTGGCCGAAAATGGCGATGTGGTTTTGCTTTCGCCTGCGTGTGCCAGCTTCGATTTGTTCCGCAACTACGAAGACAGAGGCGACCAATTTAAGTTGCAAGTCAAGCATTTAGACGACGAGTCGTTGCATTCGCTGTAAACAATGCGGCTTATTGGTGAGCCTGATTTTAATAAAAAGTATCTGAAAATTTACGACAATGTTTGTTGAGTATAAAAAAGTAAAAGCATGGACAGACCGACACGCGAAAGGCGACCCAATGATTTGGATGGTCGTGATATTGCTTTCGTTGTTGGGGATTTTGGTCGTATATAGTGCTATCAGTTCCTTGGCCTACAAGCGCATGATAAAAGGCAACGGAGGCGATAGCAGCACGGAGTATTATCTCGTAAAGCACTCATTATTAGTGACTGGCGGGCTTGTGCTGATGTGGTTTGCACACAAAATAGACTATCGTTATTATGCCAAACTTGCGCGTTTGGCTCTTATTGTTTCTGTGCCTTTGCTGATTTATACCTATTTTTTTGGTTCGAGTGCCAACAATGCGAGCCGTTGGATAGTTATCCCTGTCATTAATCAAGGATTCCAGCCTTCGGATTTGGCCAAATTGGCTTTGATTTCGAGTGTGGCGGGAATGCTTGCCAAACGCCAACATAACATTGACGACCTCAAAGACGGCGTAATTCCTGTACTGGGTTGGTGTGGTGTGATTTGTGGCTGCATTGCCCTGACCAACTTTTCGACGGCCATCATGTTGTTTATGACGTGTATGTTGTTGCTGTTCATTGGTCGCGTGCCAATGCGCTATTTGGCGGGTTTGGTGATTATCGGCATGTTGGTCGGGACGGTGGCATTTTTTGTGGGGCAACGTGGTCGCACGTTGGTGGCACGTATCGAACGCTATCTTGACCCAAGCGAAGTAGAGCCGCAAGCCGAACAAGGATTTATTGCCATTGCCAACGGCGGAACTTTTGGACTCGGGCCGGGCAATAGTATGCAGAAAGATTTTTTGCCCGAAGCTTTTTCGGATATGATTTACGCGGTCATTATCGAAGAATATGGTATGGTGGGCGGTGTTTTTGTTTTGGGGCTGTATCTGCTTTTGCTCTATCGGGGCATGGTGGCCGCCCAAAACAGCAAAAATGCGTTTGGGGGGCTGCTGTCGGCGGGCTTGAGTTTTAGTTTGGCTATTCAGGCCATGGTCAATATGGCCGTAGCCGTGGGGCTTTTCCCGATTACGGGACAGACTTTGCCGCTGTTGAGTATGGGCGGAACCTCGTTGCTCTTCACGGGACTTTCTTTTGGTATCATTTTAAGTGTAAGCAGGGGAGAAATTGACGAGAGTATTAATTTACCCGAAAAACCTCGCTTTGCTAATCAGAAAAAATAAAACAAAATGCGTGTAATTATTAGCGGCGGAGGCACAGGCGGACATATTTATCCCGCTATCGCTATCGCCAATGCTTTAAAGGCCAAAAATCCTGCTACCGAAATTCTTTTCGTGGGAGCGCAAGGCCGTATGGAAATGCAAAAAGTACCTGCCGCAGGTTACGAAATTATTGGGCTGGATATTGCGGGTTTTCAACGCGAACTCACGCTCAAAAACTTGTCTTTCCCGATAAAAGTCGTAAAGAGTTTGTGGGCGGCTCGCCAAATCGTGAAAGATTTTCGGCCAGATGTAGCCGTTGGCGTGGGCGGTTATGCCAGTGGGCCTTTGTTGTGGGCGGCTTCGGGTTTGGGTGTGCCTACGCTCATTCAGGAGCAAAACTCGTATGCAGGTGTTACTAACAAGTTACTTTCCTCGAAGGCTGCCAAAATTTGTGTGGCTTATGAGGGCATGGATAAATTTTTTCCGAAAAATAAAATCATGTTTACAGGCAATCCTGTGCGCAGCGACATTGTGAGCGTAACGGATAAAAATCCTGAAGCGTTGTCGTTTTTTGGATTAAATGCGTCTGCTCCAGTGCTTTTGGTGATTGGCGGTAGCTTGGGCGCACGCACGCTCAACGAAAGCATGGAACAAGGTTTGGCAAAATTACAAGCGGCGGGCTGTCAGGTGATTTGGCAAACAGGAAAGCATTTTTCCGAACGAGCAAAAGCTGCTGCGCAGGCCTACGAGTCGGTGAAAGTGTTTGATTTTATTAATAGAATGGACTTGGCGTATTCGGCGGCAGACGTAGTGGTTTCGCGTGCGGGTGCGTTGTCGGTGTCGGAGTTGTGCTTGGTGCGCAAACCCGCGATTTTGGTGCCTTCGCCTAACGTGGCAGAAGACCACCAGACCAAAAATGCGATGGCTTTGGTGTCCAGAAAGGCGGCTTTGATGGTAACTGATGCGGCGGCTCGTCAGGAGTTGGTGGGGAAGGTCTTGGATTTGTTACAAAACACTGCTTTGCAACAAGAATTAAAACAAAACATTGCTACACTTGGCCGACCAGATGCTGCAAGCCAAATTGCAGACGAAGTTATTAACATTTCCAAATAACAAATTTTTAGTTTATATTTTTTATAAATAACAGAACAAAATGTTGTCAGTAGAACTTAAAAACCTTCAGAATATATATTTTATCGGAATTGGGGGGATCGGCATGAGTGCTTTGGCACGCTGGTTTCAGCGTAATGGCTTTTTGGTTTCGGGTTACGACAAAACGCCAACGCCACTGACCGACCAGTTACAAAGCGAAGGAATTAAAGTGCATTTTGAAGACAATATTAAATTGATAGACCAAGCCATTTTGGGCAATCCGTTGCAAACTTTGGTGGTTTATACGCCAGCGATTCCCCCGACGCATACGGAACTGACTTATTTCAAGACCAATGCTTTTACGCTAATGAAGCGTTCGCAAGTGTTGGGCTTGATTACGAAAGGTAATTTTACGGTGGGCGTGGCTGGAACGCACGGCAAAACGACTACGTCGTCGATGGTGGCGCATATTTTGCAGTACGCCGAGCGTGGTTGTACAGCGTTTTTGGGTGGAATTACGCAGAACTACGGCACAAATTTATTATTGAGCGAAAAACCTGCCGAAGATTCGGTGGTAGTGGTGGAAGCCGATGAGTTTGACCGTTCGTTCTTGACGCTTTTCCCGACGATAGCCATTGTTACTTCTGCCGACCCAGACCATTTGGATATTTACGGCGACAAGCAGGCTTTGCAAAAATCGTTTGCCGATTATATTGGCCAAATCAAAAAGAATGGTTCTTTGATTATCAAAAAAGGACTTGAGTTGTCGTATCGCGTGCAAGATGGTGTGAAAATCAGTCATTTTGGACAGGAAGAAGGCGCAGAATATCGTGCTGTAAATTTGCGTGTGGAAAAACACAGATCAGTATTTGACCTTGTTGCGCCTGAAGGTGTACAGATAGATGGGATTCGTTTGCAAATGCCAGGGTTTCATAACATAGATAATGCGACGGCTGCGGCGGCTTCAGCTTTGCAGATGGGTGTGCCTGCGGAAGTGATAAAGGCGGCTTTGGAGTGTTATAAAGGGGTGAAACGCCGCTTTGAGTATGTGGTGGAAAATGATAAAGTAGTTTATATTGATGATTATGCACACCACCCGACAGAGATTGAAGCATTTATTCGGTCTGTAAAAACATTATATCAGGGTAAAAAACTTACAGTGATATTTCAGCCGCATTTATACACACGGACGCGCGATTTTGCGGAAGGTTTTGCACAGACATTGAGCATGGCCGACGAGCTTATCTTGTTGGATATTTATCCCGCGCGTGAATTACCGATAGAAGGGGTTAATTCTGATATGATTTTTGCTCAAATAAATTGTCCTAAAAAGGTGAGATGTACTCTTTCTGAAGTTTTAGGACTTTTGAAAGATTGGCCAATAGAAGTATTGGCAACTGTTGGGGCAGGGGACATAGATACTTTGGTAAAACCAATTGGAGACTTATTCACAAAGGAATGTTAGAGTTATCCACGAAAGGAAATTTTCCTTGTGCAAAAATAAAATTCCCCTTTATTGAAAATCATTGATAAAATTACACCATTTTTGTAAAAGAAATGAACATAGGATTTGCTCAATCTAAAGTTAAACCAAGTGTTAAGGCCTTCTTTCTTCTAGTTGTTTTTTTTGTGTTGGTTGGTTTTGCAGGGAAACGCCAAACAAGCCGAGTGTGCAGGAATATAGAAGTAAGGATTGCTAATCAGTTGGAAAATCATTTTGTTGGAGAAAACGATGTTTTGGCCTTATTGTCGGCAGGACAAAATGATATGCTAACAGGTAAACGCTATAGTGAGATAAATCTGAAACGTTTAGAAAAAGAGGTAAAAAAGAATAAATTTGTAAACAGTGTACAAATCTCACACGACTATGCAGGGAACATGCTGGTGGAAGTCTCTCAGGCAAAGCCAGTAGCAAGGGTGTTGCGCAGTAAAGGCCGCGATTCGTATTTGGGTAGTATGGGCGAAATATTGCCTGTATCTCCTCGTTATACGGCGCGTGTTTTGTTGTTGGAAGGAGCGGGGGCACGCCGACTCACTACTGTTAGTCTCAAAGAGGATGAGCAAGGAGGGAAGATTTTTGATTTGGTTAATTTTATTAACGACGACCCTTTTTGGCAAAAAATGATAGTGCATCTGTACATAGATGAGTATGGCGACATTGTGATGTATCCGCAAATGGGCAAACAAATCATTGATTTTGGAAAACCCGATGATATAGAATTGAAATTTAGTAAACTGAGTACATTTTATAAGCAAATCGTTCCTGCCAAAGGTTGGAATTATTATAGCAAAGTGATACTTAAGTATAACAACCAAATTATTTGTGAATAACTCTTATAACAAACAACCAGCCATGCTATGCAAAACGATAAAATTGTAGTCGGCCTTGATATTGGCACAACCAAAGTATGCGCGATCGTCGGCAAACTTAATACAAATGGCCAACTGGAAATTTTAGGTGTCGGCAAATCCGAATCTAAAGGAGTTGTAAATGGCAACGTTTTTAACATTGATAGAACCACTGATGCTATTATTGCAGCAGTGAAGGAGGCTGAGCAACAGTCTAATATCAATATTAAGGTGGTTAATGTGGGGATTGCGGGGCAACACGTCCGTAGTTTGCAACAACATGGTGTATATGTGCGTCCGCACAACGACGATGTTATTTCGGTTACTGATATAGAGAACCTGAACAGCAATATGTATCGGACTCTTGTACCTGCTGGCCGTAAAATTATTCACGTAATACCGCAAGATTATTTGGTGGACTCTTTTATGCGCGTTCCTGACCCTGTGGGCTCGAACGGAAGTAAAATAGAAGCTGATTTTCAGGTAGTAATGGCAGAAGTAGGGGCAATCAAAAACATAGAGTTGAGTGTAAAACGCGCTGGACTTATAATTGATGATAATGGTTTGATGTTAGAACCTATCGCCTCTTCAATGTCGGCACTGACAGAAGAAGAAAAAGAAACGGGTGTTGTTTTGGTGGACATCGGTGGAGGAACAACAGACGTTGCTGTTTTTTATAAAGATATTTTACGCCATGTGGCTGTTATTCCATTTGGTGGCAATGTGATTACTGCTGATATTAAGACGGGTTGCATGGTGCTTGAATCGCAAGCCGAATTGCTCAAAACCCGTTTTGGCCATGCGTTGGAAGTAGAAGTGCATGAAAATAGCATTATTTCTATTCCTGGTTCTCAAAACCGCCAACCGAAGGAGGTATCAATGCGTAATTTAGCAAGCATTATTGAAGCACGTGTTGTGGAAATTATAGAATTAGTTCATCGCGAAATAATTTATTCGGGTTATGAGCGTTCGTTAATTGGCGGTATTGTTATTACAGGCGGTGGGGCGCAACTCAAAAATATGGTACAGTTGGTGGAACTGGTAACAGGTTTGCCGACGCGTATCGGAGAACCAACCCATCAGATTTGGTTTAAAGATGTGCACAAGATTAAAGACCCCATGTATGCTACGGCTGTTGGGCTTACTTTGGCAGGTTTTCAATCCTTTGATTCGCGTGTGAACAACTATCAGGCTCGTTATGGCCAAGAAGTAAAAAATCAGAATGTACCAGCACCTGCCGATGAAACTGCCTCCAAATCAGAAAAAAAACCTTCATTCTGGGATAAATTAAAAGAAAAATCGCTTAAAATTATCCTAGATGACGATATTAATAAAACAGATAATACTGATTATTAATAAAAACGCTACACTATTATATCTGCCTCTCTAATTATTCAATCAAAAAAAATCAGATTGCGATTATGAAAGAAAAAGTACACAGCTTCGAATTACCCGACCGCCATAAATCAATTATTAAAGTTGTTGGCGTTGGTGGAGGTGGCAGCAATGCAGTTAATTTTATGTATGGACAAGGCATCAAAGACGTAGAGTTTGTTGTCTGTAATACAGATTCTCAGGCCTTGGAGAAAAGCCCAGTGCCTACACGTTTGCAAATTGGTAAAGCACTTACCGAAGGACTTGGTGCGGGAGCGAATCCAACCAAAGGGCGCGACGCTGCCGTGGAAAGCGAAGACGATATTCGTGCAACTATTGCTATAGATAATACCAAAATGGTTTTCATCACGGCTGGAATGGGTGGCGGTACAGGTACTGGTGCTGCACCTGTTATTGCTCGGGTGGCTAAAGAGCAGGGTTTGCTTACGGTTGGAATTGTAACCTCTCCGTTTGCTTTTGAAGGACCTCGCAAGCGTAAGCAAGCCGAAGTCGGAATTTCGGAAATGAAAGAATACTGTGATACGGTATTGGTCATTTTGAATGATAAAATTCGTGAAATGTTTGGCAATATGTCTATTAAAGAGGCTTATGCTCAGGCAGATATGGTATTGACGACGGCTGCACGCAGTATTGCCGAAGTGATTACGCGTCATGCCGAAGTAAACGTGGATTTTGAAGACGTGAAAACCGTTATGCAAAATTCGGGTACAGCTGTGTTGGGTTCGGCAGAAGTGTCGGGCGAAGATCGCGCTATTCGTGCGGCTCAACAGGCATTAGCTTCTCCTTTGCTGGATAACAGAGAAATTAGAGGAGCGCAAAAAATATTGCTTTCTATTATATCTGGCGATTCTCCATCGATGACGATGGACGAGTTTGCTGCTATTTCTGAATATATACAAGAGCAAGCAGGCGAAAACGCGGATATTATTTATGGTAACTCTATTGATCCTAGCCTTGGGGATAAGATCAGTGTTACTGTTATCGCGACAGGTTTTGAAGACGAGCATAGCAAAAAGGTAGAATTGGCAAAGGTGAAAGATTTGGATACGGGTCATATTGTGCTCCCAGTACATCGTACTCCGCCACCTACTCCGCCATCAGCAATGGAAGAAGGCAATAAAGTGCCTACGCCGTTGCCCGTAGCTCCTCTTGCTCAGGAGTTGCCAGTGTCAGAGCCTGTTCCTTTGGCTAATACCGTATTGCCGCCTGTGGTGGTAGAGGATAATTTGCCTAAAAATGAACCAGTTGCTCCCAAAAATGAGCCTGTGGTAAGACCAGAAACTCCAAGAGAAGTACTTCCCTTGGACGATAACATAAATATTCAGCCTGCCTCTCGTAACCCTTACGATCAGGGTCTTGTACAAAGTGAAAGAGAAAGAGAGTTGCAAAGACAACTTTTTGAACTGAAAGCTCAACAGAGAAGAAAAGAGGTACTTGGTAATGCGGGGCATGGTCAGGAAATGCCAAGAGCTTGGGACAATGAAATGAAACAGAGTTTGGATCAGCCTGCCTATATGCGCCAGGAACGTAAATTAAACAATGTTCCTAATTCAAATCAAAGTAATGTTTCGCGCTATACACTTGGTGAAAACAATGACTTGAGTAGCAATAACAAATACTTGAGTGATAACGTAGATTAGTTTAGTAAATTTTCTACATAAAAAAGCCTCTTTTACTTCATTGTAAAGGAGGCTTTTTTATGGTATTTGCTAGAATATTAAGAATTGTACGCGACGGTTTTTGTGGCGATTGACTTCGCTAGTGTTAGGAACAAGCGGCATACTTTCGCCGTAAGGCATAATGGAAACGTGATTGTCGTCGATGCCTACGTGTATGAGCATTGTTCGGATTTCGTTGATGCGTTTCATCGAAAGTCGGAGATTGGATTCTGCCGTTCCGACGTCATCAGTATGGCCTTCGATTAGAATATGGTAGCCTAATAAACCGTACTCCAAAGCTTCCTGAAATTGTAAACTAGCCCCTACATCTACATCTGCTTTGCCCGAATCAAAATGGACAGGAGCCAGTACTAATTTAGGTTTTGTTCCATTTGTTCTATAATTTTTTACTTTATCGGGCGTTAGCGTAGCATCTGGTGGGGGTAAATCTTTACGAATTTTGACAGGCGAGGGGCTTGGCTCTGTACTGATAATCATCGGAATCCCGTTTTCCATAATAGTTTTAGTACTGGCCACAGGCTGAGGAGGAGGAGGATTGGTGGCCAAACTTCTAGAGCCTCCAGGTGGGGTATAGCCTTTATTTTTCTTTTTTCTTTTCTGATTCGCACCATAAGCGGGCATCTTTTTGCAATGCTTTACGTTTTTTACGAATGGATGAAAGTGGTATATAAATGAAGAACCCCGAGTTTTCGCCCCATAGTCGTATAGCTGGCAGCCACTCATCAACAAGAGTAAGATTAATAATACATAATGCTTGTTTTTGGATGAGTAGTAATGGTCGTAGTTCATTGCAACAAATAAGATTAGGTAGATAAAGATAATAATTGTCGTTGGATATTATGCTTTTTGTGCAACAGCAGACCCAAAAATACCCTTTAGTTTTTATTAAATCAACTGTCATTCAGTGTTTTATGCCGATTCTGGATATTTTCGATTAAAACATGTGTAGTGTTTTTGATAAAAATTGACTTTTTTTAATAAAAAGCTCCGTCCTCAATAGAAGGCAGAGCTTTGCTCTTGTCATATGATAAATTATTCTGGTTGGTTCACGAGTTTAAGATTAAGGTCTTCAATTTTAAAAATAGGAACAAACTGATTATCAGTTCCGCCTCTATAATCGAATCCCGACAATAAAATTCCTTTCCTGTAAGATTCTGTGCGTAATTTGCTACGAAAGTCTTTGCCATAATCCGCAAATAATCCGCCAAAATACATCATCAAGTCATAACCCTGAAATGCACGTATAGAAGGCATGATTTTTATTTTTTCTATGTACTTTTTCTTGAAACGTTTAACTTCTTCGTTGTCATCGTCGATGTAAGTAGGATAGATAAAATGCGTATTTCGGCGTTGCCATTCCTCAAACGTAAAATCAGTGGATTGTAACCATGTATCATAGGTTATAATTGGAACTTTAAGGTGAAGTAGCCCCATTGCTCCCATTAACTGAATTTTAACCAAAGGTTCGTCGTTGGGTACAAAAATATGGCTTGTGGTACTGTCTATACCTGCCTGAAATAGGAACTTTACCAAATTAGCAGCGCTGTTTTTACCTACTTGTCGGTAAAGAGCTATGTTACGGCCTTCCGCTTCCATGAGTTTTTTGTATAAGTTGGCCATCATGGTATCTTTACTAGTTACCCCATAAATAATAGCTACTTTGTTGCCTTTCAGGTTTTTAGCAGAAAATTCCGCCACACGTTTGGTTTGTGTTTCGGCGGTAGCTTCGCTCATATAAGCCCATTGATTAGTAGAATCCCATTGGCGTTGGCTGGTAAGCGGATTGAGCAACATGATTTGTTTTTCTTGGGCAAAAGCGGCGATTTCGGCTGCTCCTTGCGGATAAATAGGACCCAATATCATGTCGGCTTTGCTCACCTCTGGCAAGGCCAAAAGGCTCTGGATTTTGCTTGCATTCTTTTCCGTATCGTAAGCCATCAGATTGATGTTAATGTTTCGGCTGCTAGCCAACTCATCTATGGCCATTTTTATCCCAATATAAAAATCCAAAATTGGCTGATTGCTTCGATTCGCTGCTTTGTAATTCGTATTTTGGTGAGCGAATGGCAATAATGCTGCAATATTAAATGTTTGATTATTAGTGTTTTCTTGCGCGACAGTGGTTTTAAATTCACTGAAATTGAAGCCGTGTTGTAGTTTGTCTAACAATAATTTGTCAGCATCGCGGCTTGAAGAAGAAAGCCGATTGGCCAGCATAAAGGCCAATGTCGCATCGGCGGCATATTTTTCTTGTAAAAAACGCAAGGTATCGGTCGGGGAGGGCGCGAGCAAACGCAATTTAGCATTGTTAAGGTCGGTTTTTAGCTCATCGGTATAAGCAAATTGCCAAAACTGCAAGGCTTTGCTCCATTGTTGGCGTTCGGCGGCAATTACACCCGCCAAATAATAGGCTTCGGTAATTTGTGGCCATTGCGGAAATTTCTGCAATAAATTTTCCACAGCTCCTTGCGCTTGCTTTAGTTCGTGTTGTTTGTAAAGCGTAAGAGAATACAAGTAGTTGGCTTGCGGAGCAAAGGTGTTGTTGGCCGAAATGGCAGTGAGTGGGCGCAGTGTTTCGAGTGTCTGGGCGTATGCTCCTTGCTCAAACAATGCCTGTGCTTGCTGCCAGCGTGTTTCTGGCGTAATTGAACTGGGGCTTTGTGCCAATAATACAACGGGGCTTGTAAGCCAACATATAAATAGCCAAAAGTATAGTTTATTCATTTCCTATCGGATAATAGATAAGTGAAAATAGTGTTATGCAAATGAGCCTGCAAAAATAGGCACAAATATCGTTGGTTTGCTGTATTTTTTTTAAGAAGGTTTTAAATAAATGGGGTATTTTTTAAATAAATTCAATAAATTACAGTATGTGTCTGATTGTCAGCAACAGAAAATAGTATTAGTAAAGTAAATGATTTGAATATCAGAATCTTATAATTTACTCACTAATTTTACTCACTAAAATAGTATTATTGTGTTTGTTCAATTATTTAAACAAACAATACTATGTTGATGATCTCTAAAAAAAATGACCATCTACACGTTTCATCGGTTGGAACAAAAAAACAAAAAAGGCGAAGCACCTATCTACGCGTACGTGATTCTGGACGGTGAAAAATCAGGTAATTTTGCCCTTGGGCTTGTCGCCAAACCCGAACTACTCGGCCAAATGCAATCACAAATCAATCTGGCCAAGCAAGCCATCACCGACATACACACATTTTTGTCTATGTCTCAAAAATCGGTTGCAGCCAACGACATTAAAGACGAATACATACGTCGCAAACGAGGCAACACAATCAAAATCGTAGAAGTAAACAAGCCTGCGGCCGCTTCGCAAACGCCGTCGGAGGACATTTGTTTTTTTGACGTGGCAAGAAGGATGGGAAAGCCGCATTTTTACATTCAATGGTTTGAAAAATACGCCAAGCAACACCCCGAGTTTTCTACTAAAATCTCGGAAATTAGGCCACTGATAGACAATTATTTGTCTGTATTTCAGCAAAAAAATACGGGCACGGCCAAAGTCTATTTTGGGCGAATCAAACAAGTAATTTTATTTGCAATCGACGAGGGATTAATCGTAAAAAATCCGTTACGCGGCATTGTGGTAAAGGCGAAAAAACGCGAAAAACTCACCTACCTAACACAAGAGGATTTGGAAAAAATCGAAAATTACGCCTTTGCCCCAAAAATCAAACCGTATGCAGAAATATTCTTGTTTGCTTGCCAAACTGGTTTGTCGCTCTCTGATTGTGCAACAATTACGCAGGCTAATGTTGTAGCCTATGGGGAACGCCTGTACATCGTGGCTCGTAGAAAAAAAAGCAGTAGCGTGATTCGCACGCATTTGTCAGCCAAAGCGCATGGGCTTTGGCAAAAATATCAATATAATTTCAGTCAGTATTTTGATGCTTTTGATGCAAAATTGTATAAAAAACAGCATAATCTTAGAATACAAGTTTTAATGAAAATAATTAGAGAAATTACAGGTGTAAAAAAAGTTACGTTTCACAAGGCACGCGCTACAAAAGCATTTGAGCTATTGAATCGGGGCGCAACCATAGACACGGTTTCGGCCACACTTGGCCACGCCAACACCGTAATTACACAGCAGTATTACGCTGAATTATCACTGCAAACGCTTGATAATGCACTGGATAAGTTGGATAATTAGCAAAAAAACCGCGAGAATTAGTACAGTTCTCGCGGTTTTTGTTTACCCTTGTAATCATACATTTTTTTTTGTGAAATTAGTTGCAAATTGCAGATAGACAGAAATCTAATGTATTTATTGGTAGGTTGTAATGATACAATAAAATGACTATATTTGTTTCAGTAATAACAGCAGATAAACGATGAAAACACAAGATAAAGGTGATAATTCCCAAAAACTCAAAAATAAAAAATTGAGTGTATTGGAGCTTGCGGAAAAACATATCCCAAAAGGTAGATATACGGGGTTAGGTGCTATGGTACTCAAGCCTTATGAAAGAGCTAAGACTGGAAAACGCAAATGAAATATCTTATTGATACAAATATTTTTATTTATATTTTTGAAAAAAAATATGATAAATTAAGCAGTAAACAGCGTAGCATTCTTAATAATGCAAAAAATGAATTCTACTTATCCGAAGCAAGCTACTTTGAAATAGCCATAAAGCGACGTATGGGTAAACCTGACTTTTCTCATATATCTGTTGCTCTCTTAGAAAGTGATAGGAAAGTATTAGGTATCAAACTTTTAAAACCAAAAACAGAACATTATTTGAATGTTGTTAATGTGGAAAAAGTTTTGACGAGTAATGGGAAGCCGCACGCCGACCCATTCGATTTACTCATTATCTCACAGGCTATAGTAGAGCAGTTCCCTGTTTTATCAACTGACAATTATTTTCCTGATTACAAGCAAATTAAGGCTATTAGCTAACCCAAATAAAAACCCCCTCCAGCTTTTGCGTTTGGAGGGGGTTGTTTTACTACAATTCAATTGCGCTGGCTTGAAATTATTCCAGTGTACCATAAAATATGGCTGATAAACCATCTTCTAATAAAATTGCAATGCAAGGGAATTGTACAACTTCATGATACTTAAAATCATCACCAACATTTAATAACTCAGATATAAAATGAGCTTTTGTGCCTTTGGGATAAACCTTAAATTGTTTTATATCATTAGACGATATTTGCTTTGCCTCATTTTGTATTCTGTATTTATCCTCATTTTGATTCAATCCCACTTGCAATGGAATAGATACAGTATAAAATCTTTTCGCCATATCAGATATTTTTATTTGAATTTCACGGCATCGCCTGTATCCGAACCGCCAGCGTTGAACTTGATAACAAGCCCTTCGGCGTTTGGATATTCTTTTTTTGCCTTTTTGAGCAACTTATCGCGACACTTTGTGTATTGCGCACTTCCAAGCGAAAATGAAGTTTTTACTGTGCCTAAATAATCTGTTGCAGCCGTTGGCTCACAATCTACGAATGTATAAACACCTTGAAATTGAGTAACACGTGCTTTAGATTTTTCGGCGTTCGGTACCGATTCTTTGAATTTAATAATAATGGCTTTGTCAGTACCACCGTTTACCAATTGAAACATAAGGCCGTCGGCTGTATAGTTTACTTTGCGTGCCTCACGAATAATGTAGTCGCGCACCGCCTGGTACTGTGCGCCAGAATTTTTGATGTCGCGGTCGTTGTGGCCTGTGGTGGCAATCTCCCCAACGGCCTCATATTCGGCCAATGGTTGCGAATCTGTGAAGATGAAGAAACCATTGATTTTGTTTGCGACGGCTTCCGCTTTAGGATTTTGCGCGTGTACTTGCCCAATGAAACCAACAGCCAATAGAATGGCTAATAAGACTTTTTTCATAATAAAAGAGTAAATTTTAAAGTTAAAACTGCTCAAATATAAAACAATTTTTATGCCAAAATTAAATTTCCCAAAATTTTTGAATATGTCTATGTATAGCGTTTTTTACAATTACAATCTTGGCGGCCTTGCAAAGACCCTATATATTCATTGACAAAAAACCAGCCTTTACCATTGCACTTTGGGCATGGTTTTTCTGATTGGCGTTGAGCAGCCAAAAACGCATTAAGTGTTTCGGGCGTTTCTTTGTCCAGAGCCTCGTCAAGTTGTTTCGCAAGTTGTTTCAAATCTATCATAACAAAGCTAAAACAGTAATTACAATTGTGGTAGCGACAGCACCCACACCCAATCCACGCCAAAAGCCTTTGTTTTGTGCTTTGCGTTCGGCCTTTTCCCGTTCGCGGCTTTCTTGCGCAACCTGTTCGGCTGTTTTGTAAGTGATATTCACCGCACCCGTATCGTTCACGGCAATAGCCGCAACCATGCCCGTAGGAATATTCTCGTAGCTGTCGGCTAAGACTGTGCCACGCGGTGTAATGGTTTCGATGTCGGCACGGCCAGCGCGTAAGTCAATGCGTGTAGTTCTCACAATTTTCTTTTTTTCTGCACGCTTTCGCAAAGCAGTATCAGGCAAGGCTTGTACGAGCACTTTGTTTGGCTTTTCGATTTTGGCCGTATCAAATGGTACGGCCTTGATTTTGTCCACCAAAGCCGTATCGGTGCGCACAGGTTGCGGGCGTGTGCTTATGATTGCCTTTGTAGGATATTTATCTCTTTCCCAAACAAATACGCAAAAAAGCAACACACCACAAATTATAAATACAATATCTTGTTTGTTTAGCTTCATTACTTATTGATGGTTTTTTTCTTAAATTCAGCAAGAAACTTTTTGAAAAGCGGAGCAATTTTTTTCATTTCTGCCTCATTCAAATACACACTTGATGGATATGCGATCTTGCTTTTTACCAACAAAAAATTTTCAATTTCTTGTTTTTTCAACTCCCAAAAAACAAATACTTCAAAAGCACGCGCCCAAATTTCTGCTCGGCGCAAATAGTAGTCGCTTGTACTATTGTTCTTTTTCAAAAACACAAGCAATCGCTCATAATACTTAGAATGAACCTCATTAGGCTTTGACCAGATTATTTTTTCGAGAATGTCGTCGGCCAATGTTCGCATTTTACCGCTTACTTCAAGCCTATCTTTTCTCGTGCTAATTCCACCTGTGATGCTATACTCCTTTATGTTTTTTTCTAAAAACTTCCCCGCAAAAAAATCTAAAAAGTGCCCGTATTCGTGCGCTAACGAACCAATACCACCCGACTGAATCATTTTATCAAACTTTGAGCCGTCGGCATCTCTGTGATACCTTGCAAGATTGATTAGCTCATTGGTAGGCTCGTAGTGCGCGTTAGCCTTTGGAATACCCCGCGCACCAAACGTAACAGTCAGGTTATTGCCAATACCAATGTTGTTGTTGAATTTCAGCACTTTGTTCAAGTCCTCTAAGGCAATATGCAACGCGGCCAAATAGTTTTGACGGTCTTCGAGCGTTACCCAATTACCCCAACCAAACTGTTTAATGCCAAATGATTTTTGTAATGAATCGGGCGAAACGATTTCAAGTTTTCCAAGCTCTTTTTCATTTAGGCGCGGTTCACGCAGCTTGTGCCAATAATGAGCATAATCAGTGGCACGCCAGTGGGTGTCCGCGCGGCTGCCCGCCACGATGTCAGCACTTATCCGAGCAGCCGAAAAGCCGTCCATTGTATTTTTTTTCTTTAACAGTTCTTTTGCTTCCTTATAGCGATTTTTTGCAAAAAAATCAGGGTGGGCAATTTTGCCCTCACGTGTTTTTAACCGCGCGGAAGTTGGTCTAAATTTCAGTGTTTTCATCTTTCTTTTCCTCCAGATTACGTTTTCCGAACAAACCCGCGACGCCCGAAAATGCCAAAGCTGCCATGTACTGCTCAAATGTAATTTTGTTTTTTAGGAATATGTAGGTTGAAAATAAGGCAAATAGCACCCCAAATAACGTACTTCCTTTTTGCGAAAAAACATTTGATAACGCAATCCTGTACGGCTGTTTAAGATACCATTCAGCCAGCTTTCCATTGAGAATTAGCGGAACGAAAAACGAAATCAAACACGTTACAAGTGCAGTCAATGACGAGTCTATCAGATTGACATTAAGTAAGATGCTTCGTATAGATACGATTATGCCAAAAAGAGACGAAAGTCCAGATTCAAAATTATAGTTCTGATGATTCATAATAAAAAGTTTAGCCAGCACCAGTGTTAGTAGTGCTGGCACTGGTTACATTAAATTGTCAGGCTGCGCAACAGATGCTGTTGGAAGGCCCGTTGTCCAATCAAGCCAAGTGTTATACTGAGCTTCCGTAAGTGTGATTAGTTCGGATCTATCTTGCTCATCAAACATTGTTTTGTCTTCATTCCACAATACCGTCATATCAACATAATATATTTTTGGCGTGGTGTTATATTTTTCACACACTGGCGCATATCCGAACTGGTATGGACAACCTACACGATTAGCAAAAATCAATTCTTTTGCACAGGCATCGGCATAAGCAGCCGATTCACTCGTATAATTTACCGAATCAAATACGAATAATTTTTTATCTGAATTTGTAGTCATTTTATAAAAATTTAGTTATTAATTCATTTTCTATCGAAATCTTGCGGTCGTTCATTCCGCCATTCATTAGCACAACGTAAGCAATGTACCCATTGAATGTTAAATTTAGGTTAGCCAGCATGTTACCTATACAGTTTATAAATGCTTTTGGCATAATGTCTGCATTAATTCTAATCACCTCAATGCCATTAATTCTTATCGCTGTGTTAGTAATTGTAATGACGCACTTGTTAGTGCCTATTACTTCATTTGCCGCAGAGGTTAAGCTCACACCATTCTTATCGACCATACCTACTGTCGCTGTAATTATTGGTGCGTCGGAAAAAAATCCTCCGAGTTCCATTCCAGCCATATAGCTCACAAGCTGGGAGCCAAAACTATGTTGCTGAATCACAAACATTGCGGTAAAGTCGCCGATCACTGAATTCCATGTGGCGGAAGTCAAATAACTAATTGACGCACTAATCGCAGTTCCAGAGCCAATACATTTGTGCGTAGGCCAATGTGAGGTGATTAGTTTGGGTCGATAGGCAAAAGAGCTTTGCGTAAAAACATTGCCAACCCTATCCGTATAGCTTGCGATTCGGCTACCGTCTGTGCCAACAATGTCATCTGGGACAACCCAAACAACAGGCGACTGGCTGGCAATCAACTCATCAAGCGATATAGCACCACCAAGCAAGCTATTATAATATCTTCTCATGCTAATACGTCCAGTAGCCAATATCTTCATCGTCAATCAAACAACCAAGCACTTTCACTTTTCCCGCAGCAATGGCAATGGTTTTGTTACCCGACAAATCTTCATCGGTTGCGGGTAGCAATACATTTCGCGAAATGCTATCATTATTTTTTATGATAACCGTCATAGTTTTTCCGTTATAACGCTCATTGATAGCAAGTTGAATATTGCCAGTGCTTGTATTGTTAATAGTTATCTTTTGCGAAAGATAGGCTATGTTTGTTGTGCCATTGGATGCCACTCCAGACACAAATCCTGTTGGAATTACGGCTTGCCAATGCGTGTTTTCAATGCCTCCGAACAGGGCGTAATATTGCATATGGTCAGCAACATAACACAGCGTAGCAGCTTCTTTTCGGCAATCCTCAGGAATTGCATCGCGTTCTTCGATTGTAGCTACAAACCAAGCCCCGCCCCGCACGCGGTCGCTGTCCACGCCTACTTTTTTAGGGTTGCCCTTGATTTGCAATTCGCTCAATAAATATGTTCCGCCGTCAATTTCGTTTGCCATTATTCTTCGTCTTTGATTGGTTTGCAACGATTAAATATATCCCATTCGCCGTGTTGCCCGTATCGGTTTTTATTGCCAACAGTTGAGGCAACGCCGTTGTCCATTGTGATATGGCAATCCAGCTCGTGCGGCCATTCCTGAGAGCCTCGAAAATTACCTTGCTTAGTCGCTTGTGAAATAATCACAAAACTTGTTTCGGGGTATTTTCTTTTAATTTCGCGCCAATAATCTATTTTTAATCCTATATTGTCTTTGCTATCTATAAAGATACATTTGTAATTATTTGGATTAATGGCCGCTAAAGACACAGCAAAATCTAAGTTTGGAGATTTTATTTTTAAATCATTGATTTTTTGCGCTAACGTCCCTGTATCAAATTCCTCTGATGTAACATATACTGTTTTGCCATAATTTGCGGCGAGGAAATCAGCCAATGGCAACATATATGTTGTTTTGCCGCAACCCTGCTTGCCGTGCGCTAAAATCGAAAATGCACGCTTTGTGGGCTTACCAATCACAGAAGCATACTTCTCAGGCAATGTAATTGTTTCGTGGTTCACGCTCTTTGCCTCCGCCAATGACATCACTTCTTTTTCAGGCTTTTTTTCCTTAACACGCACGCCTTCCATTGTGCTATTTTTGAGCTTTTGCAAGGCTTTTTTTACATTGTCAGAAAGCTCAATTTCGATGAACGCGCTGCTTTCTTTTTGCAATTTTTGCGAAATTTTTCTAAGAACTTCGTGCGGACTTTTGGCGAGCATATTAGCTACTTCCTTATATTTTTTATAAGGCATAGTAGTTTTATTCAAGGCTAATATATCATCGATTTGCATATTTTTTCAGTTTATTACTGACGTATTGGCGGCCTGTTTTGGCAGCTTTTTTTACAACTTTCTTTCCTGCAATGTAGCCTTTTTTTGCTACCTTTTCGCCAATTTCATAGCTTTTTTTTGCTGCTTTTTTCGCCAATTTAACCAGCCTTTCATCGAACAAATCAGTGAACTTCGTGGCGCGGTGAGAGGCTTTTTTTGTCAATTTACGTTTGCGTTTTGGCTTTTTCTTCAAACCGAACAAAGCCTGTTGGGTAGATTCTGAAATGTGAATATTTCGCTCAATTTGTTCGCGCTCTTTTTCCAGCCGTTTTGCGTAATCAAGTCGTAATTTTCGCTCCGCATCCGTAACAATTTTTTTAGTATTAGATTTCGCAGCCAACTGCTCACGCAACTCTTGCAATTCTTTGTCAATTTGCGCAATTCGTTGCATTTCGTCCGAAAATTTACCATCTGATAAGCTAACAGATTTTCCGCAACCATTTTGCCCACATTCGGGAAATAGTTTACCACCGCGTGCCAGTCGCGCACGGACAAGTGCTAAAAACTCATCTTTATTCGTGTCGCGGTTCGAAGTATCGCCGTATAAATAATAAAAGCATTCATCTTCTTGGGCATTGGTCATTTGGGGCTTTTCTCGGCGAAGCAACCCAACCCATTGGGCTTTCGTTTCGAGATATGGGTACTGGTTCACAGACTCACCACTCAAAGCCATGATAAACAAGCCTTTTGGGTTTAAAAATGAATAGGCTTCAAGTTTGGCGTGTTTGCCTTTGAAAGCGCGTTCAATTTCTGCTTTACTTGCTTTCTCAATACCAAGTTTCCCCGAACCATCGCGCATAAGTATGTAAGCATCAATATCTTCTACGATACTTTCCTGATTCGCGCTTCGGTTTGCATCAACACGCGCAAACTGTATGGCTTGTGCCTCTGTGCCGTTGAAGTAGCGTGCAGGAATTACTTTTTCGCCGCGTCGCTTCATTCCCTCCAAGCGGCTATGTCCAGAAATTACATAGGTTTTAGCAGCTTTAGAATCTTTCCAAACTACAATTGGGTCAAACCGATTTGGGTCATAATTTTCAGCCACGCTTCGCGCCGAAAGTTCGGAAAACGCATCTTTTCGATTTTGAAATCGCTCTGTATCTGTACGAATTTCTTTAACTGGCAAAAATGCAGCCGCACAATTCAAATCATTGTACTCAATTTTGGCATCAGAACCAGCCTTTGCAACCGTGATTTTTTTCACCAAATTGACTGTGCTTTGAGGCTTTCCGTAGCTTCTAAATTTTGGTTCTTTTGGCTTTGGTGTTGGTGCGTTTTTTGGCGTTAGAGCTACTTTTTTTTTTGAAACAGTAGCCACTACTTTTTTAGTTTTTTCAGGCTTTGCGGATTTAGTTTTTTTCTTCACAAATTCCGAAACATAACTTTTAGCAGATAATTTTCCCGAAGACAATTTAGCAATTTGATTTTTGACAAAATTTTTAGCTAAATCGTACTTTTTAGGGCGCGAAACCCACGTTTGGTCACACACAAGCCAAGTAAACACATGGTTAAAGTCTTTCTTTAAGTCGCCTGTTATCTTCGACTTATGAAATTCTTTACTAATTTTTAATTTGAAAGTTTTCCCATCGTCGGTAAACGTTACATTTTCTGGATAAACCTTATTAACAATTTTGGCGATTTCGGCAAAAGCGGCATTGTCAGCACGTTTACTCGCACGCACTTTGGCCAATTTTGAAGCACCAGCTTTAATATTGGCTTTATTGTTTTCGGTTTTTTGCTCCAACTTGCGCAATAGTTCTCGCATTGGTTGAATCATATTGGCAGGCGTGGCAGGGCTTTTAATGCCAAGCTTTAAGGCTTCTATTTCAGATTGTAAGCTCATTTTGATTGAATTATTTCAGGTTGTGGTTGTCCTTTTTTTGCCAATACTTTAGAAACATCAATAAGTTTGTCGCCATCTTGTCTTCGAAGGTTCAGATACATACCATCATCAACAGATTGTACAATAAGAATATACTGATTATCATTACTATTCATACTGGTGCTGTTGCCCCACTCAATAGTTGCGCCTTTCTGATTATTTAATTCTCCATTTGGCATCCTTTGAACCAGAGAAAAGCCAAATAATTTACGATTTGTATCCCAAGCCCAATTGACAAAGAAATTATCCGAAACATACATTCCCCCAGATGAATTACTTGTAATTTCATCGTATTGGTTGCTATTTTTAGCAGCAGCAGAAGCAGTCAATGCAGCCGCAATACCCAATAATACAATTCCACCTATTAGTATTTTTTTCATAGTATTACCTTATTTTAGTACCCGTTCCATCAAAATCTCCAGTATCAGAATTAAAATAAAAATGCCGATTACCCACACTGATACGTGTGTACTGCGCTGAAAAAGAAACAGAAAAATTCCCTACAATTGGGTCATCTTTAATTTCAATTTCGGTAATTTTTCTAAATTTACTTTTTCCTCTTTTTGCCATTGAATGTCTTAGTTACAAATGCGTTAATCTCTTTTCGCTTCCAATAGGCGAGGCCGCCAATGGCCGCAATAGCAATCGTAATAGCTATTGCGGCTGCGGCTTTTTTCCGTCGGGGGAATAGACAAAATCATTGAGTCGGTTGAGCCAACCATCCAAAAACCCAGCTTTTGAAGCCGAAGCCTGCGCAATGGCGCGAAAATGTTCTTCACGCGCTTTGTGAAGTACGACAAACGTATTAGCAGAATCTTTGGCGTTGAGCGCGGCCAAAGTTTTTTGGCCAATAACGCCGTCAGCCGTCAGCCCTAATGCTTGTTGTGCTTTGCGGACGGCCGTAACAGGTCCAGAACCCCACGCCCAATCTGCCAATAGTTCGGCCACTGACTGATTCTTGATTTGGTCGCCTTTCACTTTGTCCCAATAATTTTTTTTGAAAATATTGGCAGCCGTTTCTTGCGATATAGCTTTGATTTCGGCAACTGTTGGGCAACGCCCAAAGTATTGCTTGTAGCCTATAGCAGAAACGCCCATGTTCGTACCAATTAGCTTGCCATCGCAATAATTAGCAGTGTCGTTTGGTAGGTTTTGAAAACCGCCTTCCCATTTCAGGGTTTTTTGAAAAGCAAGAACATGATTAGCCATCGATAATATCCCAGAAAATTACGTTAGCTAATTCAGTGGAGGTCTTGATACCATTGTCAGCCACAGCCAAAACAGTGCCTGTATTGTCATCTACTGATAACAATTTTCCGATTGCAGTATTGGAGGGCAGCAATTCCGAAGCATTGTGGGCTTCGTTCCAAACGTAAGCTGTTCGGTCAAGCACTACCATTTTTTCGGGCAAACCTGACATACCCACGTAAGCGGCTTGCGCACCACTTGGTCGGGGCGAAGAGCCGAATGCAGCTTGTAGTAAATCTTCACGGTCTATCGAATTGATTGCCCCCGAAAATACCCAACCCGTGCGGTTGTCGGATAAGCGAATTTTTGCCCAACGAGTAGAAGAATCCCCTGGCTTAATGTCGGTGGATATACCTAACAAATTGCCAATTTTTTGGCCTGTGGAAAAGCTGGCCAACGTAGTAGATTCAGCGTATGGCTTCATTTTGACAGATGTAGCGGTTTTGGCAACAGCGTACTTGTTTGCAAAAAAGAAGTTGTCCACTTCGTCCACGTATCGGGAATCAGCCATATTGCTGGTGCTTGCAGTAGTCGAAGCAGGCAAGGCCGCTTGTGTTTGCGGCGCAACTGCTCCAGCCAATATCCGTGTAAAATCAGCTTGTGCCACTGTATTGCCCATGCCCAATAATTTCAAGGCGTTATAAGTACCATCGCCGAAAACACCGTCAGCACCACCACTTGCACTAATGAGTGCGGCGGGCGAGCCACCAAGTGCCAATATTGCTTTTTGCATCTCTTTCACTTTCAGGTTTTTGTCGCCATACTTAACTGGCCAAGTGCCTGCGGGCAAGCTACTGCCACCCGATGAACTACCCGAAGTGCTCGGTTTAGTGGGATTGCTTGTAGTGGTAGGTGTGGCAGGAGCAGCAGTATTGCCATTGACACCAGACTTTACCGCTTTATACAGTAAAATCCCACCACCGCCAACGACAGCAAGGTAAGCCGCAATTCCAAGACCTCTTGAAATCCATACTTCTGGAGTTGCTCTATTATTATTCTTAGCCATAGCTATTTTATTTCTTTTGGTTCAAAATCATAATCCATTGGTCGTAATACTCATTTCCCCAAATACTGCTTAGTTCGTCACGTGCCACTTCATTCAGGTTTTGGCCTTTGGTAAGGCGTGAAAATGCGGCCATTACTTCCTTATAAGTTTTAGCATCAGGGATTTCACGAGCGACCTGCAAAACGCCTTCCTCGTCTGTACCATCTGGTACATAGTCTTGCCCAGACGGTTGAAATGCTATCATCAGGCGAGCAGCGTAATTGGCTGGCGTAGCGTATTCCGATGTTTGATTTTCAGTGTTTTCTTGCCGAATTTCCGCCACCGTGTTACGAGTAAGTCTGTACACGCCATAGCCTGCACCTGTAAAAACGAGGCCTAAAGCCGTCCACCCAGCAGCTACTTTTAAAGCAGCAAACGGGTCTTCGCGGCCTGTACGATTTTTTTTATCTTTGGCCATACTGCTATTTTATTTAGCGGCCATCTGTACAGCCGTCTTTGTTACTGCGCTTGTTTCGTACTTGGACAGCAGTTTTTTGATGCCGTCACTGCCCAAATCGTCGTGAAGTGCTTGCAATTGTTTTTGCAATTTCATCGCTTCAACTGTTGGGAGATTCGTCTGTATCGTGATTGGTGTTTTCATCTTTTTGACTGTTTATCATTGAGTTGTAAAATACATCTATGGTTTCAGCACCACGCGGCGTAGAAGCCCAAACATTGATTACTTGTAAGACTTTTTCGCGCGTCAATTCTTCGGGATACATGATACACAGACATTCGCCTAAGTCTATATATTTTTGTTGTTCGGGAGTTATAGCAGGAGCAGCAGGGAGCGCACCCATTGTTTGCGGTTTCATAAACCCATCAAGCATGTTGGATATTTTTGGCGTAAGATTTTCCACCAACTTTCCACCCGCATCAGAAAGCATTCCAGCCATTATTTTCCGAGACGAAACTGATTCTTTTTCAGCTTCATAGTCAGCGACTTGCTCTTCCAGTTCTTCAATTTCCTTATTTAGCTCTTTGATTTTGGCCAAATGCTCTAATTGTTGTGATTCAAAGCGTTTTACCGAATCTTCCAAAGCAGCTACACGCTGTTTCTCTTGAAAAGCGCGAATGCCTGCCTGTATTTGCTCTTGAATGTATTGCGGACTTACTTGTGCAACTGTCTGAATACCAGACATTGTACTTCCAGCAGTATTTATTTTTTCAAACAAGGCTGTTTTAGCAGCCGCACCAATACTTTCTTCACCAATAGCAGCTTCTATTTCTTCAAATTCTTTGTCAGTTATCCGAAATGAGTATGTACCTTTATTTTCCTTTTGCATATCTGTTTACAATTGTTTACATTTACAGTGTTTTTGTAAACATCTTGGTTTACAGCAAATTACAATGATTTTACCGATTCTATAATCAGTCGCACGGCCCGAACTGTTGCGACTGATTCCCCGTTGTTTACAATTGTTAGCGAACCTGTGTGTTCGCATTGCTGCACATTCGTAGAATCTACGGTTTTATAAACACCAGAACTTGACGTAACAATTACATTTTCAGGAACTTGTGTCAAGAAAAAATAATCATTGCTACCTTCCACGACAAAAGATTCTCCAGCCGCAACCTGCACGCAAACAAACTGATAATTGAATTTATCGGCTTTTTTGCGTTTGATGATTTCGGGTGCTGCACCATTAAAAATATAGGATAAATCGTCTATCATTGTTCTTCGGTCAAATGGTGATACAGTACAATGTCAAGCTGATAAGCGCACGCGCCAAAATTGCCGTTGTCTGTGTAGTCAATCGAATAGCTTTTCCCTGGAAAAAAGACCGATTCGGGCAATGCCACGACAAATTCGTCCATCAAATCGTCGGGCGTGCCGTTTAGTTGATGTTCAGAAAAATTGGTGTTCGGGTTGAGTTTGCTTTCCGCAAAAGCATCTGGATACAAGTCCGTCATTCTGACATCTTGCTGATACACAACGCCAAAGCCTATTTCTATCACTGAAAGTTTTCCGACTATCATAGTTGAGACACGTTTACGGCAATGTTGCCAAGATTAGGATTCAACGACTTGTAGAGGTTATAATCTTGTGCATAACCCGTCAAAGCATCGGTAACAGTTTCAGTACCAACTAACAAAAATCCACCAGTTAGGCCGTTGTACACAAATTGAGGCGTTCCGAACGAAGCAGGTTGTGCATAATAACAATGCTGACCAGCACCCGCAGAAAACAAGACTTTATTTTTAAACGACTCAACACGCTGATTTGCAAGTGTTAAAATAAAACTTTCGCCTGACTCACCATCTGGCGCAACACCATAGTAGATGCGATTCACTTGCATTATTTCACCCAAACCACGCGCAACAACAGCCATTTGTTCAACTTTATCTACATTACGCGGAACTTGATAAACGGTGTTACTGTGCTGACCAGATTTGTTCACAACTATACTAACTACTCGAACTTTTGTCATGACCTGTTGCGGAGAACTTTAAAAACAAAATACAATTCTGTGGCTTCGTAAGTCACTAAAGCATTAGCTTTATCGGTGTACTCAATATCAATTGATGACATTGAAGTAATTGTATATATTTCTGGTGAACCTGCTTTTGAACCAAAAATTGTTTTATGACGTGCATCTGGCGCAACCGTAGGGGAAGCCACTAATAATGATGCAGGATATTCGCGAGGTAAAAATTCTTTCCCTCCAATTTTTAGACTAACACTGCCGCGTGCGTATGGTTGTGTTGCATTTTTCGCAGCTAAAGCCACGCTGTACACACCACTAACATCAGAAGGTAGCGTATTAGAAATACGCACTGTGTCGTTTTCTAACGTGGTCAATGGAATAACGTATTCTTCAAGATTTAGCATAGTATATAGTAATTCAAGTGCTTACTCGTTTGAAAAAAAAGGCTGTTTTTTTGTGATAAAACAGCCTTTTCTTGTTTTATCTATTCTATGCTTTTTTATCCTAAGAAAAGGATACCCAAATCAACACGGCCAACCAAATGGGCAGGAATTGACGATGAAACGATGCGCAACGTAACGCCAAGGTCAGTGCCTGCTTTGGCAAGCATTGGGCTTGTGAAATAGTGCGTACCAGCAGGATTTGGCGAATTTGGAACTGTGTGGAACAAACGAGCTGACAAATCCTTGACAGCTTTAGAATCACCTGCTGTCAAATCAACTAAACCATTCAACACAGAAGCATCGGCCACATTATAATCACCAATGGCCACATTATCAGCAGCTTGTTCGGCTGTGAGCAAGCTCATTGAATAAATAATACATGGCTCTGTTGAAGAAATTTTATTTCCTTGAACGTTGGTAATACCTGGGCGAATAATGTCGCCGCTCTCAAAGAAGTTGATTGTAGCATTTTGAATAGCTGCACCAGATGGGTTGATTTGTTTGGCCGAAAACAATTTGTTATCACGCACTTTTTTCAAACCAGCAGCCACTTCTTTTAAGAGAGTGTACAAAGTAGTATCAACAATTTGCGAAGGGTCGCAATGAACCGTGAAGTTTGCCGTGCCCTCAATTGGTCTGATGTCAAATTCTCCAGAAATGGCCGAACCCCCAATTGTTTCAAGGGCTAATTGCTTTAATTGACTTGGATTATACATTTTTTGATGATGATTTAAAATACAAATTAGTAATGATTTAATTACACAATATTAGGTTTTGAGATTACCCAATATTTTTGAATTTTCTCTTGGGACTACCCATTGTTACTGGCATACCACCCATTGTTGTTGGAAGTTTACCCATTGTTACAGGCATGCCATTCATTGGCTTACTGTCGTAATTGTTGGCGGCCAACCATTGTTGCGCCTGTTCGGGCGTGGTTGGAATGGTCGTCGGAACTACGGTCGGGGTGCTTGGCAGATACGTGTTGTACGGTAATCGGCCCAAGCCATTCACGGAAGCCGCCGCAGCCGCACGAGCCGCCGCACCTGAACCAATCCCCAATTTTTCTGCTGCACTTGGGGCATATTTGTCAATGAATACACTTTGACCTGCTCCGCTGGTAAGCTGTTTCAAATTGGCTTTGGCTTCTTCTTTGAACGAACCATCGGTAACGGGCTTGTCGTTAGCTCCTGCGGCCATCACGCCGCTACCAATAGCACCTACGCCAGCAGTGGCAAGCATTGGCTCATTGAAATACCACGCAGCAACCGACGCAACTAAACCCAGCCCCAAAGCATAGCGGCCAACGGCTGCGCCAACAAGCACGCCCGCAGCTCCTGCGCCAACATGATAAGCGGTATCTGTAGCTTTCATGCGCTTAGTGGCTGTACCGCCACTTTTTCCTTTTTTGTTATCTTTTGGCATTGTTATAATTGATTAAATTCTTAATTTTTTACTTTTTTGAGAGGTTGGTTTTTTGTTTTTTGCAGACTTTTTTTTGCTGCCAGCCGCACGGCTTAAAGCAGAAGTCCAGTCTTCACCATCTTTGCGAATGGATTTCGCTTTTTTGGCAATTTTACCAATATCGGCTTGCCCCAAACCATTCATTGTGCCGCTTGACTTTCGTTGTGACTTACCTTTGTCTTTGCTGCTGCTGATAATAGCCACTGTAATTGCGGCTAACGCAGCCCCACCGACTACATACAGAACTGTATTTCCTGTTTTTTCAACATCTCCAGCGTTATTTGTTTTGCCGTCAGAGCCTGCGGGTGGCAAGGCTTGCGGTGTTGTCGCAGGCAATGTACTTGCTGCTGGTGCAGTGCTTGCAGGTGGTGCTTGAGCCGTTTGCGTTGCTTGTGCAGTGCTTGCAGGTTGCGCCGTTGGTACTGCTGTACTTGCCACCGTTGAAGCAACGTTAGCAACAGCACTTTGAGCCGCACAAATGGATAGTTGTGTATTGTAAAAAGACATTGCCGCACTGTCTATGTCAGCATTTCCCGTCGGAATTGGTTTTTGTGGCGGAACGCATTGCCCAGATGCAGATAGGGGCTTTTTGAATGTAGTCAGCATTGTGCAGGCAGTGCCAATAAGACCAGATGCCGCAGCAATGACAACGGTTGCCGAAACAGGTTCGCCCATTGTTTGGCTGCCAGCAATCGGATTGCCGTTTTTGTCTGTAATTGCGGGCAATGCGCCTGGCGCATGAATCCCCATAGCCTGTAATGGTAGAATGTAGCGTCTTTCATCAACACCCAAATTTCCTCCTGTGTGTAAATATGGCTTTGCCAAGTAACCGTATTCATACAAAAACTGATTACGGCGTGCCTCATCCCAACCTGGTTTCAACCCAACAGATTCTATGTACTTGAATGGCACTTTATTGCCATTAATGTCTTTGGTATAATACACTGAGTTCCAAGCAGGAGTAGCAGCATCAGTGTACGAGCCATATATGTGAACTAACAGGTTTTCATATACTTTTCCCCAATCATACGCAGGGTTAGCTTTCCATTGTCCATTGACTTGGACAATTGGCTGGAAACCTGCTTCTTTGCCCGCACCCCAAATTTTGTCGTCGAGCGCACCGCACAGTAACGCTAATTCCGCAGGCGTAAGAATTATTGCCTTATCCAAGGCATATTCTTGTTCGTCCTCAAACTCATTGTTATTCAGCGTGCTTGCATCCATTGGAACAACATACGAACCGCCCCAACCTTTATTACCTTTGCCGTTTAGAATAGCCTTTTTCAAATTGTGGCGTTTGCCGCCCATTTGCCAGAATTTTTCTTCGAGAAAATCCAAAGCATTTTTGGCTTTGTCCCAAGAATCAGCAGACAAGCCTTTCGACATTGCTTGTTCTTTGGTCAAATACCCCCATTTGGCGCGTTCGGCAAAATTGAATAAATCAACCTTCATCGCGGCAAGAACACCGTTGCGGACAGTGATTGTAGCAGGGTTTGTGTAGCGATTCACCAAGCGAATCACTTTTCCAGCACCGTCCGTAAATTCTTTGATGGTAAATTTAATGCCGTCTCGAACTTCGTCGCGCACGTTGCGGAAAAGCTGACCAGCAGCCGTATTACCAATTTGATTCACGACTTGCGTTACACCGCTCCCGACTGCATTGGCAGCATTGCTAATGCCACTACCTACTGCATTGGCAGCATCACTAATCCAACCATTCATTTGCTGAGGTTGATTGCAACCACAATCAGGATTGCCTGGACAACCAAGTGTATTTGTATTAGGCAAACCGCCAAGCTCTTGTAATTCTGCCATATAGGTATCGTCTATATCGTAATAATCATATTCTTTGTTAAACTCATGACAAACAGGGTCGATTATTATCGTTTTCCTGCCGTCAGGAACTACCACGTAGATGTGTTGGTAGTCATTCTTTTTGTCAATTTGTACGGCATTCAAATTATTTGAACGACGTATGTAGTGAGGTATTCTCAGATTTGTTAATACACTGGAAATGAAGGTAGTGTAGCAATCACAATCAACACCCGTTATTCTGTCGCGCCACATTGCGTAAGGCCGCCGCACCTGCTCAACTCCTTTTTTATCTTCCTGATACTGAACGTAATGGAATAAAAAAGTCCATATATTTTGACAAGTTTCGTATAGGTTTTTTCCTTGCAAAACAGGCGCAATGCGCTCGGTTTGGTATAGTGTCCGATAGATTATATCTTTCATATAATCTACTGTTTTGCTGGTGGTTAAGCCCTCTTTTACATGAGTAATTACCACATCTTCGGCAGGGCCAAAAAATTGGTCGAACCGCTCACCGCCAGCCGCTAATACACGTTTGCCTACCCTCATAGCCGTTACACTTTTACGGAGAGTTCCTCGTATTGCGTAGGAACTTCCACCGCAACACCGCCTACAATTGCCCGAAAACTTGTCGCAATGACAAGCACAGTTCCGCTTTTTATCGCGTTCCAAATTGCTGTTCCAGATGCTAGTAGTGTTGTCAATGGCATTTTTATTTCAAACGTCGGAAAGTCGTTTGGAGACTGGATTTGCGCAGAAGCTGGTATAGTAATTAGTGTCGGATTAGCGTTGGACGTGCCAAGTTCTGCACCATCTTTTTTTGCAGTCAGCACGCGCACAAATGGATAGGAAATTTGAATGGATTTAAGGGTGGGATTTTTGATAATAACATTGGTCTTAATCGTAAGCCCGCCGAATAAAGTGCCTGAAAACGAACTTGACGTTTCCACTACAATTTCATTACCCAAATTAAGGTAGCCGCCAGCTTTAACGGCCAAAAAGCCAAGCCCTAATATACTACCAATCCATAACCACGTTTTTTTCATTTCCGACCGCTTAATTACTATTTAATTGAGGGTGGAAAGTTGAGAATAAAAAAAATATACCGTCAGGCATTTGCCGCAAAAACAGGCATTTGCGGAATTTTAATTAAAAACAATAAAAAACCTGTAAACGCAGGTTGTTTACAGGTTTTTTGTTGTTCAAATCATGTTTTTTTCTCGCAAAATCGTGACACATTGGTTGTAATCCAACAAATGATAATTGCAAAAATCAGACAAAAATACTGGCGGTTTCGCCTTCGGGTTCATCAATTCTGAATTAGATTGATTAAGTTTTTTGATTCGTGCATAAATCAATTGTTCGCGTACTTCTCGTATCTTTTGGCCTGCTTTTTCATTTTTACAATTTAATAATTGACAGACAATTTTTAAAGTCACGGGAATATTTTCCATAATTATAATGATAATGATAATGATTCAAGATAATCCATCAGTTGTTTGACAATTGGATGTAATGACCCGTTATTTAAGTCAGTAACATAAGCAATTATCTCGTCTTTAGCCTCAATTACCTCTGGCTTTTTCATATTAGAAAGAACAGTATTCCTTAATGCAGAAATCTGTTTTTCGGCTTCCAATCGCAAAACTTGATGGTGGGAAAACATAGCGATATAGGCCAAATTTCCACACGAAGTAGCGTTTAATTTCTGTAAAATTTCCAAATCGGTTAAATCAATATCATCAATAAGAGTGCCAAGCCTAATCCCGCCATCAATAAGAATGCCAAAATTCATCCCGTCATCAATAAGGCTTTTCGTTGCAACATCAACGTATTGAGCCGCTATTTCCAATGGAAAAAATAAGACCATAGGCCCTAACTCTTGGAGATAATATAAGGGGAATTTTAATCCAAACTCATTAAAGTTTTCAAAAGGTTCTAAAAAACCATTTTTTTTGTCGTAAAAGCGATAAAATTTTGCTTTTTGGTCTTCCGACATTTCAGATAATCGTAACATACACTTTTGTTTTAAATTGAATGTTTTCTAAGCCTATGAAATAAGAGTGAACGGAGTCATTTCAACCGTAACAGTATCCTTACACGATTCTACGCAGTGACCACTGTGAGCGTCTTTTTTCACTCTTAAAATAAATTCCAATATCAGTGAGATATTTGTTATTTTAACGTTATGTTACCACCGACAATCGTTGCAGGTGGACGGCTGACCTAATTCACGTCCCTCAAACGTAAAATAAAAATCATCTTCTGACCTTCCCCAAAACTTTTTAAGTTCTTGGCTTAGTTGCAAAGCCCTTAAATAATTATCTGGGTAAAATTCTGCTACTGCTGCAAAGTCTTTAGGATTCATATTTTTGCAAGGCAAACAGTTATTGTGGCTAAATATTCTTTTGCCATTTTCGTCTTTTATATCGTAAATTTTGGGATACCAACCTATGTGTTTTTTTACAATATCAAAGCACCATTCATCTGTAAAGCTACCAATAGTGTAATGTTTTTCAGGAGTAAACATATCAACCTGCATTACTTTTTGTTGCCTTTCGCCACGCCTTTTTAATTCGTGTTTGACATACCCAACTAAATCGTATTTTATACCATTTTCAAAACAGTAAACAGCCATTGGTATTATTTTCAAATTCTTACTGCAAGGGCTATTTATTGGGTGTGGTATAAGGTTTTGCTCTTTAAAGTATCGAAGTATTGAATTGCTTGTAATCTTCACTTTTACATTATCAAAATGCTTTCTTGCATACCTAATACCATCAGCAACAAATTGAAAAGTATCTGGTGAGTGTTCGGCAAAATGTGCATAAAATAAATGTAATTCAGCAGGTTTTGCTTTGGATTCAATTAAATCACAAAGCACAGCCATTGAGTTAATCCCACCAGAAAGACCAACCATTATTTTTTGACCAAAGTACGGCACACAACAAGGAGTTTGATGCAAGGTATTGCTGACAAAAATGCTATCAACTTTCTTCATTTTTACAAAATATTATCAATCATAATCCCTTGAACGGGAAAAATTTCTATCAATCCAAATTCCTAATTTATCAGGGCATGGGATACAAACGCACCATCGAAAATATGGTAATAAACCAATTACACCTATACCCCAGTGCGTACTTGCTACTATTGCAATTTCAAATTCCAAACTATCAATTGTCCACACAGTGAAAAATAACCAGCGAAAACAAAAATTACTGGTACTTTGTTCGTCTGCTTTTATGTACTCAAACACAGGCACTAATGAAAAAATATCCATACTGTACCATTTTTGTTTTTTGTTAATTCCTAATAAGTATTTACTCATGTCTCTATTAGTTTTAATTTTTCAGAAAATTGCTGTAATTCTTTGCAAAAATTGTTTACTTCGTCAATAGGGATAGTAATAGATGACTCACTTCCTGTATTGCCGAATATTTGAACTACAGTTACTCCTAATGATGTTTTTCTATCACTTTTATACATAGTAGCCCTGTCAAATATGCCTCCTTTTTTTAACTCAAAAGTGATGTCACTTCTATATTCTGTTGGTGCTTGAAATGAATGTGTTAATTCCATAATTATTTTAAAATAAATTCCAACCCTTATTCCATTTTTCCCAATAATCTTGGTACGTGGACATTGCCGCATAATATTCTTCAACAGAAATGCAATTACCTAATTCGGTAATTAAAGAAAATTCCCCGTGCTTTTCAATATACGTTCCTGGTGCAAAGGATTTATGACGAATATTCAAACCCAATTCAAAGTATTGATAAGCCTGGTCCATTGTCATATTTTCCACTACGCGCCCCGTACTTATCCACCATTTATGTTGCTTATCAAGACTTTCAATGATTAATACTCGTGCATACAGATGACTTGTTACAACACCTACAAAACTCCCTTCTATTAAATATTTTGGTTGAAAAACGACCGTTTTTCCAATTGGGATTTCGTCGGTATGCGTATGTTTGCTATAAAATTGATGTGGATAAAATTTCATAATTATCTTATAATAAAATCAGAACCGTTATCATCCATTTCGTAAGGGATATTTAAGTTTTTTAAAACCCCGTCAATATCCATATTACATAAGCAACAATCAAAAAATGGAGAATCATTATCTACATCTTCGTCAATCTTAAAACCAAAATGCTCAAAAAATTGACGTTGTGTTTCTATTTCAATTTCACCATTGTTTGCAACAATTGTTACGCACATAGCTAATTAAATTTGTTAAAATTCTTATAAAAAAACTCGGCATCATTTTTATTAAATGGAGCTTTTTTTGTGGCATTTATATCTTTTTTAATATTATAATTGTCCACAATCATAACAATAAATACGATTACACAAAATATAATAAGTGGCATATAAATTACGATTTAATGTAGGGTTTAATTTTCGTCTTCATATTCATAACTAATTATTGGGTTTATGCGTTGTAATTCATCCAAAATTTCTTCGGCGGTAAACTCTTCTCCAAATTCATTAATCATTGGTAAAATTGAGTTTCGGGGAGACAAGCAAGATTGCTCTATCCACTTACCTGTATTGCATCGCCAATAGCTTTCAAACGAATTTAAAGAAATGTTGCTTTTATGCGGATTATTCGGGTTATTGGCTTGGTCTCCAATGACTCTATCCCAAAATCCTTCTTTACAATAAAATCGGGTAAAAACAACCCAACCTTCTTGCAATTTCTCTGTTTTTATAGCCATACATTAAGAGTTTAATAGATGATACTCCGAATACTTTATTTTTTTGCAATAGACCACAATTTCAATGCAATCAGGGCAATTTACTTTTTCGTTTGTGGTTTGACTTGCCTCATATCCTAACAAATTATCTCCAGCCAAATCTTGGCCGCACAAGGCATAATCTTTTTGTCCAAATCCTAAAAAATGAACAAGTTGTTTACCGTCTTGTGTTATTTTTTCGCGTGTTGCCATACGTTATTCATTCAATAAGTGTACAAGGCTTTAATTACGTTTTCGTCAAGGTCGTTCATGCTAATCTTTTACCTCTGACATACACGTTGTTTTTTACAATTTTTAAACACATAAATTTACATTATTTTTTCTGTTTATACCTATATTTTACGATTTTTTTTAATAAAAAAAAACCGCGTGTGAGTGCGGTTTTTTGGGGTGTTGGATATATTTTCGAGAGTTAAAAATTATCACTTCTGTAGTTGTAATATTCGCTTCTTTTTCCACAAACATCGCACGAATAAACACCTTCGCTATCGCAAGTAAAATTGCAACTGTGAGCATCAATAGCATAATCCTCGTTCTCCATTACAGGAATTTTATATAAAATTTCCTCAGACCAGCCAATAATTTGACCTTGAAACGGTTTATCAAACCATGCCAAAAAATCGTCAAGCGAAAGCCCGTCATTATTGGCCAATGTTTCAATGGAATATCCTGTAATTATTTCCCCGTTTTGCGAAACAATAAACTCTTTATGGTCGCCTCGTATTACTAATTCTATATCATAGATTTGAGTGATAGTAATATCTGGAGCAATGGTAATCTGCTTACTCCGATATGGTTTCCCTGACCAAACATGCGGGCTAAATTTGTCGCCTTCGCGCCATCGTTGTCCCTTGCGAATAGTAGTATTTTTAACATCGCAAATTGTGGTATCTAAATCTACAACGTAATCAGTAGTTGTTCCCAGCGCATCACTCCAATCACCTGTTTTTTTTTCGGTAAATGGCATTGTAAATTTTTTCAACAAAAAAAGTTGGTTGTCCTGCTTTTGGGTGGTTTGCAGGATATTGTCTTGAAAATGAAATTACTCTACTCATAATTTTTTCGGGGGTTTAGCCCGCACTTTTGCACGGGCTTGGGGGTTTAATTAATTTTGTCAAGAGTTGTGTACTTTCAATATTTCAACAGCTTTTTCCTTTGCTACCAAAAGAGCTTCGGCAATACAATACCATTTTGCAGCAGCGTTTAAATCATTCTCTTTATGTTGAAACGTACTGCCGAAATTGTTTGCCTTTACAATTTCGGCATCTAAGTAATCAAGGAATAAATTAACATTGCCCAATCTTTGCTCAATTTCAGCCATCAGAATATTTCTTGACCATTTAGCCCCTTTTTCATAAGCTAACCCACATTGGATTTCCATCAGAGTATCGGGGTAGCACATATTGGGAAATGTGGTCATTTTTTGAGCCTGTACTTTTATGGCTTCGTCAGACAATTTGTCTAAAGATTGATTGATTGAAGGGCTGTAACTTGCAAGAAATTCGTCTATGTCTGAGTCTTTATGCGAAATATAGCCTTGTTGCTTATGCCACTCCATGTAAGCATGAAGCATTTTACGTTGTTCTTCCATGAGCATATTGGATTGATTGAAATATTCTGTAAGCAACTTGTGGCACTATGGCATTACCAAGTCCTTTAAGTTGATGTCTGTGTAGCCCGTCGGGTATCCCATCATGATTTCTACAAAGGCTGGGTTTAACGGGCCAGGTTCTCCAATGATTACGCCATAACAATTCAGATTGATTGTCTCGCGTTTCAGTTGTGAGGGTGAACCTTGGTTGTAAGAATCGTTCACCGTGGGCGTTGGTAGTATTGCCCTCGACAAAATCACTTCTAAATTGCGATGTTTGTCGTTCTTGCGCCGTTCTGAAATGGCTGCCGTCATTTGCGCCCGCGGCGTGGGCAACGAACCATATTCGCTTACGCTCGTGGGGTGCGCCTGCCCCCGAAGCTGGAATTTCCAATATGAGGGTGTGATAGCCGAGACTTTCCAAGTCAGCAAGTATTTGTTTGATGACCAATCCGTTTTCAGCAGTAAGGATTCCAGAAACGTTTTCTGCCACGACGTATAACGGTTTGATTTCATCGATAACTCGTAACATTTCTGGCCACAAGTGGCGGTCGTCGTTTCGGGCATTTCGTTTTCCCGCGACTGAAAAAGGTTGGCAGGGGAAGCCTCCAGATAATACCGTGATTTTGTTTTCATAAATTTTTGCGTCAAAATCAAAAATGTTAAAATGCTTTCGGGTATTGGGGTAGCGAAGACTTAATAAGTCTTGGCAATAAGTATCGATTTCGCACTGAAATACATTGTGCCAACCCATCATTGCGGCCGGGTAATCAAATCCGCCAATGCCTGAGAATAGTGAGCCGTGTGTAATCATGCTAATCTGAGTTGTGCAAAATGCTGTTTGTACCACTTAATCGAGTCGTTCAAAAAGGTCAAATCCTTTTTGATACCAAGCCACCGCAATCCCATTTCTCTGGCGGCAATTGCCGATGCACCGCTGCCACTGTTCGGGTCAATTACCCGTTCCCCTGGTTTTGCAAAATCGTTGAAAACCAATTTGTAAAGCTGGACGGGTTTTTGATGTGGGTGAATTTTTGGGTAATTCTCGTGTCGGACGCAGCCATTCCAAAGCACTTCATATTTGATGAGCGGATACTTCGTAATGCTGGTGTAAGCCAATTCGCCCGCCGAACCGTGTTGGGTTTTTGGGTTAATGCCTTTGTCCCAAAAAATCAAATTGTTGGTAGGTGGCAGCAAGTCGCAATAATAATTCCAGCCCCAAAATATTTGATTAGTGGAAATGCGCGTAGCCAAATCAATATATTCCGAATCAGGCCGCGAATCATTAAACTTATGATTCAATTTATTGTGCTTGTGATGCTTGTCCTTTTTCCAATTTTGGCCAATGCCATAGGGCGGGTCGCAACACGCCAAATCGAATACCTTTTCTCCAAACTGAGACATTACTTTTTTGTTGTCGCCCAACACAAATGAAACGTATTTATCTTCAAACAAAATATCCATATCATTTGTGAGTTTTTAGCGTTTTATTCGACAAAATGTAAACTGATGTGTCAGTGCTTTGTATCACAAGTTTTGTGGAATTTTTGCCAAATTTTAGCTGTTTTGCAACTATTTTATTGACCGTATCCAGTGCGCAAGTAATGCCATCGTTTACGCCTTTTTTGTAGGCTTGTTGTGAAAGTTGTTCTGACCGAAAAACAAAACCAATAAGCAGTGATAATAAAGCTATCACAATCAATAATAGGGTAGAAGTTTTTGGTAAAATTAACATTGGAATAAAGATTTATTGCCGTAAGGCGATTGTAAATTATTTTCAAAATTATCATCAAGTACCCATTCGATAATTTCTTGAAATGCAATGGTTTTAGCCCATTCAGGCGAAAATTCAGATGAATATTTTCGATACAAACAATGATAATAATTTTGCGCAGCATAATGCTCTTGTTCAAAAAAATCATCGTCATCTATTTCTTTTTTAGCAAAAAATTCAGCTAAAAATTGAATTTTATTTTCTTGTGTCATAAATCAAAAAGGGGGTTTATCATTTTCAAATGAACTGATAGAATTAGAATTATCAGGGATTTTTGGCAAGGCTTCGGGCGGGCGTTCTGACGGCCACGCCGTCGCTGTCTCAAATGGTTTCGGCCACGCTGCAAAAACGTCGTCGCTCAAATCACTGAATTTTGAGTGTTTACCCGAAAATCGGGTGTTCACGGTGTCCAAATCGCCGTTACGATGCTTGGCAATAATCACTTCGGCTGTGCCTATGGTGCTGGTGCCGTTTTCGTCCACTGTTATTCCGTAGTATTCGGGGCGATACAAGAAAACTACCATGTCGGCATCTTGCTCAATCGAACCCGATTCACGCAAATCCGAAAGCATAGGGCGTTTTTCGGTGCGGCTCTCCACGGCGCGGCTCAACTGCGAAAGGGCAATGACGGGCACGTCCAAGTCTTTGGCCAACATTTTCAAGCCCCGACTGATTGACCCTATATCTTGCTCTCTGTTGGATTGACGGCCTTTGCTCTCTGGGACAGATACAAGTTGCATATAATCAATTATGATTTCGTGCAAGCCGTAAGTCTCTTTGATTCGTCGCGCTTTAGCCGCAATTTGCAATACGGTTAGACCTGCTGAATCGTCGATGTATATCGGCAATTCAGAAATGCGGCCAGCTTCACGATAGACTTTTGCCCATTCGGGTTCGGTCAATTCGCCTTTGCGAAAACAAGCTGAATCAAGCTCCAACTCGTTAGCATAAATCCTTGAAACCAGTTGAAGTGCTGACATTTCCAATGAAAACAAAGCAATTTTTTTGCCCATCTTGGCTGCGTTGATAGCCATGGTTACAATCATGGCCGTTTTGCCCATGCCTGGGCGAGCCGCCAAAACAATCAAATCGGTATTCTGCCAACCCGACGTAATGCGATCGAGTGAGGTCAGGCCTGAGGGTACACCTGTGAGGCCGTCGGGGATCTGTGATTTGGATTTCAGGTCTTCTATGAAAAGATTAGAAAGCGTAACCATTGTTTGTACTTTTTTCGCCAAAAAGCCATTGAGCACTTCAAACAATTGCTTTTCTGCGCGGTCAAGCTGCACGAATACATCTTCTGTCTCGTCAAATGCCGCGTCTTTCATACTATCAGCCACCCGAATCATGTTGCGGCGTAAGGATTTTTCCGCCAAAATGCGGGCATGCGCTTCAATGTTCGCAGCCGAATGCACATTGCTCGTACAAGCAAGTATGTATGACAACCCACCAGCCTCATTAAACAAGCCAAGTGCTTTTAACTTTTCGCTAACAGTCAGTATGTCAATCTTTTGCCTATCAACAGCCAGCGCAAAAATGGCCGCAAAAATCGCACGGTTACGCTTGTCGTGAAAGCAATCATCGTTCAGAAAGTCGGCCACGACCAGCCACGCATCAGATTCGACGAGCAGCGCACCAATTACGGCGGCTTCGAGGTCTTGCGCTTCGGGATAGCGAGGAGCAGGTTCATTTTTTTTGGCCATCAGAACTTAATTTTCTTTTCGTTTTTCTGGATAAAAGTCATGTACCAGTGGTTGGCCTGTTCGCTTGTAAATCCTGATTTTTGGGCATCTTCCACGTACTTTAATATTTCGGGAAGGGTGCGGAAAGGCTGGTCGTATCGGTCTAAGCTAATGAGCTTGGCTGCGGGGCCTGTTGGGAGAGGCACAGCCGAAGCCGTGCCAATAGGTCTTGTTGTCGCGGTCGGGAGCAAAAACACGCCAGAACTTGCATCTACGGCCACCGTTTCGGGTGGCTTATACGCAGAATCTACGATTTCCTGCCAACACGCATAAGGTGTGCGGCCAGCTTCATCTACATACTTCACTTGCTTGTCATACGCGGCCGTATATTCTACACGCAATGGTTTCATTATGAACAACAATGTATCTTTAGACTTATCTGCTGGGTCGGGTGTTAGATAAAATTCAATAGAATGCAAGTTAGCTGGAGAATACCTTTGGCCGTAGGCGAATAATCGCCTAAAAATGTCTCGCATCAACTCGTTTTTATCGGCTTTTTCTTGGCCGCCCTTTGGCTTTGAATAGCCAGTTTCTTCTTTCAGAACATTATTTCGCCAAACTTTATATATCCACATATATGTTCCGCGCTCAAATTTTCCACGATAGGTTATAAAACTGCTCATAAGCCATTGATTGTAATGTAGTTCGACAATTCACAATAGGCGGCTTCTCGCTTGGCCGCCGTGGCCGCAAAGGCCGTGGCTGTATCGGTATCCCGCATGATTTCGTATTGCGCCTGACCGTAGCGTGCTGCCACGATTTCAGAAGCATACATTTCTGATTCATCAGCTTTGCTCGAGAACGTACGCAAAAGCTTTACGACCTTCTGGCGCGAGTCAATACTTGAAGTGATGTTGCAGCGTTCGGTGTCAAACTCAATCGTGATTGTTTGGCGTTTGGCGGGGTCTATGGGCAGCAAAAACGTAGAAGGAATGAATTTTTCGCGGGCACAATCTTTCTGTTTACGACCTGTAAACAGGCCTGTAAACATTTGTCTTATCGTTGAAAACATGATTTTTAGGGGGATAAGGCGTACTTGTGTACGCCTTGTGAATGATTAAATGTTGAGATTGATAGGGGATTGGGCATCTACTTTCTCCTTTTTATAAGGAAGAAGCCCATTCTTTTCTTGATACCAAGAAGCAATTTCAAATGCAATGGAATCAATGTCGGTTTGACAAATTTGCTTTTTGTCCAATACCCTTTCACTGCAATTATTATATTGTTCGTCGTAAAACACTGTGATATCCAAATCAAAAGTATCTTTTCTAACAGTAAATTTTATGTCAGTGAACATGATTGTAATACGAGGGTCGCATTCACGTATTGCCAATTCAATCAATTGATTAAGCCCAAAAATGTCTGTGTTGAGCGGCGGGGCAGTTGTTTTCTTAGCCATTGTGCACCTCCTCCGCAGGCATTTCTTCCGTTGATTCGGTCAGTGCGATAAATCCTTCGTAATTGGATAAGGTGATACTTGCAATTTTTGCAGTTGAATCTTTAAATTCTTCCGCATAATCGTAGGCTTCGGCAAACGTGTCGGAAAAAAACACTTCTTGCGTATAAGACTTACGCACTTTTGAACCGTCCAGTGTCATGTTTTCATACAAATACTTGATAATATAAGCGTGCTTACCTATGCCCGAAACCGAAAAATACTTGACGGGTTTAGCCGACTTCACGGAGAAATTGTGCACCAGCTTTTTTTGGACCTGCTCCTGAAAATGAAAAACTACGGCCGCTTCCGAATCGGTTACAGAAATTGCCTCTACGAGCATTGTCTTGCTGAATTTTGTGTTCGCTCTATAAAAATAGACGACGCTATAATATTTTTTCATGGTGAGATGTGTGTTAAAAATTAATGTCTGTGACAATAAAATCTTCATTACAATCTGGACAAGTAACTTGTTTGTCGCAATTTTCTGCGCGGTGGTCATCGCCAAGTATTTCACTAACTTGTGGCAATATATCCACGTAACTATCGCATATTGGGCAATTGCACATAACCTCTACAGAGGTATTTGCTGTTGTTGATTTCATGGTGAGAATTGAAGAAAAATTGTGTGATTGTGAATGTGTTGCAGCCAACGGGCGTTGGGCGGTCAAAAAACTTGTTTCGCGCTTTTTGTACAAGAACATAGTACATAGAACATCAGTACAGAAACATATTGAACATTTGAACATTTTTGATTGATTTGAGATAAAGCCTAAAGGCCGTTTACAGTACAGTACCGTTTTCAAAAAAAAATCAAGAAAAGACGTAGTTCTCCCCCCAGTGCTAAGAATCGTATTTTTTTGCGATTTTAGACCGTATTAATTTGCCTTAACATTGCGCACTGCTTCGGCACTGGGTGATATGTTACTTTAATCTGTCAATTGATAAAGACCTGTGTAGCCTCTCCAAATGACGTTGTTCATGCACTATTCTCCGTTGTTGTGCAGGACTTGCGTCTTGCATCTGTTCGTACTTTTCGGCAATTTTTTCGGCGATTAAAGCCATTAAGCCGTAATGAGCTTGGTTTAGCCTAATTTCCAACTCGAATAGCATAACCTTTGCCTCTCATAATTGCAAGAAAATCAAATAACTTTCGATTTTCTTGCTCGGTAACGAAAAAAGTCTTACCTTGGCTTCTCATAAGAATTATTACCCTCTGAGCCGAATACGTTCCAGCGTATAGGCTCTTTTTTTTTGTAAATAATCGGCCAAAAAGAACGTTTCGCGGCATGGCCACAAGTGCCGCATTGCATACGTTGTTAGCATTGCCGACAACGTATAAGGTCTGTTAAAACCAAAATTAATCTATGAATAAAATCTGCTCACTATGGCAGTGTGCCAGCTCTTGGCGGAAAGTAATCGTCGTCGTCTTTTGGCCTGAGATACTCCAAACCAATAAACACAACTACAATTATTCCCACTACAATTAAAATCCCCATTGTCTAATAACGATTTAGTAAAATATTTGTGGTTAGGTGGGACTTGAACCCACGACAAGGCATCTTAATTATTCCTAAAAAAATGCGCCGTCCACCGTGCTAACCTCCAGCCTATAATGCGGCCAACCATTGAAAGTATTTCTACCTTACCTCTGTTGCGGGGACAGGACTCGAACCTGTGACCTCTGGGTTATGAGCCCAACAAGCTACCAACTGCTCTACCCCGCAATAATTGTGGGTCTTTCCCCACCGTCAGGCTTTTCTACAACACACATACGTCCGAATGATAAGTGCAATTGCCAGCTACACTTATACTGATATTCGGCTCTCTCCAAATATGGGCCGTAAATTGGGATTGAACCAATGCCCCCATACCTTTCCCGCGTACTTTGGCATAACCCAGCCATTTAAGCAAGTCAGAGGAAGCCACACCAGCACTACGGCCTATCACAAACTAAAGAACTTATTGCGGACTTTTCCGCCTTGTATTAGCCAACACGACAACGCGCTGACCAATAAATACAAACAACACACACTAAAAAAAAACCACTAAATACACTTTAACCAAACAATTCAGGTACTTATACTTCAACTACTTTTTTCAAAGCCTTTACTAATTTCTTCGTTTGTGCCACGCTCATTTTTTTGTGACCAATTATAAAAATGGCATAATCTCTACTCAGTTTTGTTTCTTTACAAAAAGCGTCAATCACAGCAGTTTTGTCTGAGCGTCGTTTTATGCGATTGTACCGCTCAAACACACTGTTATTATCAATGGCACGATTTTCGCTACTCATAATTCAATTGTATTTCACTTGTTTTTTAATTAGCTTTGACCGTGTTTTTACCGTGTCATTTAACTTGTACAAATATCAAGTATAAAAAAGTAAAAAACAAGTAATCACTTTAAAAAAAAGCAAAAAAATATGAATAAAAAAACTATTGGTTTGATAATCAAGGATTTGAGAACTAAAAATAAGATGAAGCAAAAGGATGTTGCGCAAGCAATCGGCGTTACATCTGCTGCAATATCTGATTACGAGGTAGGTAAATCCAATCCGAGTGATGAAAAAATAGAGCTGTTGGCCACACTTTTTAAAGTGCCAATAGATTTTTTTTATGAAAAACAAAAAACAAGTAAACTAAACTTGAATCAAGTGCCTGAAATGGGAGACTGGAAGGAGGAGATAAAAGAGGAAATCAGGGCTATGCGTGAGAAAATGCAAGATGAAATTGATTTTTACCGAAACGAGTTGAGCTATTTTAAAGACGCATTGAAAGAAGCACATGAGCAACTTCGTGCCAAAGACCGATTCATTGAAAACTTGTTTGAAAAGTCGGGAAAGCCTAAAGTAAGTAAAGAGCCTCGTAGAGAGTATTTTTTGGATTTGGGTGCGCAAGTTGCTGTTGCTCAAAGAGCCTAAAAAAATTTACTCACTAACTTTACTTACTATATTTTGCACAAGCTGCAAAATGAGGCTGATAATCAGTGTATTGTATTTGTTGTGAATTTTTTAAATAAATTCTGTTTGTTTTGGTTAAATGAATGCAAGCCCGCAAATTTGGCCAATATTTTTACCTGAAATTTATCCAAAACTATGATAGTACGCATCGTTCGTATGACTTTCCGCCCCGAAGAGGTGGCTTCTTTCCTGAATATTTTTGAGGAATCAAAACGTTATATTCGCTCTTTTGAGGGCTGCCGACATCTGGAATTGCACCGCGACCCGCAAAATGATGCCGTTTTTTATACATACAGCCACTGGGATTCGGAAAATGATTTGAATACTTACCGCGATTCTGAGCTTTTTGGCCGCACTTGGAAGGCTACCAAAGTCCTTTTTGCAGACAAACCGATGGCGTTTTCGCTTTCGCACCAACAAACCGTAGAACCGTTATCTTAATTCATTTTTTATGAGAGAATTTGATGCTCCTGCTACTTACTGGACTTGGCTCAGGCCACTGATTTTTTTCTGTGTAACCTTGATTACTACCACATTAGCGGGGGCAGAATCGGTGTCTGGACGTTTTTTTGACCTCGAACAGGGCATCGACTGGGCGCATTTCCAAATGGGGTTTGAATATTCCATTCCGTTTTTGGCTATCCTGACGGCGCACGAGTTCGGGCATTATTTCTTTGCCAAACACTATAAAGCCGACGTAACATTGCCGTTTTATATTCCTTTGTGGTTTGGTTCGGGTTCGTTTTCTATCGGCACGATGGGCGCGTTTATTCGCATTCGGTCGGCTTTGCGTTCGCGTCAAGAGTATTTTGATGTGGGCATTGCTGGACCCTTGGCGGGTTTTGTGGTGGCGTTGGGCGTTATTGCCTATGGCTTTTTGTATTTGCCGCCGCCCGAATATATTTTTACCATTCATCCCGAATACAAACAGTTTGGTTTGGATTATGCCAGTGTCGTGTATCAAAATATGCCTGAAGGTCAGTTGCTTTTGGGTGATAATCTTATTTTTTGGTTTTTTAAAACGTATGTTGCCGATCCCAGCCGCCTGCCCAATCCTTACGAAATGTTGCATTATCCGTACTTGTTGGCGGGGTATATTGCTTTGTTTTTTACGGCCATGAACCTCATTCCGATTGGCCAACTCGATGGCGGACATATTTTGTACGGGCTGATTGGTCGCCACAAGCATTTCCAAATTGCGCGTGTGCTGTTTGTGTTGTTTGTTTTTTATGCGGGGCTGAACGTGCCACGTATTTTGTTTTATAGCTTTCAGGAAGATTCTTGGTGGATGCAATTGGTGGCAGAAGTGGCGTATTTGGGCTATTTGATTATGGCTTTTGAAAAAATGTTTGGTGAAGAAATTCGGCCAACGGTTTATTTGGGCTTGGCCGTTATGGCTTTGCAAGTGGCTGTAACACAATTTTTTCCGTATATTGAAGGTTATGCGGGTTGGTTGTTGTTTGGCTTGTTGATTGGTCGCATGATTGGCGTGGCGCATCCGCCAGCTCCCGACGAGAGCCCACTGGATTTCAAACGCAAGGTTTTGGGGTGGATTACGCTCATTATCTTTGTGTTATGCTTTAGTCCCAAGCCTTTTATTTTGTAGAGAAGTAAGAGTGTGTTGGTTTTGAAATATTTTGCTTCCTAATGTGGAAAATAAATATTTGTTGCCCTTTTTATGAAAATGAAAATATTGCCTTTGGGTATTTTTTATACTTTTGAACCAACAAATTTCAATTCAGAGAAGCTGTGAAAATTCTTATCAAATCTGCACTTATTGCCGATAAGCTATCGCCGCATTATGGCGAACATCGGTGCGTACTCATCGAAAACGGAACAATTGTTTCCATTACCGAACAAGCCGTAGCCGCTGACAAAGTAATAGATGGCTCAGAGGCTGTACTTTCTGTGGGTTGGTGCGATATGCGCAGCCGTAGCGGCGAACCTGGACACGAGAGCCGTGAAGACATTGCTAGCCTTTGTGCGGCAGCGGCTATTGGTGGTTTTACGGATGTGGCCGTGTTACCAGACACCCAACCCGTCGTACAGCACAAAGAGCAAATCAGTTATTTAAAGTATCTTTCTGCTGCCCACCTGACTCAATTACACCCGATTGCAGCCATTACGCAGGATTGCAAAGGTGAAAAATTAACTGAAATGTATGATCTGCATCAGGCGGGAGCCGTGGCATTTTCGGACGCAAGGTCGGTGAGCAGTTCGGACATTGTCCTGAAAACATTGCAGTATTTGCAAAAAATTGATGGGCTATTAGTCAACAAACCAGAAGACCGCAATTTGTCGCGCTTCACGAATATGCACGAAGGCACGTACAGCACGATGCTTGGCCTGAAAGGTGTACCTGTTTTATCCGAAACATTGCACATCGCCCGCGATTTGCATTTGCTTGAATATACAGGCGGAAAGCTGCATTTCTCTCTGATTTCTAGTGCAGAAAGTGTAAAACTCATTCGCGAAGCCAAGCAAAAAGGTTTGTCCGTAACTTGCGATGTGGCCGCGCACCAACTAGCTTTTACGGATGCTGATTTGACCGATTTTAATACCAATCTGAAAGTAAATCCTCCGTTCCGCACGGCGCAAGACGTAGCCGCATTGGTAGAAGGTCTGGCTGATGGTACGATAGACGTAGTGGTTTCTGATCACACGCCATTAGACCCAGAAAGCAAAGAACTAGAATTTGATATGGCCGAATTTGGCATTTCGAGCATGGAAACGACGGCAGCGACGCTGTTGAGCTACGGGCACTTGACCATAGAACAATTTATTGATAAAATCGCCATCAATCCGCGTGCGCTATTGGGGTTACCGCAAGTACACATCGCTAAAGGTTGGCCTGCTTGTCTTACACTTTTTGCTCCAGATCAAGAATGGACATTTAGTTTGGATAAAAGTGTGAGCAAATCCCGTAACAATCCTTTCGACCAAAAAGTATTGAAAGGGAAAGTGTTAGCTACCTTCAATAAAGGTCAATTTGTGATACAAGGCTAAGGCTTTTAATATTTTACATAAACAAAAAACAGACTGACCAAATTAGACCAGTCTGTTTTTTGTTATTTATACCTGTTTATAATTATTTCATTGCTTCTTCCAAAGCGTCAATAGAAGCAACATTCAGTGCTAATACATGAGACAGAATGTCTATGGTATAACCGCCGCTGCCGTGTGAGCGTTGCGCTTCTTGCGGCGGCTGGCTTTGGCCTGCATGCTGGCTTTTGTAAGATTCTTCCGCTATTTTTTTATGTGGCATACGGAAGCTTTTGAGCATATTACACACACCCAATAGCATTTTAGCAGAATTTTTGGCACACAAATACTCTTGCGAATCTCTATTGTCTTTGGTTGTTTCTAATGCACTAATTGTTTTTTGAAGCAAAGATGGTTTTCCTTCAAACCTATCATATAATTCTCGTACAAATGGCTGATTAAAAGCAAGATATGCTTTTTTGAATTCTACATACTTTGAGTCTGTTATTTCTGAGCTCCACAACAAATGGTCGAATAAAAACATAGGCATTTCCACGGCACCTGGCCCGTAATAAGAATCACCTTTCCAAATAATTGGGTCGTAGTATAAGCGTAATTCTTGGGCAAAATAATGAGGAGAAACATAGCGTTTGGCTTGCACAATCCCACTAATAACACCCGTAAAGGCTTCTGAAGCAGCTTGTCCAATTTCAGCAAATTGAGCATCTAAGGGGTCTGACTCATGCATTTCTTCCAAATGGTGGATACTTTCAATAAGCGGGCGCATGGCCATTTGTACGCTTTGAATGAGGGCTATTTCGTCAGGTGTGCCTGTATAGGTACGCAATCTGTCGCCCGAAGGATTCCAAATAGTATAATGAAAAAGTGTATCACGTGGGGGCATGTTTGTTTTTTCGCCCAAAATCCCTAATACGGGTTCTAATTCTGGGACTTTCTCCACGGGCTCTACGCCATGCCGTTTAAGCGACCCCAAAAACAAGCCAATATCCCGCATACAAGCTAACATTTCGGGAAAATCGAAAAAATTAACCAAATCGGGTGTAGGCAAGTATCGCCGCAAGAGGGCTACGATCCCTTCCACGTCTTTATTTTTGTTAAGCGTGGGCAACTCTTTGATGGCTTGATCTATCCCCAAAGGGTCTAAGGTACTTACATACCAACATTCTTGATGCCAGCATTCAGCTTGTCGCCAGCCGTATTCTACTATTTGAGTAGTAATTGTGCTTGTTTTTGGAGTCATGAAACGGATTAAGATTGAAATTAGCTTAATTGAGCAGCCAATTTAAACAATCTTCTTCATTTCCAAATGTTGTAATTGATAAAAATCCGACTTTCGCCTCATTATTTACTTTTTCTACGGTTGCCTTTGCAAATACGTCAGGAGAAACCAACGCTGCAACTTTCACCATACCAATGCTTTCTACTTCTGGAAACCATTCAAGTACCAAATAGTCTTGTACGTCTTTCGACAAAACTTTTAAATCGCGGTGATCACTCAAATGCACTTTGTAGCTTTTTTCTTTAATCAAATCTGTCATAAATGCACAACCCGCGCGTACTTCGTCAGGTTTTAAAAAGCCCATCCATTTAGCGTAGAGAACTCCATTTTCGCGTTCTACTATTTCGCAATAAGGCTGCTTGAATACGGTAACATCTGCCATAAAAAATGATTTTAAATTTTGTTCGCTAATTTTTGTGCAAGATAATACCCTCAAAAACCTTCTTACAAATCGTATTTGGTCTTATATTGCTCAAGTAAGATTATATATTATAAAGTGCTAATGCAATACCAAGATAATACTAATCTGCATTATACTTATTTAGTTTTCAGGGTTAAAGACAAAAGTTTCTCTTTCGTAAGAGACGTTTAGGCAGGTAATATTCTGTCTATTTATTCTTTAACTTCTTGTATTTTTGCGCTTTTCTGCTTAACATAACTGTTATAACATTCAATCTTATGCCTATTTATTCGATAAGCTAATATAATAATACCGCATTGTAGGCGATCTTCTACCACAAGAATTACAAAAATTGAGTACATTTGAGCTATAATTTATTCCCAAAATTTTAAAGCCTTTTTGTAACGCAATGCTTACTCATTTGCTCATCAAAAATTACGCGCTTATCAGAGAGTTGGAGCTTATGCCCAACCGCGAACTCAATGTCATTACGGGCGAAACAGGCGCAGGTAAATCCATTATGTTGGGAGCTATCGGCTTGCTGCTCGGCAACCGCGCCGACACCAAAGCCCTTTTTGACCAAACTGAAAAATGTATTATAGAAGGCACTTTCGAAGTAGCGGGCTACGATATGGCCGAACTTTTCGAAGAGGCCGAAATAGATTACGATGATACTTGCCTGATTCGCAGGGAAATATCACCGTCGGGCAAGTCGCGCACCTTTATCAATGACACCCCCGTAAACCTCGACGTGCTGCGCCGCGTGGGGGCGCAACTCATGGACATTCACTCCCAGCACGACACTTTGCAACTCGGTTCGGCGGCTTTCCAAATCGGAATTGTGGACAATTACGCCCAAAACAAAGCACACCGACAAGCTTACACCCAGACTTTTACGGCATGGAAACAAGCAGAAACACGTCTGAAATCGCTGCGCGACCAAGCCGCGCAAGCCCAAAAAGAATCTGATTACAATCAATTTTTGTTGGATGAACTACTGGCCGCCAAACTTGCGCCCAACGAGCAGACGGAGCTGGAGCAAGAACAAAATTTGCTGGAAAACGCCGAAGACATCAAGCTCAAATTACAGCAAGCCATCGCCTATCTCACTGAAGGTGAGGATGCTCCTGTAGTGCCGCGCCTAAAAATAGTGCAGCAGCTTCTGGACAAACTCGGCCATTTTTCGGAGAATTATCGCACACTCGCCCAACGCCTACAAGCCTGTTTTGCAGAAGCCCGCGACATTGCCGACGAAATAGAAGGCGAAGAACAAAGCATTGAGGTTGATAACGAACGTATCGCTTTCGTGCAGGAGCGTTTGGATTTGATTTATCATTTGCAGAAGAAACACGGCGCGAACAGCACCAAAGAACTGCTGGACATTCAGGCCGAATTAGAACAAAAAGTAGGGCTGCTGTTGAGCTTAGACGAAGATATTTCCGAAGCCGAAAAGCAAACACAAACACTTCAGAAACAAGCCATTAACATCGCTCAAACGCTCACCGAAACGCGCACAGCAGCCATAGAACCCATCGAAACAGAACTTAAAAATTTGTTTAGGGAAGTGGGAATGCCCAACGCGACTATCAAAATAAAATTGGAAGTGGCCGCCAGCCTCACGCCCAACGGCGCGGACATGGTTACGTTCTTGTTTTCAGCTAATAAAGGCGTTGCGCCACAGGAATTAAAAAATGTGGCGTCGGGCGGTGAATTTTCCCGTTTGATGCTGCTTATCAAATATATTTTGGCAGGAAAAACCGCACTACCAACCATTATTTTTGATGAAATTGATACGGGAATTTCGGGCGAAATTGCCATTAAAGTGGGCGGAATTATGCAGCAAATGGGCAAAAAACATCAGATAATTGCCATTACCCATTTGCCACAAATTGCGGCACGCGGCAAAGCACATTATTATGTGTATAAAGATAATTCGGGCGAAAAAACGGTAAGTAAAATCCGACAATTAAAACCAAGTGAACAAATCGTCGAAATTGCACAAATGATTAGCGGTGAGCCGCCTTCGCCAGCGAGTTTAGACCACGCGCGCGAACTATTGGAAATGAGTCATTGATTAAGTAACTAACTGTTTATCATGAAATTATAGCAAATAAAACTTTGGAAAATTTCTTTCGTTTCATTTTCAAGATTCCAGTTTTTGTCTTCCGTACCCACCCAAATCAGGCGCAAAGTTTTGGTATCAGCAGCCACAAAATATTCTCTATGAGCGTATTTTGTGGCTGTTTTTTTGTCCAAAATAATATACGAAATACTGTAAATGGTTTGGCCTGTGGTATTATAAACAATGCTATCTTGCGTTAGGTTTGTTAGCTGCAAATCTTTATCAGAAAGCAATTCATTTTTTAACTTTTTCATTTGCAAAGGTTTAGCGTACAAAATGCCCATGCAATGAAAAAATGGTTCGACAAATGTATTAGCTCGTAAAGCGGCTTTTCCTTTATTTTTTTGCAAATCTTTTTTCAAAAAAGCGCGATAATCGGCGGCAGTTGGCAAGTCTTTTAGTGTAAATTTATTGAATTGATAATCACCGTAAAAGTCCATTTTGAAGGCGGGTTTGTGGTGCTTATATTCGATTTTACCGCTCTCAGTTGGCTGTTGGGAGCTATTGGACAGCACGCCACACGATACTGACATTACAACCAAACATAACAATACAAATATTTTTTGCATAAAATAAAGATAAATTGTTTTTGGGCGAAAATATGAACAAATTTCGGATTAGTTGGGAAGAAAATCGAAGACTTTTTAGGTAAGCCCAACCTTATTTTTAGGATATAATTTTCAGTAAAATTTTGCCGTCGGCTATGGCTTCACAGCATTTTTTTGATACAAAAATAGAATTTTTGAAAGGCGTTGGGGCGCAGCGTGCGGCGTTGCTCAACACCGAATTAGGCGTGTTTACGTTCGGGGATTTGTTACAAAAATATCCGTTTCGGCACGAAGACCGCACGGTTTTTCATCAAATCGGGCGCATAAACGAGGAAATGCCCGCCGTACAACTCAAAGGTATTTTGCGCAATATCAGCAAGTTAGGCGAAGGAAAAAGTGCCCGACTGACCGCCACACTCCACGACCATACGGGCATGGTGGAACTGGTTTGGTTTAAGGGTATTAGTTGGATAGAAAAAATATTGCACGAGGAACAACAATACATCGTGTACGGGAAACCGTCGCTTTACGGGACAAAATTTAACATTCCGCACCCAGATATTGAGCCTTGGAACGAGCAACAAAACCGCCCCACGTACCTCCACCCTGTTTATAACACGACCGAAAAAATGAAAAAACGCGGCTTGGATAGCAAAATGCTTACGCGCATTATGCAAAATCTGCTCAAAGCCTGCTACCAACATATTCCCGAAACGTTGCCGCAATATGTCATGGAAAAACAACGGCTTTGCAGCAAGATGAAGGCCATGATTGCAATTCATTTTCCTAAAAATAATACAGAACTTGAACAGGCCAAAGCACGTCTAAAATTTGAGGAATTATTTTATATTCAACTCAAAATTTTAAAACAAAAAACCACACAAAAAACAGTAAGCCAAGGATTTGTGTTTGGGAAATTGGCTTCGTTGCATGAGTTTTACAAATCGCATTTGCCCTTTGATTTGACGGGTGCGCAAAAGCGCGTTATCCGCGAAATACACAAAGACATGACCAGCGGCAAGCAAATGAACCGACTGCTACAAGGCGACGTGGGAAGCGGCAAAACCATCGTGGCGTTTGTGTGTATGCTCATGGCCATCGACAACCAAACACAGGCTGGCCTGATGGCTCCGACCGAGATTTTGGCCGAGCAGCATTACAACGGTCTCAAACCTTTTGCCGATGCGCTGGGCTTGCCAATGGCCAAACTTACAGGCTCGACCAAGAAAAAAGAACGCACGCAAATATTAGAGCAATTGGCTGCGGGCGAACTAAAAATTTTGGTGGGAACGCACGCACTCATCGAAGACAGCGTACAATTTGAAACGTTGGGGCTGTGCGTGATAGACGAACAACACCGTTTTGGCGTGGCGCAACGTGCCAAACTTTGGCAAAAAAATACGCATACGCCACCGCATATTTTGGTAATGACGGCCACGCCGATTCCGCGCACGCTGGCCATGACCTTGTACGGGGATTTGGATGTGTCGGTGATTGATGAGTTGCCGCCTGGCCGCAAGCCCATCAAAACCGTGCATCGCTACGACACTGATCGCCTGCGCGTGTTTGGTTTTATGAAAGAAGAAATAGCCAAAGGCCACCAAGTTTATGTCGTTTATCCGTTGATTGATGAGTCAGAAAAGCTTGATTACAAAGATCTTACAGACGGATACGAAAGTATTGCGCGGGCATTTCCTGCACCCGACTACCAAGTAAGCATCGTGCATGGCCGCATGAAAGCACCCGAACGAGATTTTGAAATGCAGCGTTTTATCAATAAAGAAACGCAAATAATGGTGGCCACGACCGTGATTGAAGTGGGGGTAAACGTGCCGAACGCCTCGGTGATGGTGATAGAAAGTGCCGAACGCTTTGGGCTTTCGCAGTTGCACCAGTTGCGCGGACGCGTGGGGCGCGGCGCGGAGCAATCTTTTTGTATTTTGATGACGGGTTATAAGTTGAGTCAAGATAGCAAAATCCGTATCCGAACGATGGAGCAGACCAACAACGGTTTTGAGATTGCGGACGTGGATTTGCAGCTACGCGGGCCGGGCGATTTGATGGGAACGCAGCAAAGCGGCGTGCTGGATTTGCTTATTGCCGACCTCTCGAAAGATGCCATTGTGTTACAAAATGCGCGTGTGTGTGCCGAAGAGATTTTGGAGACAGATGCAGCACTGGAGCAGCCCGAACACGAATCTATTTTGCATCATATCAACTCTTTAAGTAAAAATACAACGCTGTGGAGCAGAATCAGTTGATATAAAATATATAGTAAAAAACTTTGATTTTTAGAAAAAAAATAGCAGTTTTACGATAGTATCAGGTTGCAAAATAAAAAACATGTGTTGTTTGCTTTTTTTAGTATTATTTACTGTAAAAAACAGATGATGCAAAATAAAACACAACAAAACAAACACAGTATAGACTACGAAAAATACTTTGCACGATGGTAAAAGAGCATACTGATCACCTAGAAAGGTGGCAAAAACAATTAACCCTTGTAGAGAATAAGGCCTTTATTTTTCCTCAGAAGGAGGAGGAGGCCATCATTTCGTTAGATGCGACAAACGTAACGAGCCACATAAATCCCAAATCATCTTTTGGGCGAGCATTCTATTGGTCTGATACCAATAATAATGAGGCGTTTCGTCATAACCCTTACAAATTTAAAAATACTGTTAGGCGAAAAAAACGGCTTCGTATTTTGTTGAATACAAAAGAAGTGCAAAATAATTTCAATTTTTCGAAAACCAAATATTCAGAAATAACCAATACGTACAAGAGCATTTTTGATAATACAGCGCAGGGGCAAATTATTATTAAACCCGATATGAGCATTGAAGCCATTAATGATATGGCTTTAGAAACAATCGATAAATATTTTAATTTAAAACTAAAAAAGAAGGATGATTTAGGTGCTTTTAGGCATCACAAGGGGTACAATATATTGGCTACATGGTTTGACGATGCACTGAATGGGAATATCACTCAGAAGGAATTACGCTTGGATTTGTCTCAATCTAAAAGAGTTTGGATTAAATTACGCGTTGCGCCTGTCTATAATCGGGTTAAGCAAATATGTGCGATTCATCTAATCGGCAGCGACATTACAACCCGTAAGGAATCGGAAAGGCGTTTGGAAGAAAATGAAGCGAAATTAAAGGCAATTTTTGAAAGTTCTTCGGACGCACTTATCATCGTAGGAGACGGATTGAAAATGATATTAGACTGCAATCAGCGAGCCACCAAAATGTTTGAAAAAAACATAAAAGGAATGTCTATTAGCGTTTTGTCGTCAGAATTTTGTTTGAAAAAAAACCAAAAAGAAATAGAAAAGGTACTGAATGAGTCGGATGTTTTTTTGCAGGAATTAGAATACGAAACAGCGTCAGGGCGAAAGTTTTGGGGAAGTACGGCGGTGAGTACCATCTCTATAGGCCACAACAAATTTAAACTGGTTCGTATTATAGATATTACGGAGCGCAAACAAATGGAAGCTGACTTGTTGGCGGCTAAAGAAAAAGCGTTGGCTTTGAGCCAAATTAAAGACCAGTTTTTGGCATCGGTAAGCCACGAGATCCGTACGCCGCTCAATGGTGTAGTTGGTGCCATCAATTTATTGGATAGTAATCATGCACTTAATCCAGAACAATATACCCGAACGGTCAAAACTTTACGCTTTTCAGCGCAACATTTGCTTACGCTGATCAATGATATATTAGATTTTAATAAGATAGAATCCAATAAAGTTACATTAGACACACACAATTTTAATTTTAATTCACTTGTAAGAGAAATTGCCCAAACATTTACATTTAGAGCACAAGAAAAAAACATTGTTTTATTTACGTCCTTTGATACGAATATTCCTAAAAATTTGCTAGGAGATAGCCTTCGTATTGTTCAGATAATCAGTAATTTACTGAATAATGCGATAAAATTCACGCCGCATGGAAATGTGCGTATTTGTACGCGAATGCAGGCTGAGACAAAAGAAAATGTTTGTATAAAAGTAGAAGTTGCCGATACGGGCATTGGGATTGCCTCTCAGAATTTAGACAAAATTTTTGATGTGTTTACGCAAGCCGAAAATAATACTTCGAGGCGGTTTGGTGGTACAGGGCTGGGGCTGGCTATCGTAAAAAGACTCTTAAATTTGATGGGGAGCGACATCTCTGTAACGAGCAAAGAAGGGGAAGGCTCTGTTTTTTCTTTTGATATAATATTACCTAAAAGTAATAGTAATTCAATTAGTGATAACAATATTTTTCACAATAATAAAACGAGTTTTGCGCCTTTGTCCGAAGTACGCTTGCTGGTAGCTGAAGACAATGAGATAAATCGTTATGTGATTTGTAATTTCCTCAATGAATGGTCTGTACAATATGATATTGCTATCAATGGAGAGGAGGTTCTGGATTGGCTGGATAAAGGAACGTATGATATGGTGCTGATGGATTTGCAAATGCCTGTCATGGATGGAATAGAAACGACTAAACGTATCAGGGATAATTCGGCAATATCATCTACATTGCCAATTATAGCCCTAACCGCCGCCACTTTACCAAACACTACTGATTATTTGCACGAAAATGGAATAGATGATTATTTAGCAAAACCATTTGATGCTCATCAACTCTATAATCTTATTTATAAATGGATTAAGAGAAAAACTACTACAACTACGAACACTACTACAACTATGCCATCAGAAATTAAAGACATTAAAATTGACTTCAATAAAATGCTCTTTGCCTGCAAAGGTAATTTGGAGGAAGAATCAAAATGTTTGGATATGTATTTGCATTATTTTGAGGAGCTGTCCAGTAATTTTGAACGAGCAGTAAGAGCAAACGACACCTCAAAGCTGAGCAATTGGACGCATAACATCAGACCTATTATGGCTATTGCGGGTATTGATGATGCAAATATTTGCGTTGATTTATTAAAGAAATCGAGGGGTTTGGCTGCAGAGCCTACATTTAACGAAGCGGAATTTTCACAGCTACATCTGCAGTTTAAGCAGCTATGCGGCATTTTGTTAGAGCAACTTTATAAGCGAAAGCAACAGACTGAGTAGAATTATATTGTTGGAATCATTTGCTTGATGGAGGTTATTTCCTCACCGCACAAAGCATACTGGTACGGCCTTTTTTGCCCCACTGATAGCCCAGCGTAAAGGGGAGGGGCGAAGGCGTTTGGTTGCGGTACGCGCTGTCCAAATCTTGCTCAAAAAGGTTGGTAAACGGCGGAATTGGGATACCATAGCCGCCGTACAAGTGGATGTCCCACATGTTTTTGTCAAAAAAGCGGTAGGCAATGCCCGTATCGTCTTGCAAAATCAGCGCAGATTTATCAAAAACCGTTTGGCGAATATTGCTAAAACCGTTTTGGTGCATCAGGTAAGAGGCTGATTTTAAGTAAGTAACAGTTTCCTGTGTGTTTAAATTATTCTTCAAATAAACATAAAGGCCGTTTGCCTCTTTGTACTTCCAGTTGGCCATGTCTTGCGAAAAATACACCAATTTGGATAGTTTCTTGCTGGCTTTATTCCAAAATTCAATTTCTACACCATAAGTTTTAACGCCTTCTTGCGCGTTGCCGTCGGGTAGCGTAATATATTGGCCATCAGCTTGTATTCCCACGAAATTAACGGATTGAATACGCTGACCTGTTCGCGCCAAGAAAATATAGAGCAAAGGCAACACGCCGTTGAGTTTTTCGGGCTTGAAATGTTCGCGCATATCGAAAGTAATGAAATAGCCGCCGCGAATAATCGTACTCAGAGCCTGAGAAGTCTGTTGCAAATAATGGTAGTTGCTGTCGGCTTCGAGTTGCGTAAGGCTTGGTTTTTGGCCAACAGGCTCAAGACCAATGAGTAAGTAGCGGTCAGCTTCAGGGAAAAACGTAAAAGCGTGCAAAAAATCGGGGCCACTGAACGGATAAAAAACCGTTTCGGGTTGCTGGCTTTGTAGCGGTTGAATGGTTTTTTCGCGCCAAACATTCACCGAGTCGAGGCGACTGGCGTGCATTTTTTGCCAAGCCGTATTGCTGCGTTGTGCGTAATTGAGCCATGCTTCGTGCTGCGAAAGGTGCGCCAACGGGCTGCTTAATGTGTCCCGTAACATTCCCGAAAGAAATTCGGCGATATAGTCATATTCCGTGAAAGCTGGAGCGGCTATCGTATCCGATTCGGGTGTCGCCTCTGGCGCAATGGTGTCGGCCAAAGTTACATGCGCCGTGTCGGTTGGGAGAGAATCGGTTTGTTGAGTAGATTCGTTTTCTGCCGAACCACAAGCATATAAAGTACCAATAAAGGCAAGACTTAAAGCAAAAAAATATTTCTTCATACAAAAAAAATCGCAAGAAAAAGGGCTTTTCCGTTGTCGAAAAAGCCCCCAAAAGTAGCGTTTATAATTTGAATTGTAATGAAACTTTTACACCAAATTTGCGTACATCTGGATTGTTCAGATAAGCGATTCTGTGAATAAAGTCCACACGTAGCAATTTGAAAATATTTTCTACCCCATAACCAAACTCTGCATAAGGTTTATGCGGCGACAAGGCTCTGAAAGACTGTATCGCCTCGCCGTTGGCCGAATCGGGGATAATGTTTTGGTTGCGTTTGCTCACACCGCCATACAATACGCTGGCATGTCCTACAAAACGCCATTTCAGCTTACGAATCAGAGGGATACTGTTCAGGAACAAGCCTTCAAACGTATGTTGGTAATTCAATGTCACGTATTTGTCGCTGGCAAACTCAAAGTAATTCATTAAGTTAAACGACGAAGCATTGAAAAACGGCGTTTGGTTGCCTAAGTGCGCACGTAAAAACGGATATGGCACAGTAGAAGGAATATAACCTGCATCGATGGCATAGCGTCCGCGCCCCAAAAGTCCTAATTTGAGGTACTGAATCACCGTAGCCGAGAATTTATGATACTCAAAATCGCTGTTCATCACACCTTTAAGCCCCAATGTATAGCGGAATGTAAAAATCGGCCATTTGTCTGCACCTAAGCTAATGCGCTCATTTTCATTTTGTAAGAAAATTTCATCGCGGGCGTAGCGCGTTTCCCAAGTGATTTCGGAAGATGTAAACGAACGATGAATCGGAGAGTCTTTGTCGTTGGGATTTTCGTAATACGCAAATTTATACAAACGGTCTATAGGGTCGAAAGTACGATTACGGAACGTGAGTTTTTGAGAAAGTCCTTTGCGTATTTCAGTTTGGATGTACGCACTGGTTTGGCGTTGCATGAACGGGCGGCTGCGCGTCAGGTCACCAAAACGCGTGAATGCAAAAAACAAACTGTTGGTTGCCAAGCTGTTGTCTATCAAGGCCAATTGTTCCAGTTCGTAGAAATGCTCGATGCCCGTCGTTGCCCAGCGTTTGCGCGAAAGAATGTAATCCGCCGAACCGTTGTATTTGAAACGTCCGTCGCGCGTGCCGTAGGCCAAATAACCTTTCAAAATCCATTTGCGACTAAAATCTATGTTGGTTTTCAGGCCTGCGCGGAAACGGTGACCTTCTACATTGTTGAATGCGTAAGTGTAAAGATATGGCCCAATATCGACTTTGCCCACACGTTTATAACCGTTTACGGCGATGTTGGCAATTTCGATATAGGTTTTTACGACTGGAATGTTACGGATAGTATCTATCATTTTATAAACATTCTTTTCCTGTTGGGTCAGGGTATCGTGGCGATTGGTTTCCCAATAATTATTGTCGGTTATGCGTGCATCTTCGGCCACTTCGATGGGTTTTTCGTAGAAAAGCGGCGGTTTAGGATTATTAACTACTATTTTTTTGTTGGAAGTATAAAACTTCACGAGCATACCCGCCCAACTGTCCGAAATTTCGGCAATGTCAATCATCACGCGGTTTTTGATCGGCAACCAAGGCCCTGCGGCAGTTCTGCCCAATTCCTGATGTATCGTGATGCGTTCAATGTAGTTGATGTTGGCACTTTTGCTAATGGCCAAGTTTACTTGCTTGAGAGCGAAGTCTTTAGCCGTAATCCAGATAGTGCCATTAAAGGCCAAATCCTGCGGACGTTTTGGCGTAACTTCAATACGATAACACCAATCTTCACCTACAAAAGAACTGTCTTTTAGGTCGTATTCGTAATAAAATTTCCAGCCGTCGGCAATCGGTGACACGAAGTCTTTTTCTAGAATCGTGAGCCAATTTTTATAAAAATTATATTCTTGGAAAGAAGAGCCCACGATTTGCGCCACCAACGAACCGTCATCTAGACCCACGCCAGTCACTTTTGTTTTCAGGATTTCCTCGCGGTTTACGCTTGGGTTGTTGCGGTGATAAAAATTAGAAATGGATTCGGAAATAAAAAATGGTAAAACGGGTTTGCCGTCTTCGCCTGCAATTTGTTCGAGGCTGTCGAGTACGGTCAAAATTTTACGCATTACTCTTTTTTTACGGAATTTTTCCGAAATATTGTCAATATCAACTTCTGTTTTGTTGTAGCTTTCGTATTCGTAGGCCGTCAGGTTGCGCTTGTCGTTGGCATCTTTGTGGGCGATTACTTGACGCATAATTGGCCAAGCGGGGTTTTCGCCAGGTCTTACCACCACTTCTTGCAAGCTAATGGCTGCCGTCATCAACTGAAAGTTAATGGTTTGTGTAATGCCTTTCTGGATTTTCTTTGCACGTGGATTATAACCAATATACGAAACGTGCAGCGAGTCCAGTGGCTTTTCGGTGCTAATACTGTAATAGCCTTCAAAATCCGTATTCACCCCGACGGTCGTTCCTTTAAAATAGACACTCACAAACGGAAGCGGGTCTCCTGAGGTGGCATCGGTTACGCGGCCATTGATAACGGTTTTTTGTGCCCAGCTCGGCAAAGCAGCCACCAGCAGGAACAGCCCAAGACCAAATAAAAATTTAATAAGTAAGATTTTTCTTTGCATTGACGATGTAAATTTATAATTCTTGGGGTTTTTGTTGCAAAAATCAGGCCGAGAATTATGTTTGTATAGTTAGAGTTAATTTTTATTAAATAGAAAATAAACGCCAACATAAGCAGAACTGTATTTATATACAATATTTTTTTGCTGAATTGCAAAAAAATACCTCTTAAATGTGAGATTTTGATATACAAACATCCGAAAAAATAAAAAAGCCTCCGTGTTTTGGAGGCTTGGGGCTTATCAGAAGGTTTTTTCTATCACTTTGCCTAAAGTTTGGCACTTTAGTTCCGTTTCTTGCCATTCGCGCTCTGGGTCGGAGTCGGCTGTAACGCCGCCACCTGCGTACAAAACGGCTTTTTGTTCAAATAATTGCATACATCGCAAATGCACAAAAATTTCACTTTGACCTTCAAAATTTACAGGTCCTAAAAAGCCGCTATAAAAGCCGCGATTGTAGCCTTCGTTTTCCAAAATAAAAGCTGTGGCGGGGATTTTGGGCATTCCGCAAACCGCTGAAGTCGGGTGCAGCAGTTCGAGCATGGTAGTACCTAATGTCGGGAAATTCGTGTCGAGCATATCTACCTCAAAATCACTGCGCAAATGCAGCAAATTGCCCGCAGGAACCGTGCGAGGCCCTGTTTCGGTGTATTCGCGCAGGCGTATTTTTTTGAAACAACCCACAATATACCGACAAACCAAAGCCTGTTCTTCTATTTCTTTTTGTGTCCAAGAAGTTTGGCTCAAGGGTTTGTCGTGGCGCGCTTGCGTGCCTGCTAAGGCTACCGTGCGGAACGTATGCGTGTTTTCGTTGGTGCTAATGAGTGTTTCTGGCGTTGCACTGAGCCAAACACCCACCGACGGCAGCGAAAATAACGAAATAAACGCGTTCGGGTAGGCTTGCGAAAGTTCCTCGAACAAGGTCAACACATCATAGTTTTCGGGTAAATCAATGAATTTTTGCCGCGATAAAACCACTTTTTCAAATGCGCCTGCTTGTATGGCTTGCACGCCTTTGGTTACCAAATCAAGATGTTTTTGTCGGCAATTCTTGTTGCTAAAATCTTGATTTTCTGTGAATTGTGGAAGAAGTGCACCACTGGTGTCGGTGCTGTTTATTTCCGAAATCCAAGCCTCTAACAGTGCCTCACCCTGCAAGCAACCGCGCAACGAGGAAAGATGTATTTGCGATTCAATAAAATAAGTCTGTTGTAGCTCAGGATTATGAAACGGACTCACCACAAAGCCGCTTTTCAGTTCGGCCAAATTCGGATAACATTGCTTGGTTGCTCCCGTTCGTTGGGCAATAAAATGTTTTTCGGTGCTGTTGGGCAAACGCCACAGTGCCACAGGAATTTGCATATAAAGGCTTGATTGCCAAAGCGATTGCCAATCGCGCGTCAGATGTTGGGGTAGGTTGGAAGGGGGCGAAGATTTCATGTAATGCCAAACAATGTGTTGAGTAAAAACGGAACAATTTCGCTGCAAAGTTAATACTGATGCGTAGAAAGCAATACAAGTGTACAGGCTTCTGCCGCCTCAATGCCTTGTGCTTCTAATTTTTGTTCAAAATCTGGGTTTTCGGTGCCAGGGTTAAAAATCACGCGTTTGGGCTTGAGTGCCGCGATAGCATCGTAATATTCGGGTTGGCGTTTTGGCGAAATGTAAAGCGTAACCGTGTCTATTTCAGTATCTGTTGGAATTGCATTTTGGATAGGCTCGCCCAGTAACTCGCCCGTGTCTCTGCCCACCAAAGTAAGCGCATGGCCATGTGAATGAAGCATTTGGGCGGCTTTGTAGGCGTATTTGTCGGGGCTGGTGCTTGCGCCAATGATAAGTGTCGTTTTCATATAGCTATTTAATTTTTGGTGATGGCTTTATAACATTTTATATATAAAAAAATTCAAAATAGCGATTATTTGTTGTATTTTCTTCTTCTATTTATAAAAAATGTTTGATTTTTTAATTAAAACTTTCTTTTTCTTTATAAATTGCGCTATAATATAGGCTCTTATCTATTTTTCTCGCATATAAAAAAGAACAATATATAAGATTTTGATTGTTTTAAGCGTAATATTTATGTTCAAAAGAATTTTACTACTAATTGGTTGGGGTGTATTGACACAAGTGGCGGTGGCACAAGTAGGGATAGGTACTACAACGCCTAATGATAAAGCGATTCTGGAGCTTGTTTCCAATAATAAAGGTTTGCTCATGCCACGCTTGACCACTGCCCAACGCGATGCGATGGGGCTTGGTGCGGCAGAAGAAGGGATGGTTATCTATAATAGTACACTGGCTAAAATGCAGTATTGGAACGGGGCTAATTGGTCGGATGTTGGCGCGGGAGGTGCTGGTATCCAGAATCAATTTGCTTCGGCACAATCGGCTGATTTCTGGATTTCGGGCAATGGTCGTGTGGGCAACAATTTGGCCGTTGATGGTATTATGATTAATAACTATGGCCTTTTAGAGATGGGAGGTAGCTTTTCTAATCGCATTATGTATAATGATAATGGTATAGCTCCACCTACGTTCAATACAAGAAGTGCAGGTACAAAAATTGTATTTTTTGATGCTTTAAGTGCTACTGCTACCGATATTGCGCTAGGGGTTGGTTCTGGTGAATTTTGGCTGACTATTCCAGACAACTCTAAACAGTTTCGTTTTTACGCAGGTACAAGTCCATTGTTTACACTAAAAGGCAATGGTAGTGTGGAATTAGATAATGCTATTATTAACCGAAAATTAGTATTGTATAATTATAATACTAATGACCATGAATACTCTGGTTTTGGTATTAATTCGGGCGTGTTGCGCTATCAAGTGCCAGCCATGAGCAACAGCCATGTATTTTATGCGGCACAAGATGCGACTTCTAGTTTTGAGCTAATGCGCATACGTGGCGATGGCCGCGTGGGGATTGGGTCGTCTTCGCCCGCCTCTATGTTGTCGGTTGGTTTTAATGGCTTTCAGGTCGATGATGCAGGCAATATCTTGGCTATCAGAGGCGTAACGACAAGTTTTCCGAACGTGCAAGGCGGAGCAGGAACATTTTTGCAAAATGATGGCAGCGGCAATTTGTCGTGGGCAACGGCTGGAACTGGTAGCGGTTGGAGCCTGACTGGTAATGCAGGTACGACGGCGTCTGATTTTTTGGGTACAACAGACAATGTTGCTTTGAGATTTAAAATAGGCGGGAAACAAGCTGGGTATATTGCAGATTCTTTAAGTAATAATAATGTATTTTGGGGGATTGATGCGGGTAAGTCACAAACGACAGGTTTTAATAACACGGGTATTGGCTTTCATACTTTAAAAAACACAACGTCTGGTATAAATAATACCGCACAAGGTTTTGAAGCAATGTATGGGAATCAAAACGGTACGAGCAATACGGCGGTTGGTACGGTGGCTTTGTATTCAAATATATCGGGTAATTCAAACACTGCGGTTGGGGCATTCTCTCTATATAGTAATGATTACGGCGAATCAAATACAGCCAGTGGTTATTATGCCCTTTATTCCAATACAAATGGTACAAACAATAGTGCATACGGTGCCGATGCGTTGGAGTACAATACTTTTGGTATTAATAATACCGCTATGGGTAGTATGGCTTTATTTCAAAATACCAGTAATTATAATACGGCGATAGGTACTCAGGCCATGTTTAATAATACAACAGGTACAAACTCTGTGGCTATTGGTAATCAAGCATTACTTAATAATACAACAGGCCGCCAAAATGTAGTAGTAGGGGCATCGTCGATGACCAATGGGAATCATAATAGAGTTACAGCGATTGGCACTGAAATAGATATTAGCACCAATAGGTCAAATATTATTGCCATTGGTTATGGGATTAATGATGGTCATATTACCTCAGATAATATGACGCGAATTGGTAATAGCAGTATCTCTCAAACAGATATAGCGGGCAGACTTACTTATAATGCTCAAAGTGCTGTGTCTAATACTTTTCCCGCGGATAGAGGTTCTAATGGTCAAGTACTTGCCACTGATGGAGATGGTTTGTTGTATTGGACAAATGCGGGAGCTGGTAGCGGCTGGGGACTTTCGGGTAATGCGGGGACTACGGCTTCCGATTTTATTGGTACAACGGATGATGTTTCTCTGACGTTTAAAATTAATGGTAACCAGTCAGGTTTTATCGCCAACTCTTCTACAAACAATAGTGTATTTTTGGGCTATAGAGCAGGAAAAGCTCAAACTACAGGCTTAAATAATACGGGGATTGGGCATCAGACCTTAGAAAATACAACGTCTGGTAACAATAATACGGCGTATGGTTTTAATACAATGTATGGAAATGATGGCGGTAATCATAACACTGCTGTTGGTTCTGTTGCTTTATTTGGAAATACATCTGGTAGCAGCAATACGTCTTTGGGTGCTAATACATTATATAATAATACAACGGGTTCGTCCAATACGGTAGCAGGTGAATCTGCGATGTACTTGAATACTACTGGTAAAAATAATACGGCTTATGGCTACCAAACGCTGATGTATAATACTGGTACATCTTATAATACGGCAGTGGGTAACCGAGCATTATATCAAAGCACTGCGAGTTATAATACGGCTGTCGGTAATCAAGCATTGTTTAATAATACTACGGGTACCTATAACACCGCTCTAGGTAATCAAGCCTTGATGACGAATTCTACGGGTACATATAATACTGTTGTGGGTAGCTCCGCTTTATTTGCTAACACGACAGGTTCTCAAAATGTAGTGGTGGGCGAGTCTGCTCTGATAAATGGAAATCATAGTAGGGTGGTTGCGCTTGGTAGTCAAATCACTATTAGTACGGATAGGTCTAATGTTATTGCCATTGGTTATGGAATTGGTGATGCCAATATTACTTCCAACGACATGACACGAATTGGTAACAATGCTACAATCAAAACTGATATAGCAGGTACACTTAGCTATAATGTGCAAGACGGCTCAGCTTCTAATACTTTTCCTGCGAATAGGGGCACAAACGGCCAATTTTTAAAAACAGATGGTACAGGTACACTTTCTTGGGCTAATATTTCGGGTGATAATTTGGGTAACCATTTAATGACCAGCAATTTGATTACCGATAATCATTGGATTACGGGAGATAATGACCCCGAAGGTATCTTTGTGAATTATAGCGGCAAAGTAGGGATTGGAATTTCTACCCCTACGGCCTTTTTGCATATCAATGATCCTGGTAGCTCGCAAGGAGATTTGCGGCTAACAGCGGGTACGGTTACTGGCACTTCTGGTGCTGATGGTTTGGCCATTAGTATCAATGGTGCAGCTGCCAATATTATATCATATGAAAATTTACCAATGTATTTTGGAACAAATGGTGCGAATAGAGTAACTATTTCTGGCGCAGGGAATTTGGGTGTTGGTACAACTAGCCCTATTTGTCCATTAGATGTGAGCGGCACCACTGCTTTTGGACCATTATCTGCACTTTATTTTAATTCGAGTACAAGTAATACTTCTACATTAACAGGAGCCTCTTCTGTTTCGGCTGCTGTTTCAGTACGTGCGACAGGTGCATTTCTTTCTTTGGGTGCGGGTTCTAATGGTGGATTTTATACAACTTCAGATCGCCGCATCAAAGATGTGGTAGGGCTAAGTAATACGGCACAAGATTTGGCAACGCTTCGTAACATTCGCATTACGGATTATCGCTTCAAAGACTCGCTGAATGCTGGAAACATGGCTGTTAAAGGTGTGATTGCCCAAGAGTTAGAAGCTGTTTATCCGCAAGCTGTTTCTAAGCAAACCAACACTATTCCAAATGTTTATGCTTTGTCTAAAACCGTGCAATACGACCCACAGACACGCCGCCTAACAGTTACTTTGGCCAAAACACCAGAACTTAACGCAGGCGATAAAGTAAAACTTATCACGCAAGAAGGTGGCGAGCAAATGGCAACGGTGGCAGAAGTAAACGGCAATTCGTTTGTGGTGAAAGATTGGGAAAAAGCTGTAAATCAGATTTTTGTGTACGGAAAAGAAGTGAACGATTTTCGTATCGTGGATTACGACCGTTTGTCGGTGCTGAATGTGGCCGCCGTGCAGGAGTTGGCCAAAGTGAAAGACCAACAGGCCGCCAAAATACAGGAACTGGAAATGCGTTTGCAAGAAAGTCAGCAAACGATTCAGTCGCTCCGCAATGATTTTGAAGTGCGTTTACGCAACGTAGAAGCCAAGTTGCAACCAAAAGTAGCGGCTATCGGCAAATAAAAACAATGCTTTATTGGGCTGCCGTGTGGGAAACTGCACGGCAGTTTTATTTTACTCAAAATTTGTTGTATAAACATTTTAATTATGTAAAATAAAATCGTTTCTTCATGCAAAATAAAACAGCAACCAAGCGGCAGGAGCGAGGCGCATTGCTTGCGGCGGCGCGGATTTTCTCCGTAATGTTTTTTTCTATAAGTTAGCAGAAATTTTACTACCATTTTTTTAACCTCATTTTTCAAAAGAATGTCTTCGAATAGCGTTTCCGCCCCCAACAAAAACTACTTATTGCCGCTGGCGATGATTTGTGTTTTGTTCTTCATTTTTGGTTTTGTTACGTGGGCGAATAGCACATGGATTCAGTTTTTCCAGCTAAGTTTTAGCCTCTCGGACACACAGGCCTATTTGGTGGCGACGGCCTCGTACATTGCATATTTCTTTTTAGCAATTCCCTCGTCTTATATTCTCAAAAAAACAGGCTTCAAAAATGGCTTGGTCGTGGGTTTGTTCGTGTTGGCTTTGGGTTCGTTGGTGTTTATTCCTGCGGCTACTTCCCAATCGTACAGCATCTTTTTGTTAGGAATTTTTATACAAGGTTCGGCTTTGGCCTTGTTGCAAACTGCTGCCAATCCGTATTTGGCGATTATTGGACCTATCGAAAGTGCCGCGCAACGCATCAGTATTGCGGGCATTTGCAACAAGTTTGCGGGCATACTCGTCCCGATTGTCATGGGCGGAATTTTTCTTAAAAATGCCAAAGAAATAGAAACGAGCATTGGCCAAAGTGAAGGCGCAGCCAAACAAGCCCTAATTGCGGATTTGTTGGGGCGCGTGGTAACGCCTTCGGTGGTGTTGGCGGTGCTATTTTCGTTGTTGGCGGTGGTGTTTATGCTCGTGAAATTGCCGCAAGTAGAAGAAGATGACGAAACGCCAGAAGCTGACAATCAGGCAACTAACAAGACCAGTATTTGGCAATTTCCGCATTTGTTTTTGGGTGCGTTTTGTATTTTCGTGTACGTGGCGGCCGAAGTAATGGCCGCCGATACGATTGCGGGCTATGGCAAACAAATCGGCTTGGACGCGGACGCGAGTAAATATTTGGCTTCTGTTACGTTGGGTTGTATGTTGGTGGGCTATTTGGTGGGCATCGTGGCCATTCCGCGTTTTTTCTCCCAACAAAAAGCCTTGAAAGTTTGCGCCATTTTGGGTATTGTGTTTAGTGCGGTGGCATTGGTAACCAGTGGCTTTACGTCGGTGTTGTTTATTGCGTTGTTGGGCTTGGCTAACTCGCTGATGTGGCCAGCTATTTTCCCGTTGGGGATTCAGGGCTTAGGCAAATTTACCAAAATAGGCTCGGCCATTATGATTATGGGCATTGTGGGCGGCGCGATTTGGCCTTTGTTTTTCGGGTTGTTGCGCGATAGCGGCGTGAATATCCAGTTGTCGTATTTTATTGCGGTGTTGCCATGTTATTTGTATATTCTGTATTTCGCGATGGCTGGCCACAAGGTCGGTTTGGGAAAATAGTTTTGAAAATGGAAAAAGATTTTGTTGACATAATTCACCTAATCAAGCAGTCAAGAGCTAATGCCATAAAGACGGTTAATGCGGAATTAATCAACCTTTATTGGAATATCGGCGCATATATTGCTCGTAAATTAGAGCAGTCGGAGTGGGGGAATGCGGTTGTGTTTGAGTTAGCCCAATATATTCAGCAAAAAGAACCAGAAATAAAAGGTTTTTCTGATAAAAACTTATGGAGAATGAAACAGTTTTATGAAACCTATAAAGATTTTCCAAAACTCTCAACAGCGTTGAGAGAAATTAGTTGGTCTCATAATCTGACAATTTTTTCAAGATGTAAAACCATTGAGGAGCAAACTTTTTACATAAAACTATCAAAACAAGAAAATTATAGTTGCCGAGAACTTGACAGGCAAATTTCTGCCAGCTTATTTGAACGTACTATGATTGGAAATGCTCATTCTTCGCCGATATTGAAAAATAATACTGCAAAAGATTTGGTAGGAGCATTTAAAGACAGTTATATTTTTGAGTTTCTTAATTTACCAGAATTTTATAGCGAAAGTGAACTGCAACGAGGGTTAATAAAGGAAATGAAAGCCTTTATTTTAGAACTTGGACGGGATTTTTTGTTTATTGGTGAGGAATATAAACTACAAGTTGGCAATAGTGACTTTTATATTGATTTGTTGTTTTATCATAGAGGCTTACAGTGTTTAGTTGCTTTTGAACTCAAGACGGATAAATTTAGGCCTGATCATTTGGGGCAGCTAAATTTTTATTTAGAGGCATTAGACCGTGATGTTAAGAAGCCAAATGAAAATCCGAGTATTGGGATTTTGTTATGTAAGGATAAAGATAGCGAAGTGGTTGAATATGCTTTGAGCAGGAGTTTATCGCCCACAATGGTTGCTGAGTATAAAACACAACTGCCTGATAAACAGTTGTTACAGCAGAAGTTGCATGAACTGTTTGATAGTCAATCGTAATAATCATAAAGCTTATTAAACAAAAAAACCTCTCGTAACTACTTAATTACGAGAGGTTTTTTCCTTTATAAATATTGGTTGTTTCGCTTAAACGATGGCTAGCCACGAAATGCAATAACCTTCTGGATGAACGGGGCCTTCGAATAGTTCACAGCCGCCGCAATCGCCTTTTTTCGCAGGTTTTTTGTAAATTTTGCAGTTGGCGCAGTTTTTGCCAGCTTCAGGCGACTTGCCTACATATTGCAGGCCTTTGCGTTTGCCTTGTTCTTCTTCCGACAAATTTTGCGGGGTGCAAGCGTCTGCCGCAGGGTTTTTGCTGCCGCAGCTTTCTAATAGTACAGGACTAACCACGGCCAAGCCCATTACGCCTGCCGCTTTGAGGAGGAAATCTTTACGTGAAATCATTGCTTAGAATTGTTTAAACCTATAAAATGAAAATGCAGGTTTCTGATTGCTCTAATAAAGTCTTTCTACGTTCTGATAATGATTGCTTTAACTATATATCATTGCTAATACTAGCAAACTAATTCCTGTCAGAAAGCCAATGCCAATGGCCGCAGCTATACGAATCAGGATTTTGTTGTCTTCTTGAAAATCTTCCATTTGCGCCAACTAATAAACATTCCGATGAGGCAAATGTAACACTCCAACAATAATTTCCTAATGAGATTCATGCTTTTGCGCTAATCAAGAAAGAATCTGAATAATGGCTGCAATTCCTACGAGTATTTTCTGCTGCATTTTGCTTGCCATTATATCCGACAAGTAAGAAATTTTCTGCTGTAAATTATTTAAAACCAGTTGATTGTGTTTTTATTGTAAAAATTTTTGCCGAAAAACTTTTTTGTAAAATATACTTTTTAGTATATTTGTATCGTAGTTAATCAAACGCCATGACAACTAAAGCCGAACGTACCAAACAGTTTATACTGGATACTGCCGCACCGATATACAACGAAAAAGGAATATCGGGCGTGAGTGTGGACGATGTGCTGGCTGCTACCAAACTGACTAAAGGTTGTCTGTACAGTCATTTTGAAAACAAAGATGACCTCACCGAGCAAGTGGTTGATATTTTGTTGCAAAAAATTACGGAAAAAATAAAACAGGAGGTTGCCAAAGGCAAGACCGTCAAATCTAAATTATTTCATTTCCTTGATTTTTACAAAGACCCCATTCAGACATTTATTCCAGGTGGCTGTCCTATTTTCAACACGGCAGTTGATGCCGACGACAATTATCCGCACATCAAAGAAAAAGTAGCGGCGGTGTTTCGGGCAGGGCAGGAAGATTTGGCCAATTTGTTCCGACAAGGCATCGAAAATGGCGAGTTTACACAGGCGTTAGACCCTACGGTTATGGCTTTCAAGATAGTGGCTTGCGTGGAAGGCGGGTTGGTGATGTGCCGCGCAATGAATTCTGCCAAACCCATGTCCCTGCTCATCAAAAGCCTTAAAGCCGAATTGGAGCAATATTGTGTATAATTTTTTTCTCCAAAAATAGACCAAAAGGTATATTTTTGGAGTGGAATTTATCAAATGCAGATAAAATGTATTGCTGCGTATTTTTTTAAATAAAAATATACCAAAAAGTATAATAATGTTATTCAACTTTTTGATTATGAGTTGAATGATTTTTATAGATAAGTTTAATTACATTGATTTTTAACATTTAATTAAAATGAAAACAACAGGAAATACCGTGTTTGTGAGCGGCGGAAGCGCAGGAATTGGTTTGGCGATTGCCAAAAAATTGAGTGCCGCAGGAAATAAAGTAATTATCAATGGCCGTAGCCAAGAGCGTTTGCAGAAGGCTTTGCGTATTTTGGACAATGCAGTGGCCATTCAGGGCGATTTGTCGGTGGAAGCCGACAGAGTGCGTATCGCCGACGAACTGAAACGCAATTACCCTAATCTAAATATTGTGGTGAACAATGCGGGGGCTGCTTTCGCGTATTTGTTGAGCGACACAACCAACGCACACGAAAAAGCCATTGCCGAAATGAATACCAATTATTTTGCTATTATTCATTTTACGGAATTGCTTTTGCCGCATTTGTTGCAACAACAGGAAGCGGCAGTGGCGAATGTTTCGTCTATTGCAGTCTTTGGCAGTCATAAATTTTTGCCGACTTACGGAGCGTCCAAAGCGGCATTGCATAGCTACACGACGGCTTTGCGAATGACTTACGAAGGCGCGAAAAATCTGCAAATTTATGAAATATACCCGCCCTTGGTGAATACGGAATTTTCGGCAGAGATAGGCGGTGCGAATGGAATTGCCCCTGAAGAAGTAGCCGATGATTTTCTGGAAGCATTAAAAATCAATCAGTTAGAAGTGCCTGTTGGCGAAACTAAAAAATACGCGGCTGCCGTGCACGAAGCCATGTCCAAGCTAAAAGCATAAAATAACTGCGCCTTGATTCCGTAAGTAGTTACACCCATTGGTTTGGCTGCTTACGGAATCAAGGCCGTTTTTTGATATAAAAAATACCATGAAAGCATATACCATTTCTCGATATAGCAAAACAGCCAAACTTCAATGCTCCGAATTGCCGCAACCTACTGTAGGTGAGCATGATGTATTGATAGAAGTACACGCCGCTGCCGTTAATTTGCTGGATGCTAAAATAAAAAGCGGTGAGTTCAAACTACTTTTGCCCTACAAATTTCCACTTGTTTTGGGGCATGATGTGGCGGGAGTAATTGTGAAAATTGGGGCAAGCGTGAAAAATTTTAAAATTGGCGACGCTGTTTATGCGCGTCCTGCGGATTTTCGTATCGGAACATTTGCCGAATTTATTGTGGTAAATGAGGCAGATGTTGCACCCAAGCCACATAATATTTCGATGGAAGAAGCTGCTTCCTTACCTTTGGTCGCACTGACGGCTTGGCAGGCTTTGGTGGAGTTGGCCAATGTGCAACAAGGCCAAAAGGTCTTTATTCAGGCAGGTTCAGGCGGCGTTGGTACTATTGCCATTCAGTTGGCAAAATATTTGGGGGCAACGGTAGCCACTACGGCCAGCACCCAAAATTTTGAGTGGTTGCGAAAGCTCGGCGCAGATGTACTTATTGATTACAGAACCCAAGATTTTGTCCAAATTCTAAAGGATTATGATGTGGCATTGAATAGCCAAGACTCCGAAACATTGCAAAAATCGTTGAGTGTATTAAAAAAAGGTGGCAAGTTGGTTTCTATTTCGGGGCCTCCTACACCCGCATTTGCAAGGCAGCGTGGCGCAACGTGGATTGTAAAAATGATTATTTGGTTGATTAGTAGAAGCGTTTGCCAAAAAGCTAAAGCAGGAAATATTGATTATCAATTTTTGTTTATGAAAGCCAGCGGCAGCCAGTTGCGCGAGATTAAGGCACTTATAGAAGCGGGTGTAATTCGGCCTGTGATAGATAAAGTTTTTTCGTTTGAGCAAACCAACGAGGCGTTAAGTTATGTGGAAAGCGGTAGATCAAAAGGAAAAGTAGTAATTAAACTGAAATAACCAGAAGCGAAGTGTTTTTAGTGTGGATTTTTGCGTAAAAAAGCTTTGAAATGAAGCATAGCTTATTTTGAAAGTGTTTTTTAGAAATTAAATTCTACAAGTTAAATTTATTGTTTTTTCCTTTAAATTTGGCTCTTTGGATACAAACATCAAACACTAAAAAATTATAGTATGGCTGGTATTTTTTTTACACTATTCTATGGTATTATGGCCGTTATTTTGGGCGTGCTCATTAGCGGTTCTTTTAAGAAATTCTCTCAAAATCAGGGTTTTGCAAAGAGCTTTGCTCCTGTATTAGTGGCGTTGCCTGTGCTGGCTATTATCGGTTCGGTGGGTTGGTTTATTCGTTCCGAGCACCTGAAAGAGGCCAAGCGTTCGTTTGAGGCAAAAAATACGCGTTGGGGCTTGATGGACAAAACGGGCAAATATACCATTGCGCCTACTTATTTGTGGCCTTTGGAGGAAGTAAACGCGCAGGGTATAACTTTTGCTACTGTTTACGAACAAACAGAAAGCAGTTATGATACGCTTGTTTTTGAGGCAACGGGCAAGTCGTTACCCAAGCAGAAATTTGAAAAAATACCAGCCGTTTGGGAAGCCAAAGTGTCAGAACGAGCCATGAGTTTTTTTAAAAACGTGTACAACGAAATCGGTACTATTCGCGTAGAGCGTTACGCAGGCGAAGGGTTTGTGGAATGTTGGTACACGGCCAGAGGCAAAAAAAATGATAGCCGTTATAAGTATTATTTTTATGTGGATACGCTTGGTATTCAGGTGATTGACAATAAAAGTAAAGGGGTGCGTGGAGGCTGGCGCATCGGCTCGCCGTTTAGCAATGGGTTTGCGTTGGTCTATGACACCGACACGAACTTTGCTTTTATAGACACTAATGGAAAATATCGCGCCAATTACGACAAAGCTACGCCGTTTGGGAGTGGTTATGCTTCGGTTTTTACTTACAAAAATGGCTGGCAAATCATTGATACGACATTTAAGGTAGTGGCCATTTTGGGCGAAAAATATTCGGAAGTGGAGCAAGTGGCCGAAGGCAAAGCTGCATTTGTGTTGGGAGAAAAACCATTATTTTTTGGAGAAGACAATACGCTGATGGGTGTGCTGGATGCGGCCACAGGCAAAGAAATCATTGCCCCCAAATTCAAACAAATTAAGCCTTTTTCAGAAGGTTTGGCGGCGGCGCAAGATGCCCAAACGCTGCTTTGGGGCTATATAGACGCTTCAGGAAATTGGGTTTTACATGCCAAATGGGTACAAGCCGAGTCGTTCAAAAATGGCTATGCTACTACGGCCATTGCGCTACCAGATGAGCGTTCGGGTTTAAGCAAAACACTGGGTATTTATTAGTTTTTTAAGATATTCAAAAAGGGCGGGGGTCAGCCACCAATTTGGTGGCTGACCCCCGCCCTTGTGATGAAATAATATATTTTGCTTAGTCCTTGTAAATCAAGGCCACTGCTTCGGCTACTACGCCTTCTTTGCGTCCCACAAATCCCATTTTTTCGGTGGTGGTGGCTTTGATGGAAACATCTTCTACGCCTATGCCCATTACGCCCGCCAAGCAGCTTTTCATCTCGTCGATGTATGGCGCGATTTTAGGAGCTTGGAGCAGCAATGTTGTATCCACATTACCGATTTTGTAGCCCGCTTCCGTAATTTTGGATACCACGTCTTTGAGCAAAATCTTGCTGTCAATGCCCTTAAACTTCGCGTCTTGGTCAGAATAATGATACCCGATGTCGCGCATATTGGCCGCACCGAGCAGCGAATCACAAATCGCGTGAATGAGTACGTCTGCGTCCGAATGGCCTACAGCTCCGTGCGTGTGTGGAATTTTGATGCCGCCGAGCCAAAAATCGCGGCCTTCTTGTAGTTGATGTACGTCGTACCCTTGTCCGACTCTAATTTTTATCATGATTATTTGTTATAAATTGTAAATCAGTTGCTTATAAAGCTGATTTGTGTTGTTTTTGTTCGTAAATTCTTTCTATAATTTCCACCACTTTCAGGCCTTCTAAGGCGTTGGTAGTGGCTACGTTGCGGCCTTGCAGTGTGTCTATCACATTTTCTATAATGAAATGATGATTGGCCGCACTGCCTTTATAATTGCCGTAGTCGTTGGGCGGACTGGCGGGAGGCAGTTCGGGCATTTGATAGTCCTTGATGTGGCAATATTCCACTTCGTTCATGTACTGGCCGCCAATTTTTACGCTGCCGTTTTCGGCGATAATCGTAATGCTACTTTCGAGATTTTTATCCCAAACGGAGGTAGAATAATGAATACAGCCCGCGCCACCTTTTTTAAAGTCAAAAGTTACCGTTCCTGAGTCTTCAAATTCTGTAAGATGCTGGTGGTTAAAGTCATAGAAACGCGCTTGAATGTTTTTGATGTCGCCGAAAAGCCAAAACATAATATCCACGAAATGGCTAAACTGCGTAAAAAGTGTGCCGCCGTCCGAGACTTGCAAACCTTTCCAATTGCCTTGTCCGTGTTTGTAATAGCGGCCATCTCTGTTCCAGTAGCAATTGATTTGCACCATAAAAATTTTACCCAAAATACCTTTGCTCACCAATTCTTTAAGCCACACCGATGGCGGACTGTAGCGGTTTTGCATCACACAAAACACGAGTTTGGACATTTGCAGCGATTTGTAAATCACATCTTCGCAATCGGCTTTGGTCAGCGCCATCGGTTTTTCGCAAACCACATGACAGCCAGCCTCTAAAGCCAACAGCGATTGGGGCGCGTGCAAGTGATTTGGCGTACAAATATTGATGACATCTGGGCGAAGGCCAGAGGCTAAGAGCGATTCCAAAGAATCAAAAAATGGGGTATTGTGCTCATTTTCAATATTCTGCTGCAACGTTGTATTCGTGTCGGCCATGCCCACTAATTGCGCTTCGGGATTTTGCTGTATAAGAAAGGCGTGCCGCTTGCCTATGTGTCCGCAGCCTACCACCGCAAAAGTGATCTTTTTTTGTGGCATGAAAAATCTAAAATTAGTTATTTATTTATTATTCATTTTTTGGGCTTTAATCGGTAGTTCGCCCACCGTAAAAGCTTGATTATAAAATACATAATTTCTTTGCAATTCTACTTCCTCACCTTTTACAAAAAAACCATACACGACCCCGATACCCGTTACGGCACAAAGCAAGGCCGATATGCCACAGGCATTTGCATAATCGTTTTGGCCAGTTCTCATGTACGAACCTGTGAGCGGAATGATTTGATTATCAACACTTCGTGTATTGATAAAACTCAACATTAGTTTGCCAGGCCTGCCCCAGATTCCAGCTTTGCGGCGCAAGGTGGTTACTTGGACGGGTGTGCCACCTTTAATTATTACGAGGCTGTCGTCCACGATTACGTCCGAATCCACGACGGCCAGCACCGTATCGCGCGTGTTGGAAACGGCCTCTGTTACCAATCGCACAGGAATAATAGTGCCTGTTGGGAGTAATTTTTGAGCTTGTGTGTTGAGTGTTAAAATTTCCAACAGCAAGGCAAAGAATACGAATTTTAGGTTTTTCATAATTATTGGGATTGAGAATTTACAAATGTAAAGCATATCGCTGTACAGAAAAAATGATGCCAACTATTTTACAAAACGCTTGCTGCCTCTTTTCAGTGTCTTATTTTTGATGATTTTAAGAATATTTTTTGTTTTAAATGTATGGATATTATTGTCAGATTGTCCAATGTGTGTAACATTGCATCTAAAAGCAATGCAATATTTTGATTTTTCAGCAATCATTTTCTAAAACTATTTTTATTAAAATGCAATAATTCATATTCAAATGAATGTCTATGTCTAGTATGTTTGTGCTAGAATACAACTGTAATAATTGTCTGATTGATTAGGGAAACTCCATGAAAATTAGGATCACAATTTTTTATATTTTTCGAAAGAATCATTATTTATAAATATTTTCTAATCAGATATTTATAAGTGAATGGTCTGTTATTTTTTTATGATTTTTTTAAAAATACTTGACTGTTGTTATAGTTTTTATACTTTTGTTACAAGTAAATCTTTTTTCACATTATAAACACATTTGTTTTATGAAAAAACTATTGTTTTTAGCGATTGCCTTCATTTTGTCTTTCGCCGTAACTCCAAACACTGCAAAAGCTTCTAATGCTTACACTGTAAACGACGAAGCAGTTGAAACATTATTCCAAAGTGGCGTGCAGGTATTGTCTTTGGCTGATGAAAGTGCTACAATGCTTGATATTGCTGGCGTGAGCAATGCCGAAACAGTAAAAGCAAGCGGCAAAAACCCATTGGTAGCGTTCTTACTTTCTTGGTTTTTGGGTTATTTGGGTATTCACCGTGCGTACTTGGGTACTGCAACAGGCGTAGTTATTGGCTATATCCTTACTTGTGGTGGCTTGGGGATTGTGGCTACTATTGACTGGATTGTATTGCTTATCGGCGTGATAGACGACGACATTAGCAAGTACGAAAACAACAAAAAATTCTTTATGTGGTAATTCACCCTAGAGTTATAAAAAAGAGTGGGGCGATGTTGAGAATCAACATCGCCCCACTCTTTTTTATTTCCGTTGTTCGGTTTGGATAATGGTTTGTTTGATGGGGTCGTTGTAGCGGCGTGTCAGTTGTTTGTTTTTTTCTTGGGCTAAATAATGAGCATATCTGCCGCCTCCCTGATAAAACATATTGAAAAGTCCCGCACCCGTAAAAAAACCTGAAAAGTAATATTTGTGCCAAAAACTATATACGCCAAATCCTAAACTAAGTGTCTGAATGGCCAGCGACGTGATTCCTTTGTTCGGATAACCAGCGTACCATTGCCCAGCCCCTGGAAAAATCATTGAAAGTAAATGCGCTTTGTCAGGATTGCGTAACTTGGGGTTTCGGATAAAATGGTACAAACTATCAGTTTTGCTGGCCGCAATACCGTTTTGGGTGGCGTATTGCTCGAACTTGGCTTTTCCTTCGTCCCAACGCCTGAGTTCATTGAGCGACAAAATTTCTAAAGGAAATAAGTTGGTTGTCAGTGTACTATCTTTTATAAAATGCCTGCCCTGTAATACAAAATGCAAACTTTCGTTGTAATGCTCGGCCAAATACGCGCATAGAGCCAACTCATAGTAAATAGCCGCTTGCGCCGTGTCGGTAGCAAGTGTTTGCAAGGCCATGCGCTCGGCGGTTTTCTGGGCTTTGTCAAATTGCTTTAAGGCTTTATAGCACCACGTTTTTTTCAAAAGTGCCTCGTTGCGTTTGAGGTCTGTGTTTGCTGTAAAATACTGATATTCAAAAGATAAAGCAGCATTTTGGTAGTCTTTAGCCAACCATAAACTATCTGCATAGCTGCGTGTTTGGGCTTTAGTAATTAAACACATTCCGCAAAGGAATGCGCATATCAAAAAGCAGTTGGTTGTCAATTTTGTCATACATTTCTTGTTGTTTTATCTGTACGCTCAGGCTGCTGCCCCAAATATTGCCAATGTAAACGGCAGTAAATAAGCTGCCGTAAATGATAAATCTGGCACTTTTTACGCCAGCTTTCCGATAACTCTCATAGGTCGGCAACCCCAACGCCACGCATTGTAGCAGCGATGAAATTCCTTGCCCGCGTTTGCCCGCGTATATTTTGCCGCTACCAGGTATAATTGCCGACATCAGCCCCGCCACCAACGGCGAACGTTTTTTAACTTTTTGTAAGGCTAATTTACTCTTTTCCAGCGATTCGTGCGGCTCTGAAGTGGCATAAAATTGCCCAGCCCACGAATTTTGTTGCAACGAATCATATTTTTTGAAATCACGTTGAAGCAGCGCAACTCCTGATTTTTCGACTTGTGCCAGTGCCAAAACCAAACTGTCTGTACTGTGTTTTTCCACTTCCCTAATCGTGGCGGTGGCTTGGGTGTGTTGGTTTTGATAGGCAAAATCCACGCCAGCCAGTAAGTGAGCTTGTGCATATAGCGGGTTTTCGGGTTGTATTTTTTGTAAATAAAAGGCCGAAGAATCCAGTATTTTTTGATTGAAAAAAGCCAAACCCAAACCCCAAAAAAGGCTGTCTTGTTGCGCTTCAGAATATCCTTTTTGCTTGGTAAGGTGCTGATAATGAAGGATAAGTTCTTCGTACTGCGCCGTATTTTGCAAATGCTCAGCAAATTGGAGTTGTTCCCGAAAGCTGCTCGGCTGCCCGTATTGCGCATGGCTCAGGTGCGCCACCAAAATCAAAATTAATGCAGTGAAATATCGTATCATTTTTTGAGGCGGTACATATAGGGTTCGTCTTCTACTAAACCGTCCGCCCCAATGCGCACGGGCCGAATGTCGGTGGCTGCAATGCGATTGCAACGCCCTAAACGGTCGGTGGTCAGGGCAATGCCCTTCAAGATGCCAAATTCTTGCAGTGCCTTGCGGCTAAAACGCGAACAAGACGTATGGTACAAACAGCTCGCCGAGATTTGACGTGAAATAACATTTTGATAAAATGACAAACTGCCATGCAATGCCCATTTGAGTGGATTGTATCCTTTGTAGTGGGTGGTGGCAACAGGTTTGGTTAGTGTGTCGGCGTGGGAGAGGAGCTGTAAATCTTGTAGGCGGTTTTGGCTTATGCCTTTCTGGGGGAATAATACCAAAAATACAACCCCAAGCAGCCACTTATTTTTTAGCAGATTTGATAACTTTGGCATTGCGCGGAACAGTAAAATCAAAAAGACCTGAAGTAGCTTGTGCGTTGATTTTTAAATCACTATAAGCATTTTTGCTTACAATTGAGTCTCCTGCAAACGGATAATCTATTTGCGTGATGGCTTGCGGAAAATCTACGCCCGAAATGTTGGTATAATTATAAAAGTACATTTTTTTTACAATGCGACTTTTTGCATCTGTATAGCTCATATAAATTGGCAAATAACCCTGATGCACTAATTCTACTTCTTTCAGTACGTTGCTGGCCTGTATGGGCGGTTGCCATTGCGTAATCACCAAATCTTTGTCGTAGCGCGTGTTTTTGAGCGTAAAGCCCATATTTTTTAGCCCCAAATCATTTTTTTTGTTTTGAAGGAAAAAATATAATTGGCTGTTTTCGGTGCTGTATTGTGTATTTTGGAGAGTATAGACTTCTTTCGTTTTGGGCGTGTAAATGCTTACTTCGCCTTTGGCCGTGTTGATGGTGTATCCCTCTTGTGGTGAACGTAAATGCGTAATCATTTTGCCCGCACCCGTGTAAGCGACTTCGCCCGTAGAAGTCAAGGTTTTTCCGTTATGGAAGTTTTTGGTAACTAATTGCGCCTGAAATTTTTGGAAAGATTGAGATACCGCCAGTTGTGAGGTAATGGCCAATACCATTACCGTCAGAAATGATTTATGTAAGGTCATAAAAATTACAAAGTGTGTCGTGTGTGGTTTGTTTAGATTTTTAGGGTTCGATGCGGTAGGTTTTGAACAAACTACTAATTTTCATTTGCAAAACCCCAAAAACCGCTTCTTTGAAAATGCCTTTAGACATTTTGGACTGGCCTTTGGTGCGGTCGGTGAAAATAATCGGCACTTCTTTTATCTTAAACCCAAACTTCCAAGCCGTGAATTTCATTTCTATTTGGAAGGCGTAACCAATGAATTTTACTTTATCTAAATTGATGGTTTCCAGAACTTTGCGGCGATAACATTTGAAGCCCGCCGTCGTGTCCTGAATGTCCATGCCCGTAACGAAACGCACATAATAACTGGCAAAATACGACATCAGCACGCGACTCATTGGCCAGTTTACGACATTGACCCCCACCACATAGCGCGAGCCAATAGCCATGTCATAGCCTTCATCGGCGCAGGCGGCGCGTAGGCGCACGAGGTCTTCGGGGTTGTGCGAAAAATCTGCGTCCATTTCAAAAATATATTCGTAACCGTGACGCAACGCGTATTTGAAGCCGTGTATGTAGGCTGTGCCAAGTCCAAGTTTGCCTTTGCGTTGTTCCAAATGCAATCTTCCTACAAACTCAAATTGCAGTTTTCGGACTATTTCGGCGGTGCCGTCGGGCGAGCCGTCATCAATGATGAGTACGTCGAAAGGCTGCGCTAAGGAAAATACCTTCCGTATAATGGCCTCTACGTTTTCGCATTCGTTGTAGGTCGGTATAATCACTATCGAATCTTTCAAACTTCTATCCAAGGGAGCTTATTGTTTAGTAAAATAAATTATTGACTGTCAGTTATTTGTAGCTTTTCGAGTGCTTCCGTAGGCAAGGCCGCCACTTTGCGAATTTGGTAATCAAAACACACAATGCCTGTTTTGGCTTCGGCTACGGTTTTGCCTGTTGCCTTGTTGCTGAGTTTGTAGTAAAGGTCAAAGCCATATTTACTAAACTCGGCGGCGGCCACTTCTATGCGCAACGTATCCCCATGAAACGATTCGCTTTTATATACTATTGCGCTGTCGGCCATAATGACACCCACTCCCGCCAAAGAGAGTTCCGTATAACCCAATGAGTTGAAGTATTGCACCCGTGCTTCATGCACAATAGACAAAATCGTGTCGTTGCCTACGTGTCCGCCATAGTTAAGGTCGGTTACCCGAATGGGAACTTCGGTACTAAAACTAAAAACACTGGGCAAGTCAAGTTTGATACGCGCCATAAAATAAAATAACATTAGAATTGAACTGCCAAAAATAATGATTTTTGGCAGAATCGGCGCATTTTGACCAAACTTAATGCGGTGTTTTTGACGCGTTTTGTTTGAGTGTTTGGCTTAAATAAATGAGTCCCAACACGCCCGACATCACCGAGCCAATCAGGATAGCAATTTTGGAAATGTCTTGCCGATGCGCATCGCTAAAGGCCAGAAACGAAACGAACAAGGACATCGTAAAGCCAATCCCCGCCAAAATAGCTGTTCCGAACAAAAGTTTCCAACTCACTTGGTTGGGCAATTCTGTGAGTTTTATTTTGGTAGAAATAAAAGCTATAAGCATGATACCCAGCGGTTTGCCGACGATAAGCCCCGCCATAATGCCCAAACTAATCCCCGATAATAATTCGCCCATTACGCCCGCATTCAGTACAATGGCCGTATTAGCGATGGCAAAAAGTGGTACAATAAATTTGTTTACGGGTTGGTGTAGCAAATGAGCCAACTCTTCCAAAGGTTCAGAATTTTTGTTGCGAATCGGCGTAACTGCCGCAATCAGTACCCCCGCAATAGTGGCATGAATGCCCGAATAATGCAGCAAATACCACACCACCGCGCCCACGACAGCCCACAGGCTTATGTGGTAAAATTTGGTGTAGCGTTCCAGTAGCCACAAGCCCAGCGGTAATAAAATGGCACCCATAACATAATAAAAATCAATGCTTTGGCTGTAAAATAAGGCAATGACTACGACCGCGCCCAAATCGTCGATGATGGCCAAAGCCGTCAGAAAAACTTTGAGGCTGCGCGGAATACTGCTTCCGAGTAGTGCCAAAATCCCAATAGAAAAAGCAATGTCGGTGGCCGTCGGGATAGCCCAACCCGTTATGTTTTCAGTTTGGTAGTTGAGTGCCGCGTAAATAAGTGCAGGGGCAATAATGCCGCCAATGGCGCAAAGGAATGGCAATAGGGCTTTTCTGAAATTGGAAAGTTCGCCCACCACCATTTCTTTTTTTATTTCCAAGCCCACCACCGCAAAAAAAATGGTCATGAGGCCATCATTCACCAAATGCAAGACTGTAAACTCACCCGTTACGGTTTTATTCCAAAAATTAACATACACACTGCTCCACGCTGAGTTTGCCAAAGCCAAAGACCCCATGACGCACAAAATCAAAATCAGTCCGCTTTTTGCATCGCCTTCGGGCAGATTTTTGAACAAATTATTAGGAGAAAGTTTTCGTAATCTACGCTTTATTATAATGCTTCTGCTCATAATTAGACTGTTATGGAGTTTTAATAATAAAAAAAATAACTTTGTCTCTGCAAAGTTAAAGGCGTTTGGGAAAAGTATATGCTTTTGGACGTTTAAATTTACCCTAAAACAAAAAGCGAGCAGCTTCTTGTACAGAAAACTACTCGCTTTATTATAAACACAGATTTCCTTTTTTTAAGGACAGAATAATTAAACAATGCCGTAGCTGTTCGATTCTCCACCGTCGATGGCGATCGTTTGGCCGCTCACATAGCTACAATCTTCGCTCAATAAGAATGCGACAACTTTAGCCACTTCCGAAGGTTGTCCCAGACGCTTGGTAGGGTTAGCTTGTGCATAACCGTCTTCGGCTGCTTTCGGGTCGGCTGGGTTCACTTGGCGGAATGCTTCGGCCACCATTGGCGTAAGGATAGCCCCTGGCGCAATGGCGTTGGTCGTAATACCGTCGCGGCCATATTCGAGGGCGGCGTTTTTGGTCATACCTGATACGGCGTGCTTGCTGGCCACATAAGGCGTTTGGTTCATTACGCCTCTGATACCGCCCACTGATGCCACGTTTACGATACGTCCGTATTTTTGTTTTTGCATCACAGGAATTACATGGCGCATACCAAAATAAACACCTGTCAAGTTAATGTCTATTACTTTTTTGAAAACATCTACATCGTAGCTTGTAAGAGGGGCTTGGCGACCTTCGATACCTGCATTGTTATAAAACCCGTCGATCCGTCCGAATACTTTTACAGTTTCGGCTACATAGTTTGCGGCAGCTTCTTCTTTAGAAACGTCTGCTACGATGGTCAAAACGTTGGCTTTTGGAAATTTGGTTGCTAAATCGGCTTTTGCTTCTGCCAATGCCTTTTCGTTGAAATCTACTAAAGTAAGATTCGCGCCTTGTGCGGCACATTCTTGCGCTGTGGCAAGTCCTAGTCCCATCGCTGCACCAGTGATGATGATTGTTTTTCCTTGTAAGGTACTCATAATTGAAAGATTGGTTAATTGAATATTGGCCTCTCTTAAGGCCTTGCGTTTGCGAAAGGTTGGAAGAATTATACTGATTGTCAAGTGTTTTTTTGTGTAATACAATAAATGTATTTTGTTGTATTTATATTCTTCTTATTGTAAGTTGCTGATTTGCATATAAATAAAGTGTTTTTAAAGTGTTAAAATAAAGCAATGAAAAATCAGTTACTACAAAAAAATAAAAAAGCGAGTAGTTTTCTGTAATGAAAACTACTCGCTTTTAGGCTTTGCGACTGCCCGATTTTGTTAGAAAATAGAACCAAAGGTTTTACCCGCCTTGATGATGCCTGAACCCGCGTTATAGATACTCTGGCCAGCTTTTACCCCGCGTTTGATGGCGTTAATGTTGTTGCCGATTTTAACAACTTTTCGGGCGGCTTTGTCCGCGCCGCTTGGTACGTGGTAGAGCAATGTTCCCAAATTCAAGATGTCTTCTATGTTTTGGAGTCGCATTGGAGTCGCTGCGTTGCCCATCACATAATATTGGCCGTTGGCTTGAGCGACAGCCTGCATTTTCTCGACGATGTCGGCGTGTTGCTGCGGCGTAAAAAACAGGTGATTGTCTTGGCTGCACGTAATCAGCAGTTTTTCGGCTTGCGCTACGTTCTTTTTGCCGCCTTTTTTGAGTAAAGCGTTTACGTTGGTCAAAATGGCTTCCGTTTCTTGGCGTTTTTGCCTGCGCAACTCCGCGAGCATATTTTGTACGGCACTTTGGTATTTGTTGGAAAGTAGATTTGGATAATTGCCCTGCAATTTCGTCCAGTTTTTGTATATCCACGCCGCCACGTTTAGGGTGTCCGTCTCCATAAATAAAAAACTACTCGTGTCTTTTAAGGCTACAAGCAACTCTTTTGTGTGATTGTTTTGGTATAAAAGCAGTAAATTTTCGGCTTTTTTATCATTCTGTTGGGCGATATTTTGCAGATATAAATAAAGACTTTTGTAGTAAATATTTTTGTCTTTTTTGTAAATATCCCAAGCCAAATATTTGTTACGTTTGTGGTACTCAATCGCCTTAAAATATTTTGCATTGGTAGCCGAATCAAGTGTATTTCTGTTTTTATAAAAATAAGCAATAAGGCTCATGCTTTCGCTTATTTTTTCGTGCGCCTCTGCCGTATCTTTTGCGTAAAAATAATAACTCTTTATTGTTTCGTAATACGCATTACTTTCATTCAGATTTAAACGCAAAAATGCCTTATATTCTTTCCTTGTTTTGGAGCTATCCAGACTAATTTTAGCGAAATTGACTGCTTTTTTATTTTCTTCAAAAATTGCTTTTTTGGCGGGAAGTGTTGTATCCAAATAGGCAAGTTTTTTAGCTAATTTTGAAGATAAATTATCTCGATTCAGTTGCTCATAAAAATCATAATTAAATAAAGCATCTTCGTACTGCTGATGCTTCATTTTTTTGTACAATAATTTGATAGCTTTTTTGCTTTGCGTCTCCGAAAGTTGTGTTTGAGCATAACTATACGAGGAAATGAAGCAGGCAAGCAAAAACGAAAATAGAATAATTATTTTTTTCATATCCGTAGATTGTTAGCGAAACCAAGACATAGGAATTTGTACTGCCCAGCCCGTTTTGAACGGATTGGTTTTGATAGCCGATTTGCTTGGCGCAAACTGCGCGATAGGTTCCCAACTGGCATAAATACTCACAAATTCGCCCAAAGAAAAGCCCGTTTGTAGGTTGATGCGTAGCTTATTCATGTATTTAGAAATATCTTTTCTTTCTTCCGTACTAATGCTGCCAGCTTTGTATTTGTTTTTGTAAATGGTTTGAAAATTCCAGCCAACAGACACTATATTTTCCCAAAAAAAGTTGTCAGAACCGATTCTTCTATTGATTTGTAGCGGTATTTCCAAATAACGATGCGATATTCTATTCTGAACATAATCTTTATTAATTGTGTCCATTTCATACACTAATTCATTATCACTTTTTTTAATAAAATTTACTTGATTTCGGAAATTATATTTCGTAAAACCAACGCCTAAACCTACTAAAATATGCCAAGATTGGTCTTTACCAAGCGGATTACCAAAATAAAATTGTAGGTCTATAGCTGGAAAATTGGAAGCAAAATCTTTGTCCGTATTTTTAGTAAAAATTTTCTTGGTTTTGATGGCTGTCGGCGCATTTCCCCAAAAACAATAATTGTATTGGAATCTGATTGTTTGTAGCTTGAAATTATGCCAATAATCGGATACTTTTTCTTTGTTATTTCTTAAATCCAAACGTTCTTTCGTTGGTTCGGTTTGTCCATAACAAAGTTGTGCGGGTAATAATACGCTCCAGCCAATGAATAGCCCCAATAATACGCGGTAAATCTGTTGTAGTTGTATATTCATTTACAAAAATATTAGGAAACAAAGTTAAAATTGATGCGCTGCTTAAACAATAGTATAAATGTACTAATATAAATTAAATTTATTGGATTTAACTTTGTAATACACTTTTAAAATGTTAATCCAGTCTATGAAAAAAATTATATTGTACTTATTGGTGTCGGCCTGTCTGCCAGCCTACGCTCAGAAAAAGAAGACCAAAGCCGCCAAGCCCGTTACGGTGCTGGATTATTTTATTCGCAAAGACAAAACCCATTCGGAATACATGACCGAAGGCAATGTGGCATACTATATAATTGAGGCTAATGCCGCAAAGCGTACCTTTACCGAAAAGGTTCAATGGAGTGATTGCTGCGAAGGCGGTGAGTATGAGAATGGTAACAATCATTTTCGCTATGACAAGGCTGCCAATAAATTGATTCTTTTTCAGGAAGATATTGGTATTAAAGTGCTGCGTGTTCCCAAAATGAAATCCAGAAAGAAAAAGACCGCAAGCACTTCGCCTACTACTCAAGAGCAAACACCGTCCCCGATAGTTGCTATTCATGGTTCGGAGTTAATCAGAAAGTATGTTTATACGGATAAAAATGTAGCGTTGCTGCTGCCGCCTCCCGACCAAAAAATTACTATCCAGACCTACCAACAACAATACGATATGGTTTTTCGTCAGTGGCTCAATGGTAAAGTAAAAGACGTGGATACAAGCGGGGGTGCTGTACAGGAAGATGGCTATTATTTTATCAATAAAAACACCAATAGCCTTGAGTATTTGTGTATGGACGGGCAAATTTCTGAGGCCGAGTGCGAACGTAGAAAACAGGAATTAGCCGAAAAAAATAAACAAGATTCTATCTCCATTCAGTATTTCATTAGAAAAATACCTATCCGCCGCACGTTTTCTTTGCAGCAAATCTACATAGACTCGTTGGATAACAGAGTTTTGCGCGATTGTATTCTTGTGGAAGACCAATCAGATACGGAGGTGGTGAAAAAATATTATGCCTATCAGCTCGGCTTGGTGCGCATAACCCACATGAATCCACAATATGAAAGCGAGGACAGCGAAAGTTTTTCAATGAGCTTTACGCAAGAAGTCAAAATTGATGAAGAATGATTGCTCGAAAACAAAAAGCGCATTAAGTGTTGATAATAAATCACTTAACGCGCTTTTTGTTTGTGGTTATAAAACCGATGTAGGTTGTTTGTTTTCATCCAGAGCCACAAAGGTAAACAGGCCTTGAATGGCTTTTTCGCGGTTGTCGGTGTTGTACATTTCTTCTTTGTAAATCTCCACCTCAATTTCCAAACTCGTATGCCCAATTTTGCTTACGCGCCCGATTACTTCTACAATCGTATCGGCGGGAATGGGCTTTTTAAAATCTATTTTGCTTGTCGAGACGGTTACCATGCGTTTGCGCGAAAAACGTGTAGCCGTAATAAAGGCCACTTCGTCCATAAATTGCATGGCCGTACCGCCAAAAAGGGTGTCGTAATGGTTGGTGGTGTTGGGAAACACTACCTTAAAAATGCGTGTTTCAGCATTTTTAACTCGTTGTTCGTATTCGCTCATTCTTATAAGTTGGTTTTTGATTTCTAGTAAACACGCGTTACACAGACAATCTGCATAACGTTCTGAAATATAAGCTCTTTCGGCGGCATCAAGCGGCACAGCGTAGCAATGACAAAGCGTAATACTTCCTGCTTTGCACTCAAAAGCATTGCGGCAAGCCGTACAATATTTTGTTTCGTGTGAGGCCATTTTTTTAGCGCGTAAAAGTAAACGAACTCGGAATTTTCCCGACCCTAAACGAATCTAATTTCGCGCCTTCGGGCGAATAGCGGAACACATAGCCTTGTTGCTGATAATCGATGGCATCCGACACATAAATTTTTCCGTCGGTGGGGCTTACGCCTAAGCCATAAAAAAGGTATTTTTTTTGTGAGATAAAATCCTGAACAGCAATATTTTGTGTATTGGTTTTGTACACACCATTTTTACCCAAAAAATACAGCGAATTGTCTTTGATGGTCAGCACCGTCGGGGCGGCATCGCTGGCCAAACTTGTTTGCGAAAGCAGTTGCAACGGCTGTGTTTTCAGGCAGAGCAGGGCAGGGGCTGTATTTCCGTTTTTTAGCGAAAAAGTCCAAAGCCTGTTTTGTGCATCAGCCACCAACTCGCCCGACCCTTTGCCAATGCTCAGGCTGTCGGTTACTGTGTCGGTGTTGGGGTTTATTTCCAAAATCAGGTTGCCGCCCGTGCGCGTGTCGAAGTCCGTGCGGCGCGAAGCAACATATACTTTCCCGTTCACAAGGGCGAGTTTTTCCGTCCAACCGCTTACGGGTATGTTTTTGATTATCTGTAAGTTATCTAGATTTACTACCCAAATTTTATCGGCATACAAATCCGAAACATAAGCCTTTTGCCCAACCGTAACCATGTAGCGCGGCGAAGCAAAACCCTGTATCACGCCTTCAGACACGCCCGTTAGCGCATTGATTACCTCTATTTTCTTGGAATTATTTACCACAATATAGCCTTTGCCCGCGTCCGTGAGGGTCATGGATTGCACCACATCGCCCAAATGTCGCCCATTTACGGCGTTAAATACTTCATTTTCAATGCGATTGCTGTCCGTATGAAAAAATGAAACGCTGCCATCGCCCGACAAAAAATTTCCTTCGTTGGTAATCCAAACGCCTGTTTGGTAGCGACCACTTGCTTTCGGGCTGCTGGGCGTGCTTTCTTCGCAGCTCCAAAATGAAGCGGCTAATATTGAAAAAATATAAATCCAAGACGATTTTTGCATAACAAAAAAAGATTAATGCCATTGATAACATACACTTACCTGCCCGTTGCGCAAAGGCATTGGGTAATAGGCCACCGACTGATAAGTTTCGTTTAGTATGTTGTTGATTTTCAGTGTAAAAAATAAATTATTGCGTCCGTGCGCCAGTTCATAACCTACCGAAACATTGGTGAGTTGGTAAGGTGTCAGGAAATTTTGGTTGTCGGTATCGGTATAGCGGCGGCTATTATAACAATTTTCAACCGAAAGACTAAAATCTTTGTAAAATACATTTATGCTCCATTGTGCGCTGTGGCGCGGCATATAAATCATTTGTTTGCCAACAGAAGCATCTAAGCCGCTGTACGCCTGCAAATTGCGCGATAAAACCAAGTTGTAAGCCGCTCGCGCCGCCACGCGCCAAGCCCGTAGGCGGTATTGCTGAAATGTACTTACTTCCACGCCGCGCACCTGTACTTTTTTGAGATTTTCGGGACGGCTCAACCCGCTGCGTCCTTGCCTTTGCCAAACTATCCAATCGTTTGTAACTGACTCATAAGCAGTAATTTCTGCGTTTTGTTCGGCTTTGTTGGTGGCTCTACTCCAATGTGCGCCAACTTCCGCGATTTGGTGTTTTTCGGGCAAAAGTGCCGTTTGGCCTTGCACCCTAAAACGTTCGTTAAGGGTGGGTTGTCGGTAGTTGCGTGCAATATTTCCTTTGAATAAAAATTGCTGATGCGCATTGCTCCAAACGCGCCATTGCGCCCCCAACGATGGCAAAAAAGGCGAAAAAATATGGTCGGTTAGTTCTTGCCGTGCCGTGAGGCTGGTTTTGATATTTTGGTTGAAATTGAAAATAAAATCGGTGTAAATTCCTGTACGCCATTGGGTTACGGCCTCTTTTTGCGAAGCATAAAAGCCTTTTTCGTATTGCGTATTGCCGCCGATTTTCAGTTGCCAACGCGTATTTTGCCATTGTTGCGCGGCATTGGCCAGCCAAATATGGCTTTGGCTGTGGTCGGTGAGTGTAATCGGGCTTTGGGTAATGTGGCGGCTGTAATCATAATTTTCCCGAAAATAACCTACCCGAACCTGACTTTCTTGGCTTTCGGACGTGTTGCGCCATTCCACTAATCCTCTGACCGACAGGTCTTTTTGTAGTTGCTCGTCGCCGTCGGCAAGCATCGGAGAGCCTAACTCGCGCCGCGCCCACTGATACCAGCCATGCGCCGAAAGGCTTTGTTTTGGGCTGATTTGATAAAAAATATCCTGCATCATGCCGTGCTGCCGTTGGCCTGCATTGCTAAATTTTTCGGTTGGGCTGCCGTATTTTTCGGTATTGGTAAAACTAAAATCGTTGTCGGCGCGGCTGATTTGGCTTTTGTTGGACAAATAAAAACGCCCGACCCTTGCGCCGATGCGTTGCCTGTAGCCCAACTGCCCATAACTTCCTGCGTACAAGGTGTTTTGCAGAGAAAAAGTATCTGGCCAATACGCTATGTTATTGAGTAAAACCGCGCCACCCAAACCGCCGCTACTTTGCGAAAGCGTAGAACCGCCGCCGAAAGCCACCCCGATTTCTTCCACAAAATCCACTGGCAACAGCGACAAATCCACTGAGCCGAGCAAAGGCGAGTTGATGGGCAACCCGTTCCAGAGTAGTTGTGTGTGATGCGAGGCCGTCCCGCGAAACGAAGGCGATGCGAGGCCGCCAATCCCGTAATTTTTGATAAAAACGGGTGTTTTGTAGGTGAGCAAATCCGCTAAAGTTTGGGTGCGATATTGCGCCAAATCGGCACTATCAATATTTTGCACCTTAAAGCCAACGGGTTTGAGTAATTTAGAAGTTTCTACTTGCACCGACGGAAGCACACGCTCGTTTTGGGCGGCGGCTTGTATGTGCCACGCCAACGCCCAAAATAGCAGAGTCGAGTGTTTCCTGTATTTCATTTTTATTTGATAATCAATGTTTTAGAAGATTGCTTTTGCCCGATTTGCAGTCGCAACAAATAAGTACCTGCGGCCAAATTTTCTAACCCAAAACCTTGTTGCAGTTGCTCAATATTTAAGTTTTTATCCCAAATTTTTTGCCCGTTGGCTTGCCACAGAGCCAAAGAAACGGATTTTGTATTTGCTTGTAATGCGCTGGTTTCTAATGTAATGCGTACATTTTGGGTGCTGCTGGCGGGGATTGGAGAAACCGAAAGCTCAAAATCATTATTCAGGCTGGGGCGCGAACTTGCAGGACTGATGGTAATTTGCATTTCTGCGGCGGCGTATCCGTCGCCCAAGCCGCCTTTGTACGCGCCTTGTGCTTGTGCTTTTTGCGCTGACAAACAGATGATTAACCCCAAAAATAAAAATGCGTAAGGTAGTTTTTGCATGGCTTAAAAGGTTCTGACTCCGCGTCCGCCCGAAGTGTTGCGGCGTGCGCTGGGTGCTGTGTTGGCGTAAAATCTATCCGAAACGGCAAGGTCACGGAACTGATAAGTTAAAGTGTTGTAAACGAGGCTATTCCAGCCACCACCTCTATTGATAGCACCGTTTGGTGTTGGCCAAGTGTTGGCGTTGGCTTCGCCCGCTTCCGAGAGTGCGCCGTCGCCGTGCGTGCCTTCAAACAAAAGTCCTTCGGTTTTGCTCACGCTCACGCAGGTTTCCCAAACATTGCCGCTCAACTCCATTAGGCCGTATTGCGAAGCTCCCGCGCTAAGTCGGTTGCTGGCGGCCGTAGCCCCAAAACCCACGCGCAAAACGCCCCAAAGATAGGTTTGCCCGAAAGCTAAAGCGTGATTGCTCAAGCCATAATCGCCTGTTACTGTTTCGGTTACGGATTCGGCGGCGGTGCCGTCTTGTGCGGTGGTATTGGCATCGGTTACTAAATTTGTTCCCCAAGCCATGTCGCGCGGCGCGGGATAGGTGGTGCCGCGTGCGGCTTTTTCAAATTCTAATTCGGTCATGGGGCGCAGGGCTGCCCAGTCCAAATATGCGGCCAAATCGTTCCAATTCAGCCAATTGCAAGCGCGGTTTTGTCCGTCGTCTGCTTCGTTGTAAACAGTGTTATTGTTCGCATTGCAAGCATAAATGGCGGCCTGTGTGCTGGTGGCAGGTGTGGCGATTATAAGCCCATTTCGAGCCATATTGCCTGAGCCTAAAGCGTTTGTTCCTGCTGAAAGTGAAGGGCTTACGGCAGTGCGTGCGGTTTGTTGCATGCTGGTCAGGCTGTTGAGAAAATCGGCGTATTGTTCTTGTGTGATTTCGTATTTCATGGCATAAAATCCCGCAAAACCTTTGGGGAAGGTGGCGGCAATGGCCTCGCCTTGCGGTTGGTTGTCTGTGTTGCCGTAGAGTGATTGGGCGGTGCTGCCGATGCTAATCGCGTTTTCGGAACTGATTTGAAAAGGCGTGTTTTTTGCGCCACTTCGTAACGTATTGTTGCTGAGCGTGTCGCCGACCCAAAAGGCCGATTGCGGCACGTAGGCCATTTCTATCCCAAATATTTTGAGTTGGTAATTGCCTGCGGTGAGTTGATTATCAGCTATTTGCAAAGAAATTGAGCCTTGCGAAAGTCCTTCGCCTGCTGCGTTGCGGCGCACGAAAATGCCTTTGTGGTCGCTTACGTTTTGGATTTGCAAATTGCCTGTAACCAAATGATTTTGAGCAAGGTCAAGATGTCGCCAAATGCCGTCCGTGCCTTTTACTTTCACAAAAACCCAAACTGCGTCGTGATTGTCAGGCGTTTGCCCGACAGCCGACAGCCAGCTATTTTCCCAACTAATTTGGCACTGAACCAATTGGTTTTGTGTGAAAGATAAATTGCTTATAGATAGATTGTTAGCCCAAATATTTTGATTGAAACCCAAACAAAATACAAGGCTTGCGGCACAGCGAAATAAACAAGTAAAATACTTCATTTGGCGGCTGTTCATTTGGTTTTGAAAGAAAAAAGCCCAACCTACAAAAAGCGTAGGTCAGGCCAACTAGAGAGATATGTATTATTGTTTAATAAATTTAGTACGGAAAATAGTGTTATTGTGTTCTATTTCCATAATGTACATTCCTTGCGGCAATTGCTCAATGCTTACTGGCGTGTTGGCGGCAACCGTTTCGGTGCGTAACACGCGGCCTGTCATGTCCGAAATGCTTACTTGCAACCCTTCAAAATCAACTTGGCCATCTATCCAAATAGCTTTGCTGCTTGGGTTCGGGTAAACCGTTAAGTTTTTGTTTTTTAGATTGTTGCGAACTGAAACGCTTGTTCTGTAATCTATGCCAATGGCTTCTGGCGATTTGCCCACAGGAAGTGTTGCTACTTTCGCGCCTGTAAGGTTATAAACGCCTCCTGTTACAAAGCTGAAAAAATCGGTTTGTGTAACATAGAAACGGCTGCCGTTTACATCAAAAGTAGAGGCTACAATTTCCAACGTATCTACAATAACAGTATCCGTAATGGTTTGATTAGCAATATTATAGCTACCAATTCCTCTGCTAAAGTTAGCGTAAAGCGTGTTGCCGACTAAAGCCGTACCGCCACTTAACACGCCAATAGAATCGGAAGTAAGGCTGCCGTTGGCTGTCGAATATTGGTGCAAAAAGTGGCTTTTGCCTGCAATGCCAATTACTTTTTTGCCATACACAAACAAGCGGCTCAAACCTGCGCCGTGTGCGCCTAAGTCAATGTTTTGGATAAATTCGCCTGTTGAGATTTTAACTACACCGATATAACCCACAGAATCTGCGTAAGCTGAACTTACAAGGTTGTGCGCCACGTAAGCCGTATCGCCCACTACGGCGATGTCGCGTACTTCGTTGGTGATTTGGCTGATTGTATCTAATGGCTGCAAAGTTGCTTTGTCATAAATGAAGAAAAAAGCACCGCCACCATAGTACTTGCCTACCAAAAGGCGGTCGCCAGCCACACGAAGTTTGCGCACGGGACTGAACGCTGCTTTGCCTGTAACTTGGTAGTTGTCAAGGTTATAACGAACAATAGAATCTTGCGCTGCTACGAACAATTCGCCGTTATTGATTTCTACGTCTTGTACCGATTGCGTCTGGATAGTGGCAAATGTGTTACTTTGTCCGTTGGCTGGGTTGTAAGAGGTAAGGGTTAAATAATCCTCGAAAGGTGGCATGTATTCGTATTTGCCGCCGTTGGCGATGATGATTTGTTTGGTAGTAGTTTGTGCAAAAACGCTGCTGCTCAAAGTAACGAAAGCTGCACAAGCTAATGTTTTGATTTTGTTGAAGTTACTCATAGAATTTTGTTAGAAAGAAAACAAACACTATGAGCCAAACGAGCAAGGAAGAAATAAAAAGCAACTCTCAAGGCTCGTGCGCACCAAGCCCCAGACCGTCAATTTATCCTATACCTTTCTACCCGAAGGCTCGGAAAATATGTGTGCGCTGGCAGGTCTCCTGACTTCTCTACTGTCGTTGCCTTCCCAGAAAATTCCAGTGGCTCAAACGAACGACAGCTTTTTGTAGATTTACAGTTGCGGGGACAGCTTTCGATTTGCACGAAATTCCCTTTTAAGTCACTAAGCTCTGAACTAAAGATAGTGACACCAAACACGCCGCGAAATAACAGTATTATCCGAAATAGTCCAAACAAAATGTGAATTTTAGCTTGTAATAAAGCTCTTTAATTGTATTTTTAGGTATAATATTGTTTTTATTTTGTATAAAATTTATTTAATACTTGTATTTGAGAAAATATTATACGTTCTTCGCTGCCTCAAAATGCGTAGAGAATGAAGGTTGCGATAGTAGAATATAATGCGGGCAATGTGCAGTCTGTGAAATATGCCCTCGAAAGATTGGGCGTTGAGCCTGTGCTTACCAGCGACGTGACGGAGTTGCGAAGTGCGGATAAAGTCATTTTCCCTGGAGTGGGAGAAGCGTCATCGGCCATGCGATTTCTGAAAAATAAGAATTTGGATAAAATCATCCCGACGCTCACGCAGCCTGTTTTGGGAATTTGTTTGGGTTTGCAATTGCTTTGTCGTCATTCGCAGGAAGGCGATGCGGATTGTTTGGGGGTGTTTGATGTGGAGGTTTGCCGTTTTCCGCAAGCCACTGAAAAAGTGCCGCATGTGGGTTGGAATACTTTGCAGCTCACAGATAATGTGTTGCTCAAAGATTTGCCGCCGCTGCCACACGTATATTATGTGCATAGTTATTATGCGCAACTGAGTCCTTACACGATTGCTACTACGGATTATATCGTGCCGTTTAGTGCCATGCTGCACCGCGATAATTTTTATGCAGCGCAGTTTCACCCCGAAAAAAGCAGCGAAGTAGGAGAGAAGATTATTGCTAATTTTTTGAATTTATAAAATAAAGGAAATAGAATGACAGACCGCCCATTTAACTTTGAAGAAGGCGAAATATTGCTGATAGACAAACCGTTGCGTTGGACATCTTTTGACATCGTCAAGAAAGTACGCAATACCATTCGCATCAAAAAAGTAGGCCATGCGGGAACGCTCGACCCATTGGCGACGGGTTTGCTCATTGTTTGCACGGGCAAAAAAACCAAGCAAATCGACGCGGTTCAGGCCGAAGAAAAGGAATATACAGGTACGTTTACGCTTGGCGCGACTACGCCTTCTTATGACTTGGAAACTGAACCCGAAAATCAAAAAGATATTTCAGGCCTTACGCCCGAACAAATACGCGCAGCTACGGTGGCGTTCGTGGGCGATATTGAGCAGTTGCCGCCGATGTATTCGGCTGTTAGTGTGGGTGGCGAACGATTGTACCAAAAAGCCCGCAGAGGCGAGGAAATCGAACGTGCGCCGCGCCCTGTTACGATTATGACTTTTGAGGTTACGGATATCGCATTGCCTGTGGTTTCGTTTCGGGTAGTTTGTTCCAAAGGCACATACATTCGTAGTTTAGCACATGATTTTGGGCAAGCTTTGGGTGTGGGAGCGTATTTGTCGGAATTGCGCCGCACACGTAGCGGAGCTTTTCGGGTAGAAGATGCTTGGCAAATCACGGATTTGATAGAGGTCGTAAAGCTGCAGAGAGCGCAAGAGGAACAAAGCGACTCTAATTAATGTTTAGTATTCAATTATTTCCAAATAATATTTTTTACAAATGAAAACCGCAGAAATCCACACCGCTAAAGGTGTAATGAAGGTAGAATTTTTTGAGCAAGACGCTCCAAACACCGTCAAAAACTTTGTTGATTTGGCTAATCAAGGCTTTTATGATGGTCTTGCCTTTCACCGTGTAATCCCTAATTTCGTAATTCAAGGCGGCTGTCCAAACTCACGCGAAGGCGCGAAAGGTATGCCAGGTACTGGCGGCCCAGGCTATAAAATCAAGTGTGAATTGACGGGTGGCAACCAATTCCACGACCGCGGCGTTCTTTCGATGGCGCATGCTGGCCGCGATACAGGCGGTTCACAATTCTTTATTTGCCACACGCGCGACACCACAAAGCACCTCGACCGCAACCATACGGTATTCGGTAAGGTGGTAGATGGTTTGGACATAATCGACCAAATCAAAGCTGGCGACCGCATCGAAAAAATAGTAGTAAGCGAAGCTTAATTGTAGGCAAAAAACTAATTTTAAAGACATTTTCTGTAAAAAGAAAATGTCTTTTTTTATATTTACTTTTAATAACACTAAATATCAGAGAAAATGCAAAAAACTTCAGGTGCTTTTGTGGCTGCTTCGTGGGCTGCCTTGTTGATTGGAATGGTCGGTTATTTGGCTGGCCTTTGGCGTTCGGATATGCTGCTCAATGAGAAAGGTTATTATTTTACGCTCATCATGTTTGGCCTTTTTGCGGTGGTTTCGCTTCAGAAAAGCGTTCGCGACAAACTCGAAGGCGTGGCCGTAACCGATATATATTACGGCATTTGTTGGGTAGCAACAGTGCTTTCTATTTTGTTGTTGGCTATCGGACTTTGGAATGCTACGATGCTACCAAGTGAAAAAGGTTTTTATGCGTTTTCGTTTTTGCTGGCACTTTTTGGCGCGATAGCTGTGCAAAAAAATACTCGCGATAATGCACCCACAAACAACAACTAAAACGTAAATAAAAAGGTGTTTTCTATGCAAAGAAAATGCCTTTTTTGTTTTAATAAAACACTAAATTATTTCGAATTTATGCAAGAATCTTTGCAAAATATTCGTACGCTTATTGCCTCACTTATTGACATAAACGACGAAGAATGGGCGTATTATTCGGCCATGTTTGAGCTGAAAAAGTTTAAGAAAAAAGAAATTATTCTTCAGGTAGGAGAGGTGGCCAAATCTGTTTTTTTTGTAAATAGAGGGCTTTTGAGGATTTATTTTTTAGATAAAAATCAAAAAGAATGCACCTTTCATTTTGCCCAAGAACTGAGCTTTGCTACTGATTATGAGAGTTTTTTGCGCAAAACGCCTTCTAAATATTCGATTCAGGCAATGGAAGATACGGAAGTGGTCATTATGTCGCATTTTATGGTACACGACGGCTACAAAGGCTTGCGTTATGGTGAAAAATTAGGGCGCGTATTAGCCGAAACGCATTTCTTTTTATTTAGTAATAAATTATTGGAACTTTATACACAAACGCCGCTGGAACGTTACGAACAAATGAATAAATTATTTCCGAAAATTTTGCAACGCGTTCCGCAACATTATATCGCTTCTTATTTGAATATTTCGTCGGTACATTTGAGCCGTATCATCAACGAACAGCCCCGAAACTAATAACAAATGTTATTGCTTACGCCGCCGCCAATTTTTATTTTTGTTGCACACTGAAATTAACTAAAACGATTGATTATGAGTACGATAAAAGGCCAAAAAGTGCTGATTACGGGCGGTGGGTCGGGTATCGGCAAGCTAATGGGAGAGTTGGTGTTGCGTAAAGGTGCTACGCAATTGGTGATTTGGGACATTAGCCCCGCTAATATCGAAACGACACTAAAAGAATTGCAGCCGTTTGGCAATGTTACAGCGTATCAAGTTGATATTTCTGACCTTACACAAATTCAAAATGCAGCCGAAAAAGTAAAAAAAGAAATTGGAAAAATTGATATTTTGATTAATAATGCGGGCATTATTGTAGGAAAACTTTTTCACGAACATAGTACCGAAGAAATTACGCGTACTATGAATATTAATGCCAATGCACCAATGTACATTACACAACAATTTTTGAGTGATATGTTGGCGCAAAATCGCGGTCATATCTGCAATATTGCGTCATCAGCAGGCTTAATTTCTAATCCAAAAATGTCGGTGTATGTGTCGAGCAAATGGGCAATTTTGGGTTGGTCTGATAGCTTGCGTATTGAGATGCAGCAACAGAAATTAAATGTGCATGTTACCACCGTAACGCCGTATTATATTAGCACAGGAATGTTTGATGGAGTTCGCTCTATCGTCCCGATTCTGAAACCCGAAAAAGTTGCCAAAAAGGTAATAGAAGGCATCGAGAAAAATAAAATATTTGTGAGTATGCCTTGGAGTGTTCGTTTTGTTCGTTTTGGCCAAGCACTGATGCCTATTTGGTTGTTTGATTGGTTTATAGGAGATGTCATGGGAATTTATAAAACCATGCAACATTTTAAAGGAAGAAAATAATTGATTTACTACTGTTTTCATTCAAAAAATAAAGCCTATGACACCCGAAAATATTGTAAATATTATCGCGGCGCAACGCCATTTTTTTGCCTCACATCAGACAAAAAGCACAGATTTTAGAATAAAAAACCTGCAAAAACTCAAAGCTGCTGTTTTGCGCAATGAAGCCAAAATTGCGGCAGCTTTGTGGCAAGATTTGCATAAATCTGCCGAGGAAGCCTATCTCACGGAGACTAGTATTGTATTGCAAGAGATTGATAATCATATTAAAAATTTAAAAAAATGGACAAAACCCAAGCGAGTACCTACGCCGCTGCACGTGCTGCCATCGCGGAGTTATTTGTATGCCGAACCGCTGGGCGTGGCTCTAATTATTGCGCCTTGGAATTATCCATTTCAATTGTTAATAAATCCGTTGATTGGCGCAATTTCGGCGGGTTGTTGCGTTATCTTGAAACCTTCGCCATTTGCGCCACATATTGCGGAAGTAATGGAGCAAATTATTCACGAAATTTTTAGCGCAGAATATGTTGAAATATTGCTGGGTGGAAAAGAAATAAATGATATTTTATTGCAAAATAAATTTGACATAATTTTCTTTACAGGAAGCCCCACTACAGGCAAAATTATAGCCAAAGCAGCCGCCGAATTTATGACTCCTGTGGTACTGGAATTAGGGGGAAAAAGTCCGTGTATTGTGGCCGAAGATGCTAATTTGGACGTAGCAGCAAAGCGCATTGCTTGGGGAAAAATTATTAATGCAGGACAGACTTGTATTGCACCAGATTATTTATTTGTGCACCATACAGTTAAAGAAAAATTATTGCAAAAAATCGTCGATAATTTCAAAGAAATGTTGGGCGAAAATATCAAACAAAGCCAGTATTTCGGACGAATTATTCATGCCACTGCTTTTGAACGATTAAATAAATATTTACAAGGACAAAATATTGTATTTGGTGGTGAAACTGATGCGCAAGAACGATACATTTCTCCTACATTATTGGATAATATTTTACCCGAAAATCCGATTATGCAAGAAGAAATATTTGGCCCTATTTTGCCAATTATGACTTACACGCAACTCTCGGAAGTCATTGATTTTGTGAATAAAAATGAAAAACCATTGGCACTGTATTTCTTTTCGGAGGACGATGCCAAAATCAATGAAATATTGACCAAAACCAGCAGCGGCGGCGCGTGTGTGAATGATACGCTCATGCACATTGCCAACCATCATTTGCCGTTTGGTGGCGTGGGCAATAGCGGCATGGGCGCGTATCATGGGCATTTTAGTTTTGAGATTTTTAGCCACAAAAAAGCCGTAGTACGTACGCCTACGTGGGTGGATTTGCCCCTGAAATATACGCCATTCAAGTATTTTGATTGGATTAAGAAAATTTTGTAGTCGGTGTTAAACTACAAAAAATACCACTAATAACATTGCCAAAAACAACAAAATCCAGCGGGTGAGGTTGGCGGGAATCGTGTCGTGTGTGTTGTGTTCGGTGGTTTGATGCTCGGCACGGAAATACATAAAAAACGGCACGCGCAAGTAAAAAAACAGCGAAATAGCGGTTCCCGCCACTGCCACCAGCAAGCCGTAAAGCAGCCAAACATGGTTGTTTTGCTCGTAGCTGCGCCACACATCCAGAAACAAATTGAGCTTGGCCGTAAACCCAGCCGTTGGCGGAAGTCCCGTGAGGCTCACGAACGCCAGCACCAACGCCAGTGGGCTTACGGCATCGTGTTGCGCAAAACCGCTTAGTTGCTTGATGTGCAGGTGGCCGTGTTCGCCTTCTGTGTTTTGGATAAAAATAAATACTAAGGCACTGGCTAACAGATAAATAAAAAGATAAAAAGCCAAGTTTTCGCCCGAAGCGTTGGCCGCGACTGCCAACAACAAAACGCCAGTGTGCGCCACCGACGAATAACCCATTAGGCGGCGAATATTGCTTTGCCACAGCGCAGAAAAATTACCGACCAAAATAGAGGCAATGGCTGCGATACTTAGGAAATCCGTCCAAGCAAAAAGCGATTCGTAACGGCCTATAATATTGATAACCGCCTGTAAAGCCGCTACTTTTGGCGCAATAGAAAGGAAAAAAGCCACCGAACTCGGCGCAGCGTCGTAAGTATCAGCTACCCACCAATGCAGCGGCGCACCCGCTAATTTAAAAAGCATTCCGCCCATTACCATGCCCAGTGCGGCGGTCAGAATGGCGTAATTATAACCACCACTGGCCAAATTTGCATTTTGCCAAGCAAGCCCATAGAGCCACGAAATTCCGTAGAGCATCATGGCGGAAATGGCCGCACCAAAAAGCAAATATTTTAATCCTGCTTCTGCACTATTTTTATTGAACCGAAAACCTACGAGCAAATAAGATGCAATTGAGATTAATTCGACCGAAACAAAGAATAGTAGCCAGTCTTGGGCCGAGATAAGCAGGTTACAGCCCAGCGCGAGGCCTATTACAATAGTACAAAATTCGGTATAATGATTTTTGTCTGGGTTGTTTTGTTCCGTATGCCATTGCATAGCCAATGCGGCGGCAGCACTTATTAGTACTATAGCCTTGAAATACAGTGAATCGCCCGAAACAGTATTGCTATTGGCTAGCAGCATTCCTGCAATAAATAAACTGCTCAAACTGGCCAAAAGTAGCCAAATAGGTAAATTTTTTAAGCGAAACAATCCCAGAATAATGACAACTGGCACGGCGGCGGCCAAAGCGATTTCGGCATACCAAGCGGGCAGATTCTGGATTGTTTGTTCAAAAAGGCGAATGACGGATGTTGTATTCATAAAAAAAAATATCGGCTCAAAACTATGAAAAAATCTAATCAAATTGCACTTATATTTGCGCTTGATGTGCCGTTTAACCGCTTTTTGTTATATCTTCGTTGCGGATATTACGAGCATTCAACCTAATATATATTATGATACAAAATAATATTTCGATTCGACTCACTCCTGAAGAGTTTGATGCCGTTCAGAAGGCATTGGAGGTGATAAACAATACGTTATCTCCTTATTTAATACAACTTACGCCCGAACAACGCAGACAATTGCCCAAAATGAGCGATAAAACGACTCCATTTGTAGAAAAATCTTTAGAATTGGCAAAGCAATATCCGCAGTTTGTGCCAGAAATTATGGACGTAAATGAGTTGAAAGTTGATTTTGATTCGGTGCAAACCTTACGTTCATTGCACAAGCCTTTAGAAAAACTTTACGACCAATTATCAGATACAATTTTGTTGGCTGGTAGCGAGGCTTATACGGCTTCTTTGGCGTATTTTAATAACGTCAAATCGGCGGTAGCGATCGCAGAGCAAACCACAGCTGAGGCACAACAGGTATTTGATGAGTTAAACAAACGATTTTAGTGTTAAATTTTTTATTGAAATATTTATAAATTTTTATTAACTAAATAATATGCGCCAAAAAATTGTAGCGGGCAACTGGAAAATGAACAAAGACCTTGAAAGAGGCCTTGAATTAGTTTCGGAAGTAGTGAATATGGTAAAAGATGAGGTAACTTCTTCGGTTACTGTGGTACTTTGCCCGCCATTCGTACACCTGACAAGCGTAAACAAATTGATTGCTGGCCAATCGAACATCAAATTAGGTGCGCAAAATTGCCACCAAAAAGCCTCTGGTGCTTATACTGGCGAAGTTTCGGCTGAAATGTTGAAATCCGTAGGTACTGAATATGTGATTTTGGGACACAGCGAACGCCGTGAATATTTCCAAGAAAGCAACGAACAATTGGCCGAAAAAGTAAATATTTCGTTGGCAAATGGCTTGTTACCGATTTTCTGCTGTGGCGAATCTTTGGATTTGCGTCAGAATGGTGATTTCGTAGGTTTTGTTACGAATCAATTGACAGAAAGTTTATTTCATTTGTCTGCGGAAGACTTTGGTAAAATTGTGATTGCTTACGAACCGATTTGGGCGATAGGTACAGGCCTGACGGCTACGGCGCAACAGGCACAAGATATGCATGCGGCGATTCGCAAGCATCTTGCTGGCAAATACGGACAAGCGGTGGCAGATGCTACGCCGATTTTGTACGGTGGCAGTGCCAAGCCTTCTAATGCAGTGGAACTTTTCTCGTGCCCAGACGTGGACGGTGGCTTGATTGGCGGTGCTTCGCTTGCTTCTCGCGACTTTACGGACGTTGTAAAGGCTATCTAATTTTTTGTAACTTATTATTATAGAACCATTTGCGCTACTAATTTTGGCGCAAATGGTTTGATTTTTACTATACGCTCTGTTCCAAATTTATAAGGTAAATTGTTTTGATTCGGATTGGATTTTTAGAAATATCGTGGATAGATGTAGTGGATGTTTTGTTGGTCAGCTACCTGATTTATAGGTTCTATAAACTTATTCGTGGCAGTGTGGCTGTGCGAATTTTTACGGGAATTATATCCATATATCTATTGTATCTGATTGTAAAATCAGTGGGCATGGAATTGCTCACGGCGATTTTGGGGCAATTTATTGGTTTGGGAATGGTGGCGGCCTTGATTCTGTTTCAGCCCGAAATCCGTAAATTTTTGTTGTCGGTGGGACGAACTTCTTTTTTTAAATCAGGAATATTAAACGGCTCGTTGCTTTCGCCCGACCCATTGGGAACGGATTTGAACATCGAGGCGATTGTTACGGCAGTTTCCGAAATGTCGGCTACGCGCACAGGTGCTTTATTGGTATTGGGCAAACGCTCCGAACTTCAACAATACATGGATACGGGCAATACGTTAGACGCGACTATTTCGGCGCGTCTGATTTTGTCTATTTTCTATAAAAATAGCCCTATGCACGATGGTGCAGCCATTATTACTAGCAATAAACTGCGATCTGCGGGCTGTATTCTGCCACTAACCGATAATATGGATTTGCCTCCACATTTGGGTTTGCGCCACAGGGCAGGAATTGGCGTAACAGAGCTTACCGATAGCTTAGTGATCATTGTTTCGGAAGAAACTGGCATCGTGTCTATTGCCCGTAGCGGCAAACTTTCTGCACTTTCGGGGCCTAACACTTTACGCGAGAAATTGCAGGAATATGCAATGTAGTAGTGTTATTGATTTGCGTTGCATTATTTTTTTTTAGAATTTTGAAAAAAAATAAAATTTTGTAAAGCAGAACTTCTGCCAATGAAAAGACTTTTTAGGCACTTTTTTTGTAGCCTAAAAGCCGAAAAATTACAATTTATACAAACGAAAAGCAGGTTTATTGTTAAAAAGAAAAATATAACTTTTTGAAGTTTGTATGGCTTTGATGCAGAAATTTCGCAACATGATTTTTATTTTAAAAATATTTTTAACTTTGATTATTCAATTACAAAAACCCTTTTTTTCACAATGACCAAAAAAATACTAACACTCCTCTCTGCCTCTGTGTTAGGTAGCACAGTGGCGTTGGCTGGTGGCTACCAAGTGGCCATCCAGAGCCAAAGACAAATCGGTATGGGACATACTGGTACAGGTTTGGCAAATGATGCTTCAAGCATTTTCTTTAATCCTGGTGCGTTGAGCTTTACTAAAAAGAACAATGTAATATTAGGTGCAAGTTTCATTAACTCTGGTGTTGCTTTTCGTGCACCATCGACAAGTACCACGACAGCCAAAACAGAAAACCCAGTAAGTACACCATTCAATGTGTATGCTTCGTTTGCAGCTAAAGAAGATAGCAAACTAAAGTTTGGTTTGGGGGTGTTTACACCTTATGGTAGTACCGTAAAATGGGGCGACGATTGGAAAGGTAAATACGTTCTGACGCAACTTGAGTTGCGTGCTATTTACGTACAACCAACCGTAAGCTATAAAATCAATGATAAATTGGGCATTGGCGTAGGTTTGGATTATGTGAACGGCTACGTGAATTTGCAAAAAAATATCCCATTAAATACTTCTGACGGAGACGCGAAAGCGGAATTAGACGGCAAAACCAATAATTTTGGTTTCAATGTTGGGGTTTATTACAAACCAACCGACAAATTGTCTGTGGGCTTGAACTACCGTTCGAAAGTAGATGCTAAAGTAGAAGGGGGCGATGCTAAATTTACGAATGTTAGTTCGTATTTGCAAAATGGTGTTACTTTCCCGAAAGGCGGCGCAACGAAGTTTGACGCAACATTGCCTTTGCCACAAGTAGCAACATTGGGTATTGGTTACCAAGCTACAGAGAAATTATTGCTTGCTTTTGATGTAAACTGGACTGGCTGGAGTGCTTACAAAGAGTTGCGTTTTGATTATGAAGCTCCTGTAGGCGGTTCTACTTCTACTGTTTCGCAACGTAAATACAAAGATTCATTTGCTTTCCGTGTAGGCGGCGAATATAAAGTAACAGACGCTTTTACAGCTCGTGCAGGTGCTTATTATGACCTCTCGCCTGTAAAAGAAGGTTACATGACACCAGAAACACCAGACCAAGACCGTTTGGGCTTGACAGCAGGTGTTAGCTATACATTCAACGATAAATTTGGTGTAGATGCTTCTTTCTTGTTCATTGAGGGCATGGAGCGCGAACAAAAACAGTCGGTAGTTGATTCGGAAGGCATGAGCAAAGATGTGTTGGCTGGTACTTACAAATTGCGTGCTGCTATCCCTGGTATCGGTCTTCACTACAAGTTCTAATTCTTGTAAGTTAGTTAAATGTCTGACTATTAAAATTTTAGCTGAAAAATGAAATCAAACAAAATATATAATCTTTCGCTTGCGGCTGCTGTGGCAATGGCTGCTGTGGCTTGCGAACCAAAATTAGATGCCCCAACGCCAAGCAAAGGTGATGCAGATTTTTCGCATTACGTAGCATTAGGCAACTCACTTACTGCGGGTTATGCTGATGGTGCTTTGTACAAATCTGGTCAAGTGGCTGGCTATGCCAATATGATCGCTACGCAAATGAAAGCTGCGGGCGGTGGAGAATTTAAAATCCCTTACATCAAAGACGAAAATGGGATTGGTAGTTTTAGTACGACTTATCCTTATGGTATGCCACGTTTGGCTTTAGCAGCTAAAGCTGACTGTAAAGGTGTTACCTCACTGTCTCCGTCTCCAGTTGGCTATCCATACAACGCAACGCAGTTCAGCGAATATTTGAGTCTAAACGGACAAACTGGTCCTTTCAATAACTTGGGCGTTCCTGGTGCTAAATCTTATCATTTGGGCGTGAGCGGTTACGGTAATGCAGCGGGTATCGCAGTAGGTACAGCCAATCCATTTTATGCGCGTTTTGCTACGTCTTCTACGTCTTCTGTAATTCAAGATGCGTTAGCGCAATCACCTACGTTCTTTACTTTGTGGATTGGTAACAACGACATCTTAGGTTATGCGACTTCTGGTGGTCAAGGTAATGCTAATCCAGGTATGAACCCTGCTACTTATGGCTCTAACGACATTACGCCGACGGCGGTTGTTAAAGCCTCTATTGAAGGATATGTTCAGGCATTGAAAGCGAGTGCTAAAGCTCCTAAAGGTGTTTTGGCTGGTGTGCCTGATGTGCTTTCTACGCCATATTTCAATACCGTAAAATGGAATGGCTTGGCTCTTACAGATGCTAATACTGTAGCAGCTCTTAACACAGCTTATGCGAGCCTTATCTCTGCTGGTATCGTTACTAAATTTGTGGTGGGTAATAACCCTTTTATTATTGCTGATGTAAGTTCGCCTGCTGGATTCCGTTCGATCAAAAGCACTGAATATCTTATCCTAACTACACCTTCAGATAGTATTAAGTGTAAAGGTTGGGGTTCACAGAAACCAATTCCTGCTAGCTATGTGCTTGATGCAACGGAAGTTAGTAATGTTTCTACTACAATTACAAGCTATAATGATGCCATTAAAGGTTTGGCTACTACTTATGGCTTGGCTTATGTAGATGCTTATACTTTGGTAAAAAATATTGCTGTGAAGGGTTATACCGCTGATGGTGTAACTACTACGACTACGTTTGCAAGCGGTGGCGCATTTAGCTTAGATGGCGTACACCTTACACCTCGTGGCAATGCCATTATTGCCAATGCATTTATTGAGGCCATTAACGCTAAATATGGTAGCACATTATCGCCTGTAGATGCTGCAAAATACAATGGTGTTGTTTTCCCTAAATAATTTGTAGGAAGAAAAATATAAGTATTTTGAAATAAAAAGTCCCTTGTGATAGCGCAAGGGACTTTTTCTGTTTTTAGTGAAAATAAAATTTCACTTTTTTTGGTTTTTATTTTTATTTCTGAAATAAAGACTTACATTTGTATCAGTTAATTAATTCATTTCTTTTATTTTATGAAAACTGGTACAGTAAAATTTTTCAACGAGAGCAAAGGCTTCGGTTTCATCGTTACAGATGATTCTAAACAAGATGTATTTGTTCACGTAAGTGGCCTTATCCACCAAATCCGTGAGAACGATCGCGTTTCTTTCGAGATTAAGGAAGGTAAAAAAGGACCAAACGCTATCAATGTATCAAGAATCTAATTTGTTGCCTTGATTGCCTCTATTGATTTAATTTTTATTGATTACCTGTTTTCAGTTCTTCAAGCGAGTTAAATTTTTAAAGTCAATATTATAGTGCCAATTAGTTCCACTACATTTTTTAAGGAACAAAAAAAACAGACCGTACTTATTACGGTCTGTTTTTTTTTCGTATAATCCTTTGTATTTCAATCGGTGTGCATTGTTTTTGAAATATAGCTATTTGTTTGAACGAAATTTGGCAAACGTTTGTTATATTAGAACGGCCTTTGGCTTAGTATGTTATTAGATTGATAGAATGGAAGAGTATCACAACAATAGTTACGCGGACAGCTTAGCTGCTGTGTACGAAGAAGAAGTATTGGCTGCACATCAAAAAGCCTTTAAAGTAGGTAATCTCACAAAAAAAATTAGTTTGGCTCTGCAAGGAGGAGGTGCACACGGTGCATTTACGTGGGGCGTTTTGGAGAAAATCTTAGAAGATGGCCGCATTGAAATAGAAGCCCTTTGCGGGACGAGTGCAGGTGCAATGAACGCCGTGGTGGTGGCTTATGGCCTCCAATCTGGCGGACGACAAGGGGCAATAGATTTGCTGGAAAAATTTTGGCGAAAAATATCCAGACATCAGCATTTCAGCTTGTTGCAACCCAGTTTTATAGACAAACGCTTGGCAAATGGCCGCTTAGATTATTCGCCGATTTACCAAATGTTTGATTTTTACTCGATGCTGTTTTCTCCGTACCAATTCAATCCGATGGATTATAATCCACTGAGAAACACGCTTTTAGAACTAATAGATTTCGATAAGCTCAAAGAATTTAAGGCACTGAAATTGTTTGTTTGTGCTACGAATGTCCGCACGAGTCGCGCCAAAGTGTTTGATATTTCAGAAATGAGCGTGGACGCGGTGCTGGCTTCGGCTTGTTTGCCGTTTTTGTTCAAAGCCGTAGAGATAGATGGCGAACATTATTGGGACGGTGGCTATATGGGCAATCCGCCAATTTTTCCGTTGATTGACGGGGCGGAGTCTGCCGATATTTTGCTCATACAAATCAATCCTATCAAAATAGACAAAGTGCCACAAAGTGCGGAAGAAATTCGCGATCGCGTTAATACGTTGAGTTTCAATTCGAGCCTGATGCATGAAATGCGCCGCGTGAATTTTGTACAAAAAATGCTCGCCGATGGTTACAATATGCACGGAATATTGCGTAATTTGCGCATTCATAATATTAACCCTGAAGCGGCTTTGGGCCGTTTGAGTGTAGCTACTAAAATGAATGCGGATTGGACGTTTTTACAAAAACTCCGCCGCTTGGGTCATGCAATGGCCGAAGATTGGTTGAGAGACCATTTCCAAGATATTGGCGTTACCTCTTCTTGCGACGTGAAAGAGATTTTTTTGTAAAAAAACGAAAATATATTTTGACTAAGTTTTCTAAAATTGGATTGGCCGCAGCAATGTTATTGTTTGTGGCCACTTTTGCTATGTACTGCACGCACGCGCCAGAAAGCAAAGAAAAGGCCGTAGCCACAACAGACACAGTGGCGCGTCAGGCTCATTTTGTCGGGAAACAAACCTGCATTTCTTGTCATCAGGACATTTATAACTCTTTTCAACATACGGGAAAAGGCAAGGCTTTTCATCGGCCTTCGCGGAATAATGTGATAGAAGTATTTGATAATCAGGCAGTTTTTGATAAATATAAAAACCTGCGCTATGTAGCGTTTTGGCGTGACACCAATATGCTGATGGCTGAATTTCGACTCGCCACCAATGGCAAAGACACGACGCATTACAGAGAACAAAAAGTTGATTTTGTGATTGGCTCAGGCAATCAGGCGCGTTCTTATCTATATCAAACCCCTGATAATTATTTTTATGAAATGCCATTAACATGGTATTCTCACAAAAAAATATGGGATTTGAGTCCTGGTTATCAAAATGGAAATAACACGCGTTTTGATCGCTCTATTGCGCAGGAGTGCATGAATTGCCATAACAGTGATTTTACGTTTGTACCCGAATCGGTCAATAAATTTACGGCTGTGGGCACGGGCATAGGTTGCGAAAAATGCCATGGAGCGGGTTCGGAGCATGTGGCTTTTCGCCAAAAATCTGATAATAAATTAGCCAAAGGCCATGCTGACCACACGATTGTCAATCCTGCACGGCTTTCGGTGCAATTGCAGTTAGATGTTTGCCGCCAATGTCATTTGGAAGGGACGATTGTTCCCAAAAAAGGCAAAAAAATGACGGATTTCAGGGCAGGTGAACCGCTCAATAAATATTGGGACGTTCTAATTCCTGTAAGCAATGAAAAAGAGCAATATGGTTTTGCTTCGCATGCAGAGCGTTTGCAACAAAGCCAATGTTTTATACAATCGGCGGGAAAACTAAATTGTACGAGTTGCCATAATCCACACAATCCATTGTCCGACAACTCTTTAGTATCTTATAATGCGCAGTGCAAGTCTTGCCACAGCAGTTCGAGTGAGGCACATTTGCCTTTGTGCGGACGTGTGGCCAAAACCACTGACCACAATAACTGCGTAGGTTGTCATTTGGCAAAAAGCGGGACTACGGACATTCCGCACGTGCGTTCTACCGACCATTTTATTAGGGTTTTGGATAAAGACAAAAAAACGAAAAAGGCTAAAGCTCCAAGCCTCAAAGGACAAGTGATATTCAAAAACTTTTCGGATACTACGATTTCGCCGCGCACGCTGGCCATCGCCTACATGGATTATTATGAACTTACAGAAGCTAACCCGCTGTATTTGAAGAAAATAGCTGGTTTTATTGATTCGTTAGAACCCCAACAACAATTGCGGTATTATAGCTTAAGCAAAAAGGCTTTGCCTCAAAATTATTTGCAAATACAGCCTCAAAATTTGAGCGATGGCCTGGAAGCGGTCTATTTGGCCGAACTTCGGCAGCGTAGCGGCCTTTCGGCTTTACCGTATTTTGATAAGGCGTTTGAACTTTTGCCCGACAATTTGAATTTACTTTTTTCGGCGGCGAGTGCTTATACAGAGGCTGGAAATCATGCCAAAGCCATTGCGTTATATGACCAAATTTTAAAACGCAAGCCATATCACGCTGATGCTCTGACCAATAAAGGATTTTTGCTGATGACGCTTGGCCAAAATGAACAGGCTTTGAAACTAACGGAACAGGCAATGGTAGCAGACCCCAATTATACGCTTGCTTACGAGAATCGGATTAATATTTTGTTGCAAGTAGGGGAGTTGGCGAAGGCAAAAATGTATTTGGAGGATTTGATTAAACAAAATCCTAAAAATCAGGATTACAAGGACTTGAGAAAGAAAATAGTAGAAAATATGTGAGTCTTTTTTCGTTGAGAAAAAGATAGATTTTGGTAAAATGCGGTGTATCGTTGTACCTTTGCGCCCTTAGAGGCGAGGCGGCGACCCGCGAACATTTATTCCAACAAAATGAAAACTAAAGGATTAGTAAAAAATAAAGTAAACATTGTTACTTTAGGTTGTTCCAAAAACTTAGTAGATTCTGAGCAAATTTATACTCAACTCAAAGCCAATGCTTTTGAAGTGGAGCATGAAGCCAAAAAAGATAATGCTAACATCGTGATTATCAATACGTGCGGCTTTATTGACAACGCCAAACAAGAATCCATTGACACGATTTTGCGCTATGCGGATGCCAAAAACGAAGGTAAAATAGATAAATTATATGTAACGGGTTGTCTTTCACATCGTTATAAAGATGATTTGGAAAGAGAAATCCCGACGGTAGATGCGTACTTTGGGTCAAATGAATTGCCGCGTTTGCTCAAAACCCTGAAAGCTGACTACAAGCATGAACTGATTGGGGAGCGACTCATCACGACACCTTCGCATTATGCGTACCTGAAAATTGCCGAGGGCTGCGACCGTCCGTGTTCATTTTGTGCAATTCCGCTCATGCGCGGCAAGCACGAATCGCAACCCATGGAAGTGCTGGTGCAACAAACCAAAAATTTGGCCAAAAATGGCACAAAAGAAATTATTCTGATTGCCCAAGACCTCACGTATTACGGTTTGGATTTGTACAAAAAACGTAATTTGGCGGATTTGTTGGCGCAACTATCTGATGTAGAGGGGATTGAATGGATTCGTTTGCAATATGCTTATCCGTCGGGCTTCCCGTTGGATGTGTTGGATATTATGCGCGAACGCCCCAATATTTGCAATTATTTGGATATGCCTTTGCAACATGGCTCAAATAATATGCTAAAACTTATGCGTAGAGGTATTACGCGCGAAAAAACGGAAGAATTGGTAGCGACGATTCGCGAAAAAGTACCAAATATTGCGCTGCGTACTACCTTGATTTCGGGGCACCCGAACGAAACAGATGCCGACTTCCAAGAAATGTACGAGTTTGTGGAAAAAATGCGATTTGACCGTTTAGGTATTTTCAATTATTCGCACGAAGAAAATACACATTCGTACTCGATGCCCGACAACGTGCCCGCCGAGGTGAAGCAAGAGCGTTCGGATGCCATCATGGAATTGCAACAAGGTATTTCGATGGATTTGAACGAAGCTAAAATCGGCCAAACTTTCAAAGTGCTATTCGATCGCAAAGAAGGCGGCTATTTCATTGGTCGCACGGAATTTGATTCGCCAGAGGTTGATAATGAGGTGCTTGTAAGTGCAGATAAATATTATGTACGCAAAGGAGACTTTGCTCAAGTGCGCATTACGGATGCTACGGAATTTGATTTGTACGGAGAAGTACTATAATGTAAGTTTTGCGTGCTAAAACTTAGATGGCTTAGTTGCGTGTTTTAGTTTTTTGGTGGAAATTGAGCCATTATTAATCTAAAACACCATCATTATAACCATGAAGACTTTAATATATAATCCAAGCGAGATAGAAACCTCGTTTTGTAACGCTTTTGCGCAAAATCAGGCTGATATACAAAAATGGTTGCCTGATTATAAAATAGAACAAGTAACGACTCGCCTCAATCAAGACAACCCTCAGTTGCTTATCAAAATGACCGACAAAGACGGCGATATGCACGAGTTAGTATTAAGTTTTATACAGAAAATAGATTTGTAAATCATTCATTATAAAAATAAAAAAGCCCTGATTTATCAAATCGGGGCTTTTTTATTGAAGATATAAAATTTTCTTAGCGGCAGTTATAGGTAATTTCGTATGTTACTTTGGTAAGCGGATCATAGAACTTTACAGGATAACGCGTTTCATTTGGAGCGTAAGCATAAGTGTATCTTGCACCTTTGATTACTTTTCCCATAGCATCGTAGCGTTCCATAAATAATAGATTATTTTTATCTCCTCTTAGTGGAGCTGGAAATGCCGATTTAGTACCTTTGTTATCGTCATATAAATATCTCTCTGCGTAGTATTCGCCAGCTGTACCTACTTTTAGGTACATTTTAGTTTTATTATTTTGTACGTCATACTCGTAAGTACGTTGTTCTTTCAAATCCGACGAAGTTCCATCAAAAGTTGTTTCGCGGAATAAGTTACCTTTTATGTCGTAATTGAATGTTTTATAGCCTGTTTGCAAATAAGTAATAGTGTCAGCTTGTAAAACAAAATTTGTTGCTTTTGCCAGTTTTTCGCCACTATTATACTCGTACTCAGAATAGCTTGTTGGCTTATTTTTACCCGTAGGAGTTGTGGCTGCTTTTACTAATAATTTATTTTCGTAAGTGTAATCTATTGTAGAAATAATAGAATCATTTTCTAGAGAAACATATTCAGCACGTTGTAATGTTACACCAGTATAATAATATTTGTAAGCCGTTTTGCTATTCATTTTGATAACCGACGGCATACATGTAGCACTAACATAAGGGTCATCGTAACGAGAACAACCCATTAATCCTGCCACTAACATACTTGCTGCCAATAATATTTTTTTCATAAAAGCTAATTTTTAGTTTTCCAAACCAGTGTTTCAATAGACAAAGATACTACTATATGCAAACATACGATTTAAGTCAAAACTTTGCAAAAAATTAGCAGATTCCTTGCAAAATTTTGACATTTTATTTCATTAAAAAAGCCAAGCTATTTGGTTTTCTGTACGTAATCCTTAGAAGAAACTTTGTTGCCGCGTCGGTATTGCTCTATCCTGTAAATCTTGCCTTCTTCGGTCGTGTACAGCCATTTTCCGTGCTGTGTGTCGGCCAAATATTGTCCCGTAATATGTACTTTTCCACTTTCATGCCACGCCTTAAATTCTCCTTGGCGGCGGTTGTTTACATAAATAGTTTGGCTTTCCACCTTGCCCGATGCAGGGAAATACGTTTCAAAAGTGCCTACTTTTAAGCCATTTACAAATATTTCTTTGGCTTGCTTGCGGCCTGTACTGTCGTATAAATATTTGTTGCCATGCAGCTTGCCCAACTCGTTGTAATGTTCTTCTTTTTGTATTTTTCCGTTGGGGTAATAATTCTTCCAACTGCCAAATGGCTGTTTGTTTTTGTATTCGGTTTCTTGTGCCAAAAAGCCCGTAGTATCGTGGTAATGCTTGAGGCTGTAATCTTTTTCTTTGTTAGAAAAACGGTATTCGTCTTTGAGCTTGCCCGACCGATAGAAATATAGGGCTTTTCCTTCGCGTGTACCTTTGTTGTATTGCAAAACGCTTCGCTGTACGCCTGTGCCGTACCAAGCCTTTATTTCGCCGTGCAAATCGCCGTTTTTGTAATTGCCATCTTGCACGAGTTGGCCGTTAGGTGCGTAGGTTTTGAAGCCGCCGTTTTTGCTGCCATTCTGGTTGTATGATTCCGTGTCGAGCTGTCCACTTTCGTAGTACGTTTTGAATGTACCGCTCAGCTTTCCGTTCACGTATTCAGCTTCGATGTGTAATTTTCCGTTCGGATAATATTCTTTGCTAATGCCGTTGGGTCTGCCTCGTAAATAACTGATTTCCTGTTTGATAATGCCACTTTGATAATATTCTTTGGCCAAACCTTCTATCGAATCGCGCACAAAAAATCCTCTGCTTTTCAGGCGACCATCGGCGTAATAGGTAATAAGCGAATCACTGAGTTTGTCGTTCTTGAAATACGCTTTTTCTAAGATGCTACCTTTGGGCGAATAAGTGGTAAATGTACCGTTTTTCTGGCCGTTGATGTACAGAGTTGTGATTTTCTTTTGGCCATTTTCGTAAAATTCCGTCCAAGTGCTGTCCTTTTTGCCTGCCCTGAAATAGCCTTCTACGGCTTTCGCGCCGCCTTCGTAATAACGGTTGTAATGGCCGTTGCGGGTGCTGTCGGTGGCCGAAACGATGCCGTATTCTTCGCGCAAGGCACTGGGTTTGTCTTTGTGAAAAGTTCGAACTACGACTTGACTTTTAGCCGAAAAACCAAAAATAATAAAAAATACAATAAATTTCAGTTGTTTTGTCATAAATCAAGGTGCGTTTTGAGGGGAGTTGAGCTTACAACGGAACTTGCTCCAATTTTATTTCATGCGTCGCACACGCGCTAGAATGGCGTTGAGGCTGTTGCGTTCCGTCAGGGCAATTGAACCCAAGAACAGCAAAAATAATACCAGAGAAGCGAAAATGTGCATTCCCAATGGCCATTGGCGCGTTTCCCAGCTCATGCCCACTATTAGCACACCCAAACCGATATGGAACAGAGCCGCCCGAAGGTCGTAAGGGATAGGGTAATATTTTTGTCCGAGCCAATAACAAACCACTGCCATTCCCCCATAACAAAGCATTGTCGCTACCGCACTACCCATATAGCCCGCCAACGGAATAAGTAAAAAGTTTAGCAAAACGGTTGCCGCCGCGCCGCCAATGCTCAAAATCGAACCGTAATGCGTTTTGTCCGAGAGCTTAAACCATGTGGTGAGATTGTAATAAACGCCCAAAAACATATTGGCCAGCAGCAGCACAGGTACTACGTTAATGCCTTCCAAATATGCAGGTTGGCGCAAGAAAATAGGAGCTATCCAGTTGATATTCAGATTTATGACAACAAAAATAAGCATACAAGCCACAATGAACCATTTCATTACGTCGGCAAAAAGAGTCGGCGCGTTTTTGTCGGAAGCCTGCGAAAAAAAGAATGGTTCGGCGGCGTATTTGAATGCCTGAATCGCTAATTGCATAAAAATGGAGAGCTTATAACAAGCCCCATAAATACCCAATGCCGCTTGCGTGCTGTGGCCTTTGTAAAAGCCTTCGGGCAACCAATATTCCAGCGTGAGCCGCCCCAACATTTCACTGACCATGCCCGCCAAACCCATGAGCATAATCGGGTAACCATACTGAAACATTCGTTTAAATGCCTCTAAATCAATATTGAAATTGGCAAGTATTAACTCGCGGCGCAGCAATACTAAAGCCAATAAATTGGCTAACATATTCGACAAAAAGACATAACCCACACCAATTTCGGGGCGGTACAGCCAATGTCCCAGCGTTTCCAAGCCGCTGCCCCAATGTCCCGAAGCCATTTTTTTACCAAAATACAGAAACAAGATATTGAATGCCACGTTCAGGAAAATACTGGCCATGCGCACGGTTACAAATTTCTTGGCGTTTTTCTCCAATCGCAACCGCGCAAACGGAATAGCAGAAAGTCCGTCGGCGGCCATCGTAATGGCCAACGCGCTGATATAGAAGCTGCAATCTTCGCAGTGAATCACTTTACTCAAAGGTGCAGACCACCAAATCAGCCAAGCTGAAACGCTCAGGCTGATGAGTGAGACAATGGTAAAGGCTTTTTCGTAATAGTCTTGGGCTTTGTCGGGGTGGCGTGCAGCAAAACGGAAATACGTTGTTTCCATGCCGAAGGTATAAACCACATTGAAAAACGCCACGTAGGCGTAGAGGTTCGTAATTACGCCGTATTCGCTTGGCACGAACAGTGCCGTGTAAAAAGGCACAAGCAAATAATTAAGCATACGTCCGAGTATGCTACTGATTCCGTAAAGAGCAGCCTCGCCCGCTAATTTTTTTAATACAGACATCTAAAAAATGTATTTGAAGGGGCGAAAATCGCTTTTATTTCGGTATAAATCAAAAGTTGTTTTGTAAATTACACTTAACAAAGATGTCACACCTACGGTGTTTGTGTTACTGTGCGGTTGGGTTCTACCAAGATACCAAGCCTAAAGGCTTTGTTTTGCAAATCAACGTTTTGTAAATATTATATTGCTTCTGTGCTGTATTATTTCCTTCCAATCCGTTAGGATTATAATCTTTGTAGCAAATACGCCATTAACCCAAAGGTCAGGAACGCCGTAGGCGTGGTGTATTAATTTTTTTGATATTGTTAGTTTTATTTATATTTAATTTGTTTTTGTGGTAAAGTTAAAGCCTTTAGGCTTGGTATCTTTGTAGCTTATAATGGATTGTAGCGTAATAAACGCCGTAGGCGTGACATCTGTATTGCTTTCACTTTAGAATAAATGAAATTATGCCAAATACCTATTCTCAGATTTATATACAAATTGTTTTTGCTGTAAAAGGTAGAGAAAATTTGATAAAAGAGTCATTCCGTGATGAGTTGGAAAAATACATGAGCGGCATTGTTAGCGGCAAAAATCAAAAACTTTTAGCGATTTATTGTATGTCAGACCATACACATTTGCTGATAGGATTGAGGCCGTCTATGTCGGTAGCGGATTTGGTGCGCGACATCAAAAGTAATTCATCTGCTTTTATCAGTGAGAAAGGTTTTGTGAAAGGGCGATTTGCTTGGCAAGAAGGGTATGGAGCGTTTTCGTATTCCAAATCGCAGTTGGACAACGTCATTCATTATATTTTGAATCAGCCTATACACCATCAAAAAAAGACATTTAGAGACGAATACATTGATTTTTTGCAAAAGTTTCAGATTGATTATGATGAGAAATTTTTGTTTGAATGGATTGTTTGAAGATACCACACCTACGTTGTTTGTGTTGTTGCGAGGTTGTCGATTTCTACCAAGATGGCAAGCCTAACGGCTTTGTTTTGTGCTTCATGTTGCAAATCGTCATTTGTGTGTTGTGCGGCTGTCGATTTCTATTAAGATGACAAGCCTAAAGGCTTTGTTTTGTGCTTCATGTTGCAAATCGTCATTTGTGTGTTGTTTGGTTGTCGATTTCTACCAAGATACCAAGCCTAACGGCTTTGTTTTGTGCTTTATGTTGTCAATCAACGTTTTGTTAATGTTGTATTGCTTCTGCGCGATGTTGTTTTCTGTCCAATCCGTTAGGATTGTAATCTTTGTAGCAATATGCCATTAACCTAAATTGTCATGAACGCCGTAGGCGTGATATATTAACGCGTGTGGTTTTGTAAGATACCACACCTACGGTGTTTGTGTTGTTGTTCGGCTGTCGATTTCTACCAAGATGGCAAGCCTAACGGCTTTGTGCTTTATGTTGCCAATTGGCGTTTTGTTAATGTTGTATTGCTTCCGCGCTATGTTGCTTCTTGCCAATCCGTTAGGATTGTAATATTTGTAGCAACGCGCCATAACCCGAAGGTTAGGAACGCCGTAGGCGTGATATATTAACGCGTGTGGTTTTGTAAGATACCACACCTACGGTGTTTGTGTGTTGTTCGGCTGTAGATTTCTACCAAGATGGCAAGCCTAACGGCTTTTTTTTGCACTTCATGTTGCAAATCAACGTTTTATTAATGTTGTTGCTTCTGAGCTATGTTATTTCCCTCCAATCCGTTAAGATTGTAATATTTGTAGCAACGTGCCATTAACCCAAAGATTAGGAACGCAGTAGGCGTGATATATTAACGCGTGTGGTTTTGTAAGATGTCACACCTACGGTGTTTGTGTGTTGTGCGGCTTCAATTTCTACCAAGATACCAAGCCCAAAGGCTTTGTTTTGTGCTTTATGTTGCAACTCGTCGTTTGTGTTGTTTGGTTGCGGATTCTACCAAGATAACAAGCCTAACGGCTTTGTTTTGCGCTTTACGTTGCAAATCAACGTTTTGTTAATGTTGTATTGTTTCTGTGCGATGTTGTTTCCCTCCAATCCGTTAGGATTGTAATCTTTGTAGCAATGAGCCATTAACCCAAAGGTCAGAAACGCCGTAGGCGTGGCATCTAAAATACCTAAATACAACAAAACTACCCTTGTTTATTCGTCGGGATTTTGTCCATCAGATTTTTGATTAACTCCTGAAGGTCAATGCCTACGTTGCTGTCTTCTTTGTTGTCGCGCCCGCGAAGTGGGTCTTTATGGATTTCGTCCAGCACTTTGGTAAGATATTCGCCTGCTTTGCTTGGGTCATGGCTTTTAATTTCTTCCGTAAAGGCCACGATAGATTTGGCCAAAACGGCTTTGTAGGCATAATCTTCGGCAATGTTTTGTTGCTTAATGTATTGCTTGGCGCAAAAAGTAGCTCCCGCCAACGAAATGGCCACCGCCGTAATACGCGCCACCAACATACTCACCCAATATTCTGTATAAACTGTAATTGTGTTATGGATTCTCAATAGTTTATCCATGTTGTCTTCTGTTTGGTTTATCAGAATCCAAATGGTAATAATCGCACCCAAAGCGAAAACCGCCGCGCCCACAAGCCATGAATTGAATATCCATAAGAATTTATTCCGTGTTTGTATATCTTGGTACTGAGCTGCAAAGGCTGCACTAATTCCTTGTGCAGAATTTACTTCTAAAGCTTCTTGAGCATCATTGATAAGCTTATTTACGGTTTTGTCTTTGGCTATAACTTCATTGGCTTTTTTCTCTAACTCGGCTATGCGGGTTTTATATTCCTCAATATTAGCAGCAAAAGTGTTTATACTGAGTCGTTTCGTTTCAATTTCCTCTTCTGCTTTTTTCGCTTTGTTTTCTAAGAAAGTAAAAGAAATTATGCTGCTTTTTATGTTATTTACACGTTGGTAAAGCCTTTCAATAGTCATAGTTGGGTCACTTTGATTTTTAATATGTTCCCGAACCAGACTTATCAGCTTATTTATGTATTTGTAATTTATCGTTTGGACTCTTATATCACCAGAGTTTTGTAATATCTCAAACATTTCATTGATTTTATCCAGTTTATCAATAAATGTATCTTTGTTCTTTTTTGGATATGAAGTATTATTATCCCCTAATAAAGATATTATTTCTTCTATTTGTTTTATCAATTCTTCCATCTCACTTAAATATTAAAAATTTAGTTCAAATATATACAAGACGTTTCTGGCGGGCAAAAAGGGTGACACGGCTTTTATACTTTTTCCTAAACAATTGGCGTTCAGATAATATATTTACCAGAAATTTTGAATTGTAATAATCCGTCACTTTCATCTTTTGAAGTTTTTTGCACTATGAAGCCGTTAAGAATCCATTATTTTCAGCATGTGGCCTTTGAGGGGCTTGGCAATATCGAAACGTGGGCGTTGTTGCGTGGGCATCAGCTCACGGCCACGCATTTTTACGCCCAAGACCCGCTGCCCGACTTGGCCAATATAGATTGGTTGGTGGTGATGGGTGGCCCGATGGGCGTGTACGACGAGGCGCAACACGCGTGGCTCGCCGCCGAAAAGGCGTTTATCCGTCAGGCCATTGACGCGGGCAAAACGCTGTTGGGTGTGTGCTTAGGGGCGCAACTCATTGCCGAAGTGTTGGGCGCGAAGGTGCACCCGAACACGCAAAAAGAAATTGGTTGGTTTGACATTCAGGCCACGCCGCAGGCCGCTCAAAATCCCGTTTGGGCAAGTGTGCCGCTTACGCTGAAGGTGTTTCATTGGCACGGCGACACGTTCGAGTTGCCGCCGCACACGCAGCATTTGGCATTTTCGGCGGCTTGCCAACAGCAGGCCTACGCGCACGAAAACGGCAAGATTTTGGGTTTGCAATTTCATCTGGAAGCCACCGAAAAACTGCTGCAAATGATGGTGGAAAATGGCCAAAACGAACTGACCGCCGCGCCGTTCGTCCAGACCGCCGCCCAAATCGTGGAGCAACACTGCGTTCCCGAAAACAAAAAGGTTTTATTTGACATTTTAGACCACTTGGCGCAACCGTTTGCCTGAAAAATCGGGTTACGTTTGGTATAAATGTGCATTTTGGGGAGTAAATGTGCGATATGTCCTATTATTGGCAAAAATCCACCATGTTTACTTCCCGAACATTCCTCATTTTTGTTGCAGAAACATCAAGCCAAGCAAAATTTCGCTGTGGCTCGGAGGCCAAGTCTGCTAATAAACTTTCGTTGCGATTGCTCCCCAAAACGCGTTGTGTTTGTGGCCAAATGCCCAGAACGGAAGTTATAAAATGTGAATGTAAATATCTGTAAATAAGATGTTTATGTTTGTTTTCGGACTTCTTTGGGAGGGCTTCGGGTGTGATGAACCAATACAATTAATTTTGGCATGGCAATAAAGGAACAGACTTTTTATAGAGGCATTTACGGGGAAGAAGATACGCTTTTGGTCAGAGATTTGATTAATGTTACAAATCTGAAGGTTTTGGCTAAAAAGTACCAGAATATCATTAAGCCGCATTCGCACGACAACTTGTTTCAGATTTTTTTTGTGGAGCAAGGCGCAATGGAATTGCTGTTTGAAGACCAAAGTATTCGCGTGGAAAGTCCGTCGTTTTTCACGATTCCCAAAAATGTAATACACGGGCTGTCGGTCAATCCCGAATCGCAGGGTTACGTGATTTCTATTTCGGATTTGGCTCTGGAAAAAATGCTCGCACTCGACGCGGACATTTTCTTTGAAATAGACATTATCAATGTCGTGAAGTTCGATTTGACCAACGATTTGTTTGAAAACCTGTACACGACTATCAAAAAGTGTATTTATGAGTTTGAAAACCAATTGCCCGCCAAAGAATTGGCTCTTGAATTTTTGACAGGAATGTTATTGATACGTTTGTTCAGGATTCCGAAAGAGTCGCAGATGCGCCTCAAGCCAACGGACAACGGCTACAAAATGTATTTCCGACAGTTCAAACATTTGATAAAAGAGTCTTACAATTACAGCCGAACGGTCGAATCTTATTGCGAACATTTGGGGATTTCCAACACACATTTACACCGCATTTGCAAAACAATTGCAGGCAAAGCACCCAAAAAAATTATTACAGATTTTTTTATTACTGAATCAAAAGAATATTTGCGAAATCATAAATATACAATCGCAGATGTAGCCTACAAATTAGGGTTTGAAGACCCCAGTTATTTTACAAGACTTTTTAAATCTACGACGAATATTTCGCCGAGCCAATACAAAAAATTTATAGGCTTATAAGGCTGTATTTTTCTAACATAACCGATACAGTTTATTCTCGTTTTTTATGGAAAAGTAGGAGCAAGGACGTTGTTAATGTCCTTGCTATCATTGTTTTATCTGAATTGTAATTTTTATCATTTTAGCGATATTTTACATTTTTTAATTGATGTGCAAAATGTCCTAAAATTGGCAAAAATCAACTATTTTGATACTAAAAATATTCCTGACATTTGCATTGTAATCATTACAAATAACACCAATAATAAAAGAAATAATTAGGCGAAATAAACGCTTATTATATGCTATTTTATTTCTTGTTTTTTGTAGATTTTTCAACCAAAAAAAGTAAAAAAATGTCAAGCCCTATTATTATAAATATAGAAACTATCATTGTTGATTTGCCTACGATTCGGCCACACAAACTTTCGATGGCAACGATGATGGCGCAGTCAATGGTAATCATCAAAATTACAAGTGATGATGGGATAGAAGGGATTGGGGAGTCCACTACAATTGGTGGCATGACCTACGGCGCAGAATCGCCCGAAGGCATGAAATTGACCATAGACAAATACATCGCGCCGCTTTTGCTCAATCAGGACGCTACGAATATCAATGCGCTGATGTATGCCGTAAATAAAAACGTGAAAGGAAACACGTTTGCCAAAGCGGGCATCGAAACGGCATTGCTCGACGCGCAAGGCAAAAGGCTGAACGTTTCGGTAGCGCAACTTTTTGGCGGTGCTATTACTAATCGTTTGGGTGTGCTTTGGACGCTTGCAAGCGGTGATACTCAGAAAGATATAGATGAAGCCTTGCGCTTGGTGGCCGAAAACAGACACAATACATTCAAACTCAAAATAGGCCGCAACACGCCAAAAGTAGATGTGGCGCACGTGTCGGCAATCAAAAAAGCCGTAGGCGACGACATCAAAATTACGGTGGATATAAATCAGGCTTGGACGGAAAGCGTAGCCAAAAAATGGATACAAGTGCTTCAGGACAACGGCATTGATTTGATAGAGCAGCCCATCACCAACACCAATTTTGACGGCTTGGCACGACTGACGGAATATTTCCATGTGCCTATCATGGCCGACGAGGCTTGCGCTACCATTTTCGACGCGATTAAACTTTGCAAAATCAGAGGCGGAAGCGTGTTTGCCGTAAAAGTGATGAAAGCAGGCGGTTTGTATAACACTGCCAAAATCGCGGGCATGGCCGAAGCCGCAGACATTAGTTTGTACGGCGGCACGATGCTCGAAGGCACTATCGGAACGGTAGCTTCGGCGCATATTTTTAGTGCGTTTTCTAACATGGATTGGGGTACGGAACTCTTTGGGCCTCTGTTGCTTACCGACGATATTGTCGTGAATCCGATTAAATACGAAAACTGTACGTTGGAGTTGCCAAAAGGCGCAGGCTTGGGCATCGAACTCGACGAAGACAAAATAAATAAATATAAAAGACCATAATATTATGTTGTATTTAGCCGAAATGGAAGTACACATTCCAGAATCGTGGAGTGAAGAAAAAATTGCCGACTACATCGCCAGAGAGCGCGAAACTTCGCAAAAATGGCAAAAGTCGGGTAAATGGGTTTATCTGTGGAGAGTGGCTGGGCAATACGCAAACGTGAGTGTGATTGAGGCCGAAAGCCCCGAAGAATTTCACCAAATCGTAAGTTCTTTACCGCTTTTCCCGTACATGACCATCAAAGTAAAGAGTTTGTGCAAGCACCCCAACGCCGTGCGCGAAACCTTACTATAATATTAAATTGAAACTTATTTTTAACTAATAAATACCAAAAAAATGGATAAGCATTTGATTGACAATGTCTTGAAAAAAATCAAAGACACAGAAGTAGCAGGCCAAGGCAACGAACGCGTAAAAGAAGTAGTAGCTCGTTTGTTGAAAGATTTGTTCTATGCCATTGATGACCTAAACATCAGCAGCGAAGAACTTTGGATTGCGCTGGACTGGCTTAACGGCGCAGGCAAAAACCACGAATGGGGTTTGATTTACGCTGGTTTGGGCTTAGAACACTTCATTGATGAGCGCATGGACTGGGAAGACAAACAAGCTGGCTTGGTAATGAAAACACCACGCACGATTGAAGGCCCATTGTATGTGGCTGGTGCTCCAGAAACATTGAGCTACGCAGAACTCGAGACAGAAGCAGAGCCAAACGGCGAAAGATTGTATATGCAAGGCCGCGTGTTGGACGAGCAAGGCAACCCCGTAGAAGGTGCTTTGGTGGAAGTGTGGCATTGCAACCTAAAAGGTATGTACTCTTTCTTCGACAAGAGCCAATCGCCTTTCAATCTTCGTCGCGCTATCCGCACCGACAAAGATGGCAAATACCAATTCAAATCGTTTGTACCTGTGGGTTATAGCTGCCCTCCAAATGGTTCTACCGATACGTTGATGTCGCTTTTGGGCAGACATGGTTCACGCCCTGCGCACATTCACTTCTTTATCTCTGCGCCAGGTTTCCGCAAACTGACTACCCAAATCAACATCGAAGGCGATGCGTTGTTGGGTCAAGATTTCGCTTTCGCAGACAAAGACGGCTTAGTACCGGCCATTAATCGCCTATCTGCCGACCAAGCCAAAGCAAAAGGCATCAGCGAAGCACACGCTTCAATTGATTTTGACTTTAATATGGTGGTGGAAAGAAAAGGTCTTGCACCAGGCGAAAACCACAGAACTCGCGCAGCACTTGTGGCTGAAAAGGCATAATTTAACTAACCATATTTTGTTAAATATTATCAAAGGAGAATGCTCGCCAATGGCATTCTTCTTTGATAATAAAAATAATCATAATTCTATTTTTATTAAAAATTAAGCAGAAAAAAGACTTAATTACTATCAATCTTTATAGCAAATATTTTTTGGTGAATTAAATATTATTTGCGCCACCAAAAGCACAAATAATATTGTATCATTGTTGAAATTAATTTATAGAAAAATTTAAAATAAAAATCAGAAAATGAAAGCAACTAAAATTCAATTGAAAAAATACGACTGCCATTATATTTTTGAAGATTTCGGAAAAGCGCAGACGATTATTTTTTCTAATTCGTTAGGGGCTGATACTTCTATGTGGAGTGAGCAAGTGGAAAGGCTCAAACATCAATACAATATTTTGCGCTACGATACACGCGGACACGGCGCGAGCAGCAGCCCGCAAGATGCCTACACGGTGGCCGATTTGGGCGAAGACATTATCGACTTGCTGGACCACCTGAAATTAGAAAAAGTCGCGTTTTGTGGCCTTTCGATGGGCGGACTGATTGGGCAATGGCTTGGCATTTATCACCCCGAACGCTTTTCGCATATTGTGTTGGCCAACACCGCCGCCAAAATCGGCAACGAGCAAGGCTGGAACGACCGCATCAGTTATGTGAAAACCAACGGTTTGGAAAGTATTTTGGGCGGAACGGCAGAGCGTTGGTTTACGCCCGCTTTTCGCCAAAACCAACCGCAAAAAGTACAAGAAGTGCTTCAAGTTTTTGTGGGTACGGACTTGCAAGGCTACATGAATTGCTGTGCGGTGGTGCGCGATGCCGACTTTAGAGGTCAGCTTTTGGGCTTGAATGTGCCTGTGTTGGTGATTAGTGGCCAACAAGACGCCGTAACCACTCCCACAGACGGCGATTATTTGCAACAGCACATTCCCGTAGCACAACACCGCACCACCGACGCAGCGCACCTGTCGAGCGTGGAGCAAGGCGCGGAGTTTTCGGCGTTTCTTTTGTCTTTTATTCAATAACATTTATTGCGGCAATTGGCTGTAATTCAATTAGATAATATTATGAAAATAGTACCGATTATATCTTTACAAGAAGCGGCTGCTTTGGTAAAAGATGGAGATGTTTTGTTACAAGGCGGCTTCGGCATGACTGGCAACCCTGTTCATTTGATGCACGCACTGGCAGAAATCGGAACAAAAAATTTGACTTTCGTTGGCAACAATGCGGGAGAAGTGGGCATCGGTGGCGGTCGTTTGCTTCGTAACGGACAAATCAAGAAAATGATAGGTTCGTTTTTTACCTCTAACCCCGAAGCCGTGAAAGCGGCTCAAGAAGGCTTGGTAGAGTACGAATTGTTACCACAAGGAACATTGGCGGAAGCGATTCGTGCGGGTGGTGCAGGTATCGGCGGTTTTTTTACGCCAACTTCGGCGGGAACACCTTTGGCCGAAGGCCGCGAAACCAAATTTTTGGACGGCCAAGAGCAAGTTTTTATTCCGAGCATCAAAGGCGATGTGGCTTTCGTGCGTGCTTGGAAAGCCGACACGGCAGGCAATTTGCAATACCGCATGACCGAACAAAACTTTAATCGTGCGATGGCCACCGCCGCCAAATTGGTGATTGTGGAGGTAGAACAAATTGTAAATGTGGGCGAAATAGCACCCGAACATATTCATACACCGGGTGTTTACGTGGATTATTTGGTACAAGCTACGCTTACGGTGGAAGATTTGGGCATTTCGGCCAGTGTATCTTCTGGTCGCAAAGCCTCCGAATCGCGTATGAACATGGCCAAACGTGCGTTGAAAGAACTCAAAAAAGGCGACGTAGTGAATTTGGGTATTGGTATCCCGACGTTGGTGGCCGACCTTATTTCCGACAAAGACGGCATTATTTTGCATACCGAAAACGGAATGTTAGGCGTAGGGCCTGCCCCAACAGACGGCGGCGGTGCTTTGCACTATCCCGTGAATGCTGGTAAAATTCCTGTTACGGCATTGGCTGGAAGTTCTTATTTTGATTCGGCAGATTCTTTCGCCATGATTCGCGGCAAACACATAGATGTAGCCGTGATGGGTGGTTTGGAAGTGGACGAACAAGCCAACCTCGCCAACTGGGCAGTACCGGGTCAAGCGTTGTTGGGTGTGGGTGGTGCAATGGATTTGGCATCTGGTGCTAAACGTCTCATTATCACAATGTCACATACCGAAAAAGACGGTGCACCAAAAGTAGTGCCAACGTGCGAGTTGCCGATTACTTCCAAAAAATGCGTGGATATGATTATCACCGACAAAGCGGTATTTGAGTTTATCGGTGGCCAACTGACGCTTATCGAAATAATGCCAGGCGCAACGCTCGAAGAAGTAAGAGCGCAAACCTCAGCTAAATTTGTAGAGAAACTAAGCGAATAAAGTATGCTCCAACTCATCAGGAAAATTGTAAAATACCCATATTTGGTGTATCTGATGCGCTGTTTGTTGGGTTTTCTGATTGGGTACGGCCTTATGCTTTCGTTTCCGCAATACGATTTCTTTTGGACGATGATTTCGATTGTGATGGTTATTTCACCCGACGAAACAGACGCCCGACGAATGACGATTGAGCGCGTAAAATCTAATTTTATTGGTTCGCTTTCGTGTCTGATAGTGTATTTTCTGCCAGTCCTGACCGTGTATAAAGTCCTGATTGCGATAGTATTAACTGTCCTGATTTGTAAGCATTTCAAAATGATGGAAGTGGCGCGTAGTGCCATTGTCGCGGTGCTGATTATTTTGGTAGAAACGCATCCGCACATTGGTCTTTCGCCAGTCAATCGCTTTTTGGCCGTGGCCTTAGGTTGTATCATTGGTTTGCTAATTACCTTGATTACATCTTATTTTAAAAATAAAGTAAAACAAAAAATAGCAGAATAATAACGGTGGTTTGTGCCAGTTGCGTTGTTTTAATTATTGCTCTTCAGTCGTCAAGATGTCGCGCCTACGGCGTTTGTTTTGGGATTAAACATTGCGCGTTGCACTACAAATATTTTAACCCTAAAGGGTTTAAAATGAGCCAATAAAAAGCCTTTAGGCTTGATTTCTTTGTAGTAAAAAATGTTTTTGTTAGGGAAAAAACGCCGTAGGCGTGGTATCTTATAATTAGAAATATTTACAATGCCGTGAGTGAATAAATACAAATGATTGTAGCGGCAACAACACCCATTTTTATACAAAAATTAAATTGATTTGAAGATGAGCAAAGAAGCCTACATCATAGACGGGATTCGTACGCCAGTTGGCAGTTTTGGCGGAACACTTTCGGCAGTTCGTACCGACGATTTGGCCGCGCTGGTTATTGCCGAATTGGTAAAAAGAAATCCTAATATTCCAGCCGAAGCCATAGACGACGTGATTTTGGGTTGCCACAATCAGGCAGGCGAAGACAACCGCAATGTGGCGCGTATGGCGGCACTGTTGGCGGGTTTGCCTGTAAGCGTACCAGGCGAAACGGTGAACCGTTTGTGTTCGTCGGGCATGGCGGCCATTGTCAATGCGGCGCGTGCCATCAAAGCCAATGAAGGCGATGTTTTCGTGGCGGGTGGCGTGGAACACATGACCAGAGGGCCTATGGTGATTTCCAAACCGACCAAAGCCTTCGGCACGGATTCCAAAATGGAAGATTCGTCGTTTGGTTGGCGATTCGTCAATCCCAAAATGAAAGAAATGTACGGCATTGACCCAATGGGCATTACAGCCGAAAACTTGGTAGAAATGTACAATATTTCGCGCCAAGACCAAGATACATTTGCGTTGCATTCGCAACAAAAAGCCACGCAAGCCACTGCGAGCGGAAGATTAGCGGAAGAAATTATTCCCGTACAAATTCCGCAAAGAAAAGGTGCACCACTTGTTTTTGACAAAGATGAGTTTGTGCGTCCAAGCACAACGCTGGAAGGCTTGGGTGAGTTGAAACCCGCATTCAAAAAAGACGGCACGGTTACGGCTGGCAACGCTTCGGGCTTGAACGATGGCGCGGCGGCGGTGTATGTGGCTTCTGGTGAGGCTGTTGCCAAATATAATTTAAAGCCTTTGGCCAGAATTGTGAGTTCGGCGGTGGTCGGTGTAGAGCCACGCATTATGGGCATTGGACCTGTGCCAGCTACCGAAAAAGCCTTGCAAAGAGCTGGGCTTACGTTGGCCGACATGGACGTAATCGAACTAAACGAGGCGTTTGCGGCGCAATCTTTGGCCTGCATTCGCGCATTGGGGCTGCAAGACAACGACCCGCGCATTAACATCAACGGCGGCGCGATTGCTATTGGTCACCCGCTGGGAATGTCGGGCACGCGTATCACGTATTCGGCGGCGCTGGAACTTCAAAAAACAAATAAAAGATATGCTTTGGCTACCATGTGTATTGGTGTGGGTCAGGGTTATGCAATAGTGTTGGAAAAGGTTAAATAAATGAATCGGTGTATTTGATTTCTTAAAGCTGTTTAAAAAAACATTTGAAATAATCACATCTGCGGCGTTGCATAGTTTTAGCGTTATGTTACCTGTACTACAAGCAATTAGTGTCTTTTTAGGTTGCGGATTGTCTGTATTTTTGATTGAATTGTCTGTCTATAATTTTTGCTTTAGGCAAAAAGATGGTTGTATCTACCCCAAACGCCGTGGGTGTGAAATTTATCATAGGGGATAAAATTATTTCGGGATAAATGAGTTCTCTTCATTTTTTTAAACAAGCGAGTAAAAAGCGCAGCGCATTAGTTATCAGTGTGCTGCGTTTTTTTTATGCGCCAAACGCCAATCTTTTGTGGGCGAGCCATTGGTTTGCTACCCAATTTTTAACAATTTTGCTGCTCAAGAGAACACACACACTCATACAATCATTTTTTTTGATTGATTAAATAAAAACTATCTGTTTAGTATGTTTTTTAACCAAAAAACAAAGCTGCTGGCCATTGCGTTGCTGGCAGTGAGTGTGAGCGTGCGTGCCCAAAAAGTAGATTATTCCGCCAAAGTGGAGCGTTTGCTTTCCCAAATGACGTTGGAAGAAAAATTAGGCCAACTCAATCAATATTCCAACGCTTCCGACCAAACGGGACCAATTACGCGCAATTCGGACGGCCAAATCGACGAAATTCGTAAAGGTCGCGTGGGTTCTATGCTCAACGTGCGCGGCGCGAAAAATACGCGTTTGTTGCAACAAGAAGCCCTCAAATCTCGCCTCAAAATTCCGATGATTTTCGGTCAAGATGTCGTACATGGCTACCGTGTTACGTTCCCGTTGCCGTTGGCGGAGGCCGCCAGTTGGGATTTGGAAATGATAGAAAAAACGGCGCGTGTGGCTGCCACAGAAGCCGCCGCTTCGGGTATTCAGTGGACTTTTGCGCCGATGGTGGACATTTCCAGAGATGCCCGTTGGGGTCGCGTGATGGAAGGTGCAGGCGAAGACACGTATTTGGGTTCTAAGATTGCCGTGGCGCGTGTGCGTGGTTTTCAGGGCAAAGGCATTGGCCAACTCGATGCGGTAATGGCTTGCGCCAAACATTTTGCCGCGTATGGGGCAGCCGTTGCAGGCCGCGACTACAACAGCGTGGATATGAGTTTGCGCCAGTTGTGGCAATATTATTTGCCGCCATTCAAAGCCGCTGTGGACGCAGGCGCAGCAACGCTCATGAACTCTTTTAACGACCTGAACGGAACGCCTGCCACAGCCAGCGCGTATTTGCAACGCGACATTCTGAAAGGGGCGTGGAAATTTGATGGTTTTGTGGTAAGTGATTGGGGTTCAATAGGGGAGATGATTCCGCACGGCTACGCCAAAGACTGCAAAGACGCTGCCGAAATGGCCATGAACGGCGGTAGCGATATGGACATGGAAAGCCGTTGTTATATCGAAAATCTGGCGGTTTTGCTCAAAGAAGGCAAGGTGAAAGAAGCGCAAATCAATGACGCGGTGCGCCGTATCCTGACCAAAAAATTTGAATTGGGTTTGTTTGAAAATCCGTATCGCTTTTCGGACGAAAAACGTGAAAAACAAGTGCTTAACAGCCCAGCGTTTCGGGAAGTGGCACGCGATATGGCACGCAAAAGCATTGTTTTGCTGAAAAATGAAAAACAAGTATTGCCTTTGGCTAAAAACTTGAAAACCATTGCGCTTGTTGGGCCTTTGGCCAAATCCAATGAAGATATGAAAGGCTTTTGGTCGGTGGATTGGGGCAAAAATGACCAATTGGTTTCGCTTTATGAAGGCGTGCAAGCCAAAGTCGGCAACCAAGCCAAGCTACTGTACGCGCAAGGTTGCGGCGTGGAAGATACTTCTACACAAGGTTTTGCGCAGGCCGTCCAAGCTGCTCAGCAAGCCGATGTGGTGGTGATGGCCGTCGGCGAAAAATACGACATGAGTGGCGAGGGGCACAGCCGTTCTAACATTCATTTGCCAGGTGTGCAAGAAGAATTGATTAAGGCGATACAGGCCACAGGCAAACCTGTAGTCGTGTTGGTGATGGGTGGCCGCCCGTTGATTTTCAACTGGACTGCCGACCACGTGCCAGCTATTGCCTTTACGTGGTGGTTGGGTAGCGAGGCAGGCAACGCGATGGCCGATGTGCTGTTTGGCGATTATAATCCGTCGGGCAAATTGCCGATGTCATTTCCGCGTAGCGAAGGCCAGTTGCCGCTGTATTACAACTACTTACATACGGGTCGCTGGCCACAAAACGACAGCGAAAAGCAATACAAATCCGCGTACTTGGATGTGAGCAACTCGCCGCGTTACGCTTTCGGCTACGGCTTGAGCTACACCAAATTTGAGTATTCGGACTTGAAACTGAGCCGCAAAAACATGACCGACACCGACCAAATAGAAGTGTCGTTCGTGCTCAAAAATGCAGGCACGCGCGAGGGCGAGGAAGTTGTACAATTGTATTTGCGCGATGTGGTGGCGCAGCCCTTGCGCCCTGTGCAGGAGCTAAAAGATTTTAGGAAAGTGAAGCTCAAAGCCCAAGAAACAACCCAAATTCGGTTTGTGATAGACCGCGAAAAACTGGCGTTTTATAACGACCAACTCGACTGGATTACGCAAGCAGGCGATTTTGATTTGATGATTGGCGCGGCCTGCAACGACATTCGCCTAACCGACCATTTTACACTGACAAAGTAAAAATAAACAGGTTTTAAAATTCTGCCGCCCCCACGCCGTAAGGTGTGGGGGCGGTTTTTTGTTATAATTTATTGGGGTCTATCTTGTTTAAACTTGCATTGATAGTAGTGCGATGGCTTTTTACTTTGCTTAAGTATCCATTTTCTCCAACTAATTCTTGACGTACAACTTCTGTTGAGGTAACGAAATTAGCAGCATATTCTCTAATGGAAGCAATATCTTGTTGGATATCAGATACTAATTTTATAATTGACCCTAAATTCTCTAAATCAAATGTATCTATATTTTTTGTCATTGCCTTTATTTCGTTTGAAAAAGGAGTAAGTACCAGTCTTTCAATTAAATAAAAATCAGTCTCTTGATAAATGTCGCATACTTCTTTGCATGTATCCTTTAGTTGAAAAATTCGCCCGTTAGGATTTTTAGAAGGGTGTTTGTTTATATTAAATTCTTTCTCATATTTTATTTGCAGTAAATCTAATTTTTGTATAAAAGTATTTATATTGTTTGCTGTTTTTAGTTTTACCTCATGTTTAAGGTTAAAATATGCATCTGCTTTGGTATATACATCATCAAAATAAGAAGGTATTAAGTCTAAAAAATTGTATAATTTACTCAAATCAGACTGCCAATTTGGTTCATCTTTTAAGAATGTACTAAAACCATTGAAAATGCCAAGTCTATCAATTTCTAAAGTCCTTGCATATTTGTTAGGCGTTGTTCTTTTTAGTATGTTATTTTTAAAGGGATTGGTTTTTTCAGCTTCATAATATTCTTTAATATTTTTTGCTCTTATTGTTATATCTTCTTCTATGTTTGCCAAATCAGCTTCCAAGAGTTTTAGTTTGTTATAACTATCTTTTCTTTCAGTAGATTCTCTCACATCTTTTTCATTTTGAAGCCCTTCTTGAAATAAATCAATCTGTATCTTGTTAGCTCTAATTTGCATATAAAATGCTAAAAAAGTTACAAATACACCTGCTAAAGCAATAAATGGGTTCATTAGACCGCCGATAGTATCGCCAATTTGGCCAGTCTTTGTAAAATTTGGCTCTGAGCTAAATGAACTATATATAAGTAAAGAAATAGGCGGTATAAATGATATTAAAAAGAAAATACCCGCTAAAATTGAAAAAATTAGCATTAAAGTATCCCAGTTATTGTGCTTTTTCATTTTGAATTTTTGTTAAAGTTTTAAATCTTCTCAATACGCTACTTGCGTATTTATACAAGACGTTTCTCGGCGGCAAAAAGGGTGACACGCAGCACTACAAAAGTTTTCCACATATTTGTAATGGCAAGATTATTACGCGTTTATGTTTGGTTGGGCGTTTGGGAGCAAAACGCGAAAGCAATTCGTTTTTATGAAAAAAATAGCTTTGTTGCTTTCGATAAACACATTTTTATACTCGGCGACGAGGCACAAACCGATATTATGATGCAATTGGTTTTAACCAAACAGCCCGAATAAACAACCACTGCGCCTATTTTGTAGCAACTCAAAATAGGCGCAGTGGTCGTTTATGTAAATATTATTTACTGATTACCAGTTTTTTAGTTGCAATATTATCTTTGCTGATTACCTGAACCATATAAATGCCATTGGCAAAATTGGCGGTGCTGATGGTCGTGTTTGTTTCCGCTGTGGCGGCATTGTACACCACTTTCCCCGCAAAATCTGTTATTTTTATGGTAGAAGGTTGGTTGGTGGTAAGGCTTACGCTGCTGCTGGCAGGGTTGGGAGCAAGTTGCAACAGATTGTTGTCTGTTGTTTTGCCGATGCCCGTAAGCGTTACGTTTTTCCAATCTCCGATTGCTTCGCAATGGCCGTTGCTGATGGCCACCGTATAATTACCGCTTTGGGTTGCTTGGTAAGTGGGGCCGCTGCCTACGTCGTTGGTCAAATTATTCAGATACCAAATATACGAATAGCCCGCGCCCAGATTTGGCGTAGAAAGCGTGTTGCCTGTTACCGTAACTTCTGGCGTGGCGGGATAAGGGTAAACCGTGGCATTGACCATCACCAGCGAGTCGCAACCCGAAGCCGTAAGATTGGGCATTGTCAGAGGATAACTACCGCTTTGGTTATATTGTGCGTAGTATCCCGCCGAGTTTTGATACACAGCGTACCCACAACCCGAAATGGCCACTTCTCCGTAGGTTTGCGAACATTGATAGCTGCTATAATGGTAAATTTTTCTTACTTCGTAGCGTGTGAGAGCTCTGTTATAAATGGCAATATCGTCTAAACTGGTGTTTTGCAGATAGCTGGTAATGTTATTTCTACGTCCAATATTAAACTGAATAGTAGCAGTGGGTGCGGTGAGTGCTATCATAGCGGTAGTGGAATCGGTGGCCACATTATCAAAATAGAAAACGCCTTTGTTTTCTGACTTAACGAATACCACGTGATGCCATGCGCCATCTGTTTTATAAGCAGGGCCAGAAAAATTACCTCCTCCTAAAAAACGGAAATGGCTATTAAAGTTGTCGATACCCCAACCGTTGGCGGTGGTAGCTTGCGAGTTATCTATAATGCCCGCGTATGAACTGCTGGCCGTTTTGTACCAAAAAGAAATGCTAATTTCAGAACCTGTAATAGACCAAGGGCTGCCGTTGGTTGCCACCAAACAGCTATTCTGAAAAAGACCTGCTTCTTGCCCTGTGCCAAAGCGGTTTGAGGCGGCGGCTACTGAACTGTTAGTCAGAGAGTAAGTGTCGTTTCCGCCGTATGGGTTGCCAATCGTTGCAATTCCGTTATAGCTATTGAGCGAGTAAAACGCCACCAAGCCCGAAGAGGGAACGGGAAGTTGTGCCTTTACTTGTTGTAGTGTGCCCATGCTCAAGAGGTAAGCGATGATAAGTAATATTTTTTTCATGATATTTTATGTTTTTTTGAAGGAATACACAAGGTTACTTAGCTGTTTCCAGAAAAGAGGGCGTTACTTTACCAGTAGCGGGTTTCACTACATAAAGTGTAAAAAACACTGCTTTAGCTTTTGTACTACTAATAGGGGTTTTTGTATGAATATTTGGCTGTGTTTTTTGTTAAATTGCACAATAATCTTTCAGGTATGGCCAAAATAAAAACATTGATTGTGGATGACGAACAAAGCGCACGCACTTTGTTACGGAAAATAATAGAGGAACATTGTCCCGCATTGGAGATAGTGGACGAGGCCGCCGACGTAAAAACCGCCGTAAAATTGATAAATAATAACCCAATAGAATTGGTATTGTTGGATATAGAAATGCCCAACGAAAACGGTTTTGCTTTGTTTGAATATTTTAATCAACCCACCTTCGAAACTATTTTTTGTACGGCGTATTCTGATTATGCCGTTAAAGCGTTTGAAGTAAGTGCGATTGATTATATTTTAAAGCCAATAAGTATTGCCAAATTAATTTTGGCCGTCGAAAAATCAATTAAAATATTGGGGCAAAATCAGTTATTAAATCGTGTAAATGCACTCAAAGAAAATTTGACGGTAAATAAGCTACAAAAAATAGCATTGCCGTTGTCTGATGGCTTGCAATTTATCAAACTCGAAGATATTTATTATTTTGAAGCAGATGGTGCATATACACACGTTGTTACTCCACAACAAAGCTATTTGGCTTGCAAACGCCTGAAAGAATTTGATGATTTACTGAATGAAGATACTCGATTTTTTCGGGCACATCGTTCCTTTTTTGTGAACATACAGCAAATTAAAAAGTATGTAAAAAAAGAAGGTGCCTCTTTATTATTTGAAAATAATAAACTCATACCCATTGCCCGCGAAAAGAAAAACGAATTTGATGAATTTATAGGAGGGATTAGTGTATGAAAACGAAATTAATTTTCATTTTTGTATTTATTAAAATACTTGTCAATGCGCAAAATCCAAGCGATACATTGCTTTCAAAAATAAAAAATTATACTAAGCAAGATAGCGTAAGAGTAGAACTTTTGGTAGATGCTTGCGTGGCGGGAATATTTACAGCCGATACGCAACACATTTCGTATGCAAATGAGGCTTTTTCTATTTCCAAAAAAATAAATTATGAATTAGGAAAAATACGTGCCATTAATTGTATCGGTAATTATTATTTTCAACGTGCCGACTTTGATAAAGCAATTAATTATTATACCCAAGCACTTAAACTTGCGGAAAGTAGAAAAGATGGCAGTAATATTATTATTAGTAAAAGCAATATTGCCAATGTGTTTGCTCATACGAAAAGAGAAAGGAAATCTATTTCATTGTATAAAGAATGTGATGCTATTCTGTTAGAACGTGGCGACTCGCTTACGCAAAATCGGGCGGCTATTCTTACCAACATGGCGACGGCCTATTCGTCCATTCAGCAACATGATTCTGCTATTACGGCTTACAATAAAGTCCTGATTATCTGCCATAAAATAAATAGCGTGTTCGGACTGGGCATTACAAAATCCAATTTGGCAAGCGAATATTATCTTACCAAAAACTATGATACTGCCCTGAAATACGCGCAAAAATCTTTAGAAATTACTAATCAATATCATTTAGATTTCCTGAAAACTACGCTGTACAAAACGTTTGGTTCTACCTACGTGGCGATGGGAAATGCTAAAAAAGGCGTTCAATATTTGAATTTATGTGTCGAACTTTCAAAAAATATAAATGCCAAAGAAAATCTGTTGGAAGTATATGGGAAATTGCATAATGCTTATGCTGCTGGTAATGATTTTCGGAATGCTTATTTGAATGCTGTTAATTATATAGTTCTTAAAGATACGATATTTGGAATTGAAAAAGAAAAAACTATAAACGAAATAAATACCAAATATGAAACGGAAAAAAAGGAAATTGCGATAAAAGAACTACAGCAAAAAAATGTGATTTTTGGTTTGCAATCTCAACGAAAAACGATTGTTATTTATGGGATTTTAGGAGGAATAATCGCTGTATTATTGGTTGCGTATTTTATGTTTATGCGCTATAAAAGTAAAAAACAAAATGAGTTACTGACCATACAACTATTAGAAGCGAAGAAAACTTTTGAGGCGGAGAAAAAGGCCACAGATAGCGAACTGAAAGCACTTAAAAGCCAAATGAATCCGCATTTTCTTTTCAATGCACTAAATAGCGTACAGGAACAATTTATGTATGGCGATAAAATGAAAGGAAATGAGTTGCTGAGCGATTTTACGTATCTTACCCGACAAATTTTAAGTGTATCAGGTAAAAAACAAATTCCACTTAATACAGAAATTGAAATTCTGACCAAATACTTAGAATTGGAAAATATGCGCTTTGCAAAGGACTTTGAATATAGCATTACTTGCGATGAAATAATAGATGAAGATTATATTTCTATTCCGCCCATGATGATACAACCTTTTGTAGAAAACAGCATCAAACATGGGCTATTGCACAAGCAAGGAGAGAAAAAAATAGATATTTATTTCTCTTTGGATGAGGCACAAGAAACACTCCTGTGTAAGGTGCAAGACAATGGCATTGGTAGAAAAAAATCGGCTGAAATAAAATCAAAAAATGAGCATAAACACGTTTCTTTTTCTACGGATTCGATACAACAACGCTTGGAATTATTAAATCAAAATTTGAAATTAAAAAACCTTGTCTAGTACGTTGATGAAATGGATACTAATGGTAATTCGTTGGGCACGAGCGTATTTATTAAAATTCCGTTGGTTTAAATTTTTAACCATTTATCGAAAACTAACTCAACAACTTCCTGTAAATCACCACCGTTTCGTTGGGGTCGTGGGCGGAAGGCTCCAGAAATTCCAACCACGTTTGGCCGTTGTCGTAGTAGCGCAGAGCCGCAATGCCTTTGTGCGCGTGCGTAAATTGTGCTTTGCCACCTTTTTTTACAAACGCAATTTTGCTGGCCGAGCCGCTTACGACGTAGTGATTGTTGTGCCGATTAAAATACTGCAAATTGTGTTCATGGCCAGCCACGTACACAATGTTATTTCGTTCTTCTTTTAGAACCGAAAGTAAAGTTTCGCGGAGACTGCGGTAGCGCGGGTGTGCCATGTCTTCTTTTGCCCCAAATACTTTGCGGTACAGCGGGTACAAACTTCCCGCAATTGGCAAGGGAAAATACAATGATTTGTGAATGGCCGTAAGCGGGAAAACGTGCTGCTTGGGCGTGAATTTGCCCGCGTGTAACGCATTGCTATACAGCGGGTGATGCCCCACAATCAATATTTTTTTGTCTCTGTTTTTGATTAAAATATTTTTCAGCAGTCGCGCAAAATCGTTTTTATTTTCGGCGCGGGAGCTGTACGCACTCGACACGGGGCGCGTGCCTTCTTTTTGTACCCACCATTGCGTATTGATGACCAGCAACAAAATATCGTCGGTGAGCCAAATTTCTTCGGGGCCAAGTTCGTTAAGATGCGGTTTAAATATATTCAGGCGGCGCAAACGCTCCTGATAATATTGCTCTTGGCGCAAAAGATATTCTCCGCCGTTGGGCTTGCCTTTGTTCCAGTCGTGGTTGCCAGACAAGAAAAAAATATTACCCTTAAAGTGCTGTAAAAGAGATATTTGTGTGTTGGCAATTTGTTCGGCGGCGGCGCGTAGGCGATGGCCTTCGGGCGGCATTCCGCGAGGGTAAATATTATCGCCCAAGAAAACAATAGTTTGTTTGGGAGCAGGCAACATGGCCATTTCGCGACGCATGAGCGAGATAATTGGGTCGGGCGCGTCGGTGGCTACTGCGCCAGCGTCGCCAACCAGCAACACCGAATGAAGTATTTGTGCTTGGTCATCGGGGCGGTGGTTGAGCCAGTCTGTTTCACTGTCGGCGTAATAGGGTTGTTTGCCGCTGGATTCAAACAACGTGTTGGGTAGCCCTTTCATTTTCTGTAACAAATTGAAATCTAATTACAACAAACAACACTAAACAGTGTTGTTTGTTGTGAAAAATCTAAAAATAACTGCCTCAAAGGTAATGGATTTGCTTTCAATATGATGTTTAAAATCTGCTTTTTTATTGCATCCTACGGTTTTTATTTGAAAACTAGACCTTAAAAAATGCTTAAAAAAAGATTAAAAAGTGAATTATAATACATGGAATATAAAAATTAACAATGTATTGTTTTTTGTTGTTATTAAAATTGTTCTAAAAATAATTATATATCCTAAGTTTATTAAAGGAAGGTTTTGAGTATGTGGAATTTTTAACTGAAAAATATTTAAATACAGTTTTTTTATCGAGTAATACTCTGTAAATCAAAATATTATTCGCTTTTTATTTTTAATAATATTTTATTATGAGCATATATTCTAATAAGTATTTATTGTATGTTTTATTGGATTTCTATGTTTGAATCAAATAAAATATGTTTTTAAAAATTTTGAAAATTCGCTTATTTATGTTTTTTTATTTTGAATGCAAACGATTGCTTATTGTAAAATAGCCTATTGTATCCTAAATAAATATTTTTCTACATTTGCAATGCTTTTTCAGAATAGCATAAAACTTACACTGTAAAAGTAATACACATTATTATTCCCTTTTTCTTCTAAACAATTATTAAATGAAAAAAAATTACACAAAAAGCGCAGCATTAGCGGCACTTTTATTGGGCACGACAACATTTGCCAATGCTCAACAAAGACTTTTGGAAAGAGTTAATGCCTCAGACGGCAAGCCTTCGTTTGCTCGTTTTGATACCAAAAATGGTAGCAGCGCAGTTCGTTTATCGCAAGGTGCAGGCGCATTGAAGCAATTGTTGCAAGCTGGGCAGGTAGAATCATTTGCACGCATCAAATCCGAAACTGACCAATTGGGAATGGTACACGAAAAGTACCAACAGTTTTACAAAGGCATCAAAGTAGAGTTTGCAACTTACACGCTTCACGCCAAAAACGGCTTAGTGGAAACGGCAAGCGGCGATTATAGAACTATTAGCGATTTGTCTATAACGCCTTCGTTGTCAGAAGCGCAAGCTCTTGCTAAAGCTACTAAATACATTGGTGCGAAATCTTATAAATGGGAAAATCGTGCGGAAGCTGCTTGGTTTAGAGCCAATACAGGCAAAAGCTTTGATCCTAAAGGTGAATTAGTGATTTGCCCAGACTATTACGGCAACGAAGCTCCGCGCTTGGCTTACAAATTCGACATTTACGCACAGCAACCAATTAGCCGCGATTATGTATATGTAGATGCACAATCAGGCAAAATTTTGTACAAAGAACCAATTATTAAGCACGCTAACGCGGTGGGGTCTGCCGATACTCGCTATTCGGGTACAAAAAACATTACAGCAGATTCTTACAGCAGCACGTACCGTCTTCGTGAAACAAGCAGAGGCTTAGGCATCGAAACGTATAACTGTAAAAAAGGAAGTAGCTACACGGCTGCCGTTGATTTCACGGATGCAAACAACACTTGGACAGCTACCGAATTTAATAATACAGCGATGGACAATGCGGCACTTGATGCACATTGGGGCGCAGAAATGACTTATGATTATTGGAGCACAGTGCATGGCCGTAACAGCTACGACAATGCAGGGGCGAAAATCAAAAGTTACGTTCACTTCGACGATGATCCAAGTGATGGTGTGGGTTTTGAAAATGCTTACTGGGATGGCAGCGTAATGACTTACGGCGATGGCGCAACTCGTTTCAAGCCGCTTACAAGTTTGGACGTTTGTGCGCACGAAATCGGTCACGCTGTTTGTGAAAAAACGGCAAATTTGGCTTATCAGAAAGAATCTGGTGCTCTGAATGAAGGCTTTAGTGATATTTGGGGTGCGGCTGTAGAATATTATGCAGCACCAACCAAAAGTACTTGGCTTATCGGTGAAGACATCGACAAACAACGCCCTTCGCTTCGCTCCATGAGCAATCCGAATGCTGAAGGCCAACCTGATACTTATGGCGGAACTTATTGGCAAAACCCAGCTTGTACGCCTACTTCAAACAACGACTATTGCGGTGTACACACAAATAGTGGTGTGTTGAATTATTGGTTCTATTTGCTTTCGGTGGGTGGCTCTGGTACTAATGATATAGGCAGTGCGTTTACTGTAACAGGTATTACGATTGATAAAGCAGCTAAAATTGCTTTCCGTGCAGAAAGTTTGTATTTGACAGCCAACGCAACTTTTGTTAACACACGTCAATACACCATTCAGGCAGCAACAGAGCTTTATGGCGCAGCTTCTAACGAAGTGATTCAGACGACAAATGCTTGGTATGCAGTAGGTGTGGGTGCTGCTTATTCTACAACGCCTCCTCCAACCTCTTCTTACTGTGCTTCTAAAGGTAATACGGTAACTGACGAATGGATTGACTTGGTTCAATTGGGAACTATCAGCAGAACATCTACGGCTGATGCAGGTTACAAAGATGCTACCTCTCTTTCTACTAATTTGACATTGGGTGCAGCTGCCACTATCTCTTTTAGTGCAGGTTTTGCTTCTACGGCTTACACAGAATACTGGAGAGTTTGGATTGACTACAACAAAGACAACGACTTTGACGACGCAGGCGAATTAGTAGTTTCTACTTCTTCAAGCTCGGCGGCTACGCTTACAGGTACATTTACGGTGCCAACTACGGCTAGCACTGGCGCAACTCGTATGCGTGTGTCGATGAAATACAATGCAGCGCAAACAGGTCCTTGCGAAACGTTCTCTTACGGTGAAGTAGAGGATTATACAGTGAACTTGGCAACAGGAACAACTACGCCGCCAACCACTGTAACATACTGTGCTTCAAAAGGTAATAGCGTAACTGACGAATGGATTGATTTGGTTCAATTGGGAACTATCAGCAGAACTTCTACGGCTGATGCAGGTTACAAAGATGCTACATCACTTTCTACGAATCTGACTAAAGGTGCTTCGGCTACTATCTCATTTAGTGCTGGTTTTGCTTCTACGGCTTACACAGAATATTGGAGAGTTTGGATTGACTATAACAAAGACGGCGATTTTGCAGACGCTGGCGAACAGGTAGTTGCGACGTCCTCAAGCTCTGCGGCTACGCTTACAGGTACATTCACTGTTCCAGCGACAGCCAGCACAGGTTCTACACGTATGCGCGTGTCGATGAAATACAATGCAGCACAAACAAGTTCTTGCGAAACATTCTCTTACGGTGAAGTAGAAGACTATACTGTAAACATTGTTACTGCATTTGCGCCAAGCACATTGGCTAAGTCGTCAGGCTTGAACATTACGACATTCCCGAACCCTGCGAGCAGCGTAATTACATTGCAAGCAGACCAAACACTTGAATCGGCTAAAGTACGCATTCACAACACTATCGGCGCGTTGATGTACGAAGGTGAAATGAGCGGTACAGAGCAAGAAATCAACGTAAGCGAGTTGTCGGCTGGTGTATATGTAATCAGCGTACAATCGGAGCAAGGTTTGAAATCATTCCGTTTCATCAAACAATAATTTAAGTTTAGTATTACTGGTTAATAGTGAAAAATGCTACTGTGGTCGGTTCGCCCGATGCAGTAGCATTTTTATTTGCTCAATAACTTAAGTGATGCGATACTCGCGTTATATGTTTTTGAAAAAATCTTTAACTTCGCTAATATGGGTAGTATTATTGAATGATTTTATTACGTCTCCCTGTATGCTTTCTGTTCTTACATCAATGCTTCCATTAGTGTGATTATAAACAAAGCATAGTTTTTTATTATTAACCTGCAACCATAATACATTTTTCATTTCACCTTGCCTTGATAATACTTTAATATCAGCTGTTGCTTTCCAAATGATTCCGCCAGCAATTGCTAATACGATCTCATTTACATTATGGGCGTGATGATCTGCTCTGTCAAGAACTCCTTTTAAGTATTCTCTAAGAACTTCAATATTTTGAACTGTTGTTGGCATATTTTACTCAATTAATTTCCCCAATTTCAGAAACGAATACAAGAAATCTAAATATTTTTATATTCTGTTCTTTGGCCATATCTTACACCCCTTTGGGCTGTGGAAAAAAAACGCTTGCATTGCTTGTGTTTTTGTATCACTTTTACGACCGTACTATAAACCAATTATTGTATCACCAAAAATAAACGTAACTTCTTCATTCACACAAACAAAAGTTAATTTGCCACAATGTTAGAATACATTGACCTGATTGAACAAACCTTCGAGTTTCCGACCGAAGAATTTAAAGTGGAAAATAACGAACTCCACTTCAATAATGTTCCACTGATGGACGTCATTAAAAAATACGGCACGCCGCTTAAGATAAGTTACTTACCCAAAATAAGTGAACATATCCAAAAGGCGAAAAAGTTATTTAATAATGCGTTTCAGAAGTTTAACTATTCGGGTAGTTATACGTACTGTTATTGTACAAAATCGTCCCATTTCAGGTTTGTGATGGAAGAAGCCCTCAAGAATGATATTCACCTCGAAACTTCATCGGCTTACGATATTCCCATTATCCGCGAACTGTACAATAAAGGCATTATCGGCCAAGACCGTTACATTTTGTGTAATGGCTACAAACGCCCACTTTATCGTCAGTATATCAGTGACTTAATAAACGACGGCTTTACAAACTGCGTGCCTATTTTGGACAACTTGACCGAAATAGATTTCTATGAGCAACACAACAAAGTGAACTGTAAAGTAGGTATTCGCATCGCCGCCGACGAAGAGCCAAACTTCTCGTTTTATACGTCTCGCTTGGGTATTCGTTATAGCGATGTCATGGATTTGTACAAAAAACGTATTGAAGGTCGTGCTAAATTTAGCCTTAAATTATTGCACTTCTTTATCAATACGGGCATCAAAGACACGGCGTACTATTGGAGCGAACTTACCAAATTCGTGGAGCTGTATTGTGAGTTAAAGAAAATTTGCCCAGAATTGGATTCTATTGATATTGGTGGCGGTTTCCCAATCCAAACATCAATGCAGTTTGAGTACGATTATGAGTACATCGTAGAGCAAATCGTAGAAAATATCCAGTACATTTGTAATGAGCAAGGCGTACCTTGCCCGAACATTTTCACGGAATTTGGTAGCTTTACGGTAGGCGAAAGTGGCGCGGTGATTTACTCGATTGTTGACCAGAAGTTACAGAACGACAAGGAGTTATGGTATATGATTGACGGTTCGTTCATTACGCATCTGCCAGACGCGTGGGGTTTGAACCAAAAATATATCATGCTTTCCATTAATCACTGGAACAGACGCTACCATCACGTAAACTTGGGCGGTCTTACTTGCGACAGTATGGACTATTACAACTCTGAAGCACATAGCTCAGTTGTATTTTTACCGAAAGTAGAGCCTGAAGAAAAACTCTATATCGGATTTTTCCATACGGGAGCGTACCAAGAATCGTTGGGCGGCTATGGCGGTATTCAACATTGCCTTATCCCTGCGCCGCAACATGTGCTTATCAATCGCGACGCGGACGGTAACATTACGACGGAGCTTTTTGCTCCAGAGCAAGACAGCGAATCTATGTTGCGTTTGTTGGGTTATAAAGACTAAGCAAAAAAAGCATTGTTTCATAAAAAAAACAGCCTTGTGTTTGTCGCAAGGCTGTTTTTTTATGGTCGTACTTCTATTTTTTCGCGCAGAATTTGCAATGTTTTTTCTTTGATGGGCTGATGTAGTCGTGCATTTCGGACGCGTGCGGCACGGCCTGCGCCATAGATTCCGCCCAAATAATACCCAAATCCCATCGTGCCCGTAATCCAACCATAAATGCTGCGTGTACCTTTGGCGGCAAATCCGCGTTGGGCTTGCCAGCCCATCACACCGACGGTAACCAATGTTATTAGTCCGTCTTTCCATTGTCCTGCATACACTTTGCCCGCACCTGGCACGAGTACGGAAAGTCCACGCGCTACCCAAACTTTTTTTGATTTGAGGCGCAAGCCTTCGGCGGCGATGGCCTGATATGGCGCAAATGCTGCCTTAGTGGCGGCTTGTTGCTGGGCTTTTTGGTATTGCTCTTTAAATAGTAAACCGCTGATTTTTAATTGATTAGTGGCGGATGTATCAGCAGGATTTGCCCAAAAATGTGCAGCGGCCAACGTATCATAAAGCCCTGTTTCGGCCAGTCCGATGGCATATTCATTGCAAATCGGGTGGGGCATAGGCTTGTGTTTAAAATGGCGGTCTGCCCATTGTTTGGCCTTCGGTGCTTGATGCGCAAACCTGTAACATTGCATCAATAATAACATATTTTGCCGACTTGTATCGGTTTGGAGCACCTGCAAATATTCGGGAATGGCCAGTTCGTACAGCCCATTATTATAAAGGTGTTGCGCATAGCTGCTCCGATGCGGTGTGTCAAACAAATTAGTTTGTCCGTACACGTGTCCAACACTGCACAACATCAATATGATAAGCTTTAGCCTTTTGGGAATAAATGGCATAACTGCTTATTTTTGAGGTTTATATGGCTCTTGCTCGGCCAAAATTGCCATCACTTCTTCGTGTATATTTTGCTGAAATTTTACTACTAATTCGGGCGCGTCTGAGCTAAATTGCGTTTCGATTTGCTTGGTTTTTCCGTCTAATGTCAGTCGGCTGATAGTGGATGGCAAATCTGTGGCATTGCTAAGGTATTTTTCTTTAAAACTAAAATATTTAATTTTTTTGGCTTCGGTTTGGATATTTTGAATTGTTTTTTCGGGCAAAATATACGTGAGACGGCCTGTAAGAGGTACGTGATTGATGCCATTATATAATAGTCGGCCATCGCTCCAAAATTCGGCTTCGTAATTCGGACATTTTCCAAAACATGGCGTTTTCTGAAAATATAACAAAAGGTAAGGCTCTTTGCTGGTGGCAGCGGTTATGGCTTTAGGCTTACGTTTTTTTTGCTTGCTGGTTTTGCAGGCCGAAAATCCAAGACAAAATACTGACAAACAAAGTATTAAATATAAAATTGGAAACTTAGAAATCTTCATAGCTAAAATAAAAAATTTGGAATTTAAGTGAATTGGTGCTAAAATTCGCAGATAATTACAATTTTACAAAAAATCAGAAAAATCAACCCGCAAATTTTATGGCAGATAACGGTTCTAACAACAAAAAAATTTGGATTATCGCAGTAGTTTTGTTGCTATTGATTATCAATGGAGTACAATTTTATCTGAGTCGCCAAGACAAAAAAGATATAGCCGACAAGCAAGAATCTATTGAGAAAAAAGATAACCAAATCAAAGTTCAAACAGCCAAGCTAGATTCGCTTAACCATGAGTTGGATTTGAAGATTGCGCAAGTAGAACAACTCGGCGGCGATACTACTAAATTAGGTCAGATGCGTCGTGAACTTTTAGCTGAATTAAAAACGGCTCGTGCTGCTCGTGGCGGCGATTTGGCGACCATTCGCAGACTGAACGCCAAAATCAAGGATTTTGAAACCATGATGACGGAAAGAGACGAGGAAATCGAGCAGTTGAAGTCGCAAAACCAACAACTTTTTGAAGAAACAACACGCCTGAAAAAGAATGTGGCACAACGAGAAGACTCTATCAGTCGCCTAAGCCAACGCAGCAACCAACAAGAACAACAATTGGCTTTGGCTGCTATTTTACAGGCTGTTAATATAAAAGTGCACATTATTGACCATAGAGGCAAGGAAAAAGAAGATGATGCGGCAGAATTTAAAGCCCGCAAAATTGATAAAATCAAGGTTTCTTTTAAGCTGACAGATAATAAAGTAGCCAAAATCGAAACGAAAGAAGTGTTTATGCGCGTGTTAGAGCCTGAAGGTTCGTGTTTGTACGACCTCTCAACAGGTGGCGGACGTTTCAGCAGTGCCGACGGAAAAGAGCTTTATTATACAGCTAAACAAAGTTTCTTGTTTGATAACAAACAACAACAACTTAGTTTCCTTTGGGGTAAAGGTGCCCGTTTCAAAGAAGGTACGCATACAATTGAATTGTATTGCGAAGGCCACCAAATCGGAACAGGTTCATTTACAGTAAAATAAAAATTAAAAATAATTCTCTTTAGAATCGGCAATGGCATTTTTCGCGCTATTGCCGATTTTTTTTGTACAAAAACTTGACTATAAAAAAAGATTGCGTATTTTTGCAGCCCATTTGTTAGATAAAATATTTCAACAAAGTTTTTTTATGAACATTAAAAATTACGAAACGGTATTCATCTTAACTCCCGTTTTGTCTGAACAACAGGCAAAGGATATCGTAGAAAAGTTTAAGCAAATATTGCTTAGCAATGGCGGGGAAATTATCAACGAAGAGAACTGGGGATTGCGCAAATTGGCTTACCCAATCGCTAACAAAGGCACAGGTTATTACACTCTTCTTGAATTCAAAGGCCCAGCTTCTATCGTAAACACGTTGGAAGTTGAGTTTAAACGCGACGAACGTGTAATGCGTTTCTTGACTACTGCTCTTGACAAATTTGCGTTGGCTTACAACGAAAAACGCAGAAGCGGTAAATTCAACAAAAAAACTGAAGTTAAAGAGGAGGCTTAAAAACTAATGACACTCGTGAACGAACCAATGCACAAAACTGAAGTACGCAAAAAGTATTGCCGCTTCAAAAAAAATGGCATCAAATACATTGATTATAAAGATGCAAACTTCCTTCTCAAATTTGTAAACGAGCAAGGCAAAATTTTACCACGTCGTTTGACTGGCACAAGCTTGAAATTCCAAAAAAGAGTGGCACAAGCCGTAAAACGCGCTCGTCACTTGGCTTTGATGCCTTACGTAGCTGACGGCTTAAAATAAGCCCTGCTGAATTGTAACCCGACGGACACTTGATGTCCTGCCGAAAACATTCACAACGCTAAAAAATTTACAAAAATGGAAGTTATACTTAAAGAAAATATTAAAGGTCTTGGCTTCAAGAATGACATCGTTGATGTGAAGCCAGGTTACGGCCGCAACTACCTTATCCCACAAGGTTATGCGGTACAAGCCACAGAATCTAACAGAAAGGTTTTGGCTGAAAACGTTAAACAAGCTGCTCACAAAGTTGAGAAAATCAAGAAAGATGCCGAAACATTGGCAGCAGCTATCGGCGAAGTAGTGCTTACTATCCCTGCTAAAGTAGGCGAAAGCGGCAAAATCTTCGGCGCAGTTACTACCCTTCAAATTTCTGATGCCCTTAAAGCATTGGGTCATGAGGTGGACAGAAAGAAAATTTCTTTTGAAGGTGACGTGAAAGAAGCTGGCGAATACTTCGCAGTGCTTACACTTCACAAAGAAGTTTCTCACAAAGTAAAATTCAATGTGGTAGCTGCTTAATTGCAAGCCGTCATTTGACAATACTAACAAAAAAGACTGATTATCACTCTGATAGTCAGTCTTTTTTGTTTTAGGGGAATTAGCGAATCTGCGAAAAAACAAACCACATTTCTTGCCCGATTTCCAAGCTACGTTCCGCATATTTTGCGTCCATCAGTGGTGTGTTGTCGTATTGCTTGGGGTCGTGGTAGCGCACGGGAAAACGCGCTGCTGCGCCCAGCACCACAGGGCAACCTTCGTCGGCATGGTCGCAGGTCATAATGGCGGCGTAATCGCTGCGCGGGTTAAAGTCGTGGTGATAAACTTTTGAAAAACAAATAACCGCATTTTCGTTGGGGGCGTATTTGATGGCAAATACAGGATTGGCCGATTCGCTGAGCTGTATTACCTCAAAACCCTGTGCGGCAAGTGTCTGGTGTACTTTGCCAAACATGGCCGTTGCCTCCGTGCCGCCCGAATAACAAAACACTGCTTTTATTCCAAAATGAAAGGCCATGGCCTGCGCCCAAATCTGCGACAAATGGCTGCGGCGCGAGTTGTGCGTACAGATAAAGTTGAGGCGAACGGCTTGCGCACTGTTTTTCTTTTGTTGAATAAAATCAATAAGCGGCTGCAATTGCGCTTTTCGCTCGTCAGAAATATTGCTCGCTGCAAATTGCTGTATTGTTTCGTGTAGTTGCGGATTCATGGTTGTTTGTATTTTGCTAAAAGAAAATCCCTCTAACATACATTAGAGGGATTCTTTGATAAATTATATTAAAGTAAATTAGTTCTCGTCAGGAAGGAAAGAGTAGTTTTTGCCGTAGTCGAGCATTTGCTCCACAAAATTGTTAGGGTATTCTACTTTCACATCTACGATTTTTTCGCCTTGTTTTACCGCTACTAATTTTGGCTGAATAAAACCGCTGTACGGAACACTGTTAAGCTTGGCATAACGTTCTCTTATTTCTTTATGAAGTTTTTCATCTACTTTCACGCCATAAGTCTCCACCAGTTTTTTGCCTGCTTCGTAGTCCCCTTCAGAGGTAATACGTTGTATTTCAGCTAGTAATTTGCCGAAAATTTTTCGCAAGGCATTGTAATCTTTCACAACAAAGAATGTTTTTCCGTCTTTTTGTTCGCGCGTAATCACTTCCCCACGACCTTGTTCGAAAGCCCAAGAGGCCACTAATTGGCGGTTACGCATGTGTGCTTCTTCAAGTTGTTCGCCGACATCTAAGCGGTTGAGTTGAAGCATCATGCCGTTGCGGATATAGCCATCATATTCTGTTTGGCCTACTTCCACAGATGGCATCACGCCAAGTTTTACGAGGTGCTCGTCCATTAAATAATACAAAGCTACAAGGTCTGCACGCGCTTCTTCCAGCGTAGAAGCATAGCTTTTGAGTGTTTCTTTGGGAGTGCCTACGCCTTTATTGATTTGGCCAGAAGCATGCCCGATTACTTCGTGCATGTCTGTATGTAGATAACCTGCTAACACGCCAAATTTTTTGGCACGGTCAATTTCTTCTTGAGAGAAAGCAAATTCGTCTAAGGTTTTGCCAGAAGACTTCACGTGGTCGTAAGCGGCCACGATATTACCCAACGAAACAGACTTAGAGCCGTGTTTCTGGCGAATCCAATTGGCATTTGGTAGGTTAATGCCGATTGGCGTAGCTGGTGCGCCATCGCCAGACTCGGTTACGACCGTAATCACTTTGGCCGAAATACCTGTTACTTTTTCTTTTTTGTGTTCTTTTTGGATAGGGGAATTGTCCTCAAACCATTGTGCGTCAGCTCCGATGGCTGCAATGCGTTTAGTAGCATCTAAGTCTTTGATAGAGAGTACCGATTCGTAAGTAGCCTTATAGCCCAGTGCATCGCCGTACACCTCAATGAAGCCGTTTACAAAGTCTATACGAGAGTCAGTGTCTTTTACCCAAGCAATGTTATAATCGTCCCAAGCCTTCAAATCACCTGTTTTGTAGAATTTGACTAAAAGCGTAAGAGCTTGTTTTTGTGCTGCGTTTTCGGCCAAAGGAATGGCTTTTTCTATCCAAAATACCATTTTTTCGATGGCTTTAGAATACATTCCGCCTACTTTCCATACTTTTTCCGTTACTTTTCCATCTTTGCCCATCACCATTTTAGAGTTGAGGCCATAAGAAACGGGTTCGCTTGGATTTTTGTCTTCGGAGGCTAATTTTTTATAGTAGGCTTCTACCTGTTCTTGCTTGAGGCCTTCATAAAAATTGTTGGCTGAGCTTGCGATTAAATCCGCGCCGTTTTCTTGATTTACGCGTTTGGCATCTACTTTCTCTTCAAAAATAATAGGCGTTAGTTCTTCTACTAATTGTTCTACTGATTGGCCTTTGCGTGTCGGCAATTTGGCTTTGGCAGAAGTTTTTACCAGCACTTCAGCAAAGTAATCAGGCTTAAACTCAGGCATGATTTTTTTTGTAGAATAGTGGTGGTGAATCCCGTTCGAGAACCAAACACGTTTGGCGTAGGTCATAAACAACTGGAAGTTTTTCTCTTTGCGGTCGCCTGGATAATGCGCTACCACAGCTTCCAACATGCGGCGAATGCGCAAATTATGTTTGTAGTTTTGGTCGTACACCATGTCGCGGCCAGAAAGGGCGGCTTGCGATAAGTAATAAGCCATCTCTTTTTGCTTTGGTGTAAGTGTCTCAAAACCTGGCACTTGGTAGCGTAGTACTTGTAAGTCTGCAAACTGATCGGCTACATATTCAAATTCTCCTTCTTTTACTTGGGTGGAAGCGGTTTTTTTCGCTTCGGCGGCTGGGTCTGGAGCTGCTGTTGTTACACTAAGTCCTTTGATGCGTGTCGGCTTTTGTACCTGAGCTACGCCTGATAGAGCTAAACTGCTCAATATCAGCGAAAAGGCTAAATTGTTTTTTTTCATAAGTTAAATACTTTGTAATATGAAAGATGTTGGCTACAAATTAAAGACATTTCGCTAAACTCACCAAAAGCAATTTTTGAACAGTGTTTTGTTACTCAAAAAAATATGATTACCTTACATTTGTAAGAATGTTATTGTTGTTTTTAGACAATTTTAAAAATATATGATTTGTATAGTCATATTTAAAGGCTTTTGATGTTTGTTTAATCCTAAAATTGTGGAAAAATGAATAATGTAAGGTTTGTTATTAAAAGTAGTATATTGGTAACGCTTTGGTTAGTTATATTTTGCTGCCCAGTGTATGCAAACATTGCTATTGCTTTGCCTGACTCTTTACAACAAAGCCTTAACAATGCGCCTAATGATTCCGTGAGAGCACAAAAAATGCTTCAGGCTGCCACATTTTTTCAGGAAGAGGATAATATGCAACTTTCGCTTGAGTATCTGAATAAAGCATTGGCATTGTCGGCGAACAATTTCGGCAATAAAGCATTTATCAACTACAGAATTGCTTCCGTTTATTTTCAGCACGATGATTATTTGAATAGCATCAAAACTTGCCTTATTGCATCAGATTTTTATAAAAAAAATAAAGATGAAATTGGACAAGCAAATTCGTTATTGTTACTTGGTAATAATTATTTTTCGTTGTCTAAAAATAAGGAAAGTGAAGCGTATTATAAACAGGCAATGGATTTGTACAGAAAATATAATAAGCAAGATTATCTGGCTATGTGCGCCAACAATATTGCCAATTTGTTTTTTGTGCAAGGAAAATATAAAGAGGCAAAAGAAAATTATGAAAAAGCCTTAGCCATTCATCAGGTATTGGGAGATAAAGAACAAGTGAATATTTGTGAAAATAATATTGCGATTGTTTATATTTCATTAAAACAATATGAGGCTGCTGAAAAATTAGGACTTAAAGTCTTAAAAGACGCAGAAGTGATTCAGTTTGATTACAGCAAGACGCTCATTTATAATACGTTGTCGGAGGCTTGCTTAGGTCAGAAAAAATATAAACAAGCAACGGAATATGGCTTGAAATCGCGCCAGATAGCTCAAAAAATACAATCTACTTTGCGAGAAAAAGAAGCTTTAGAAACGCTTAAAAAGATAGCAATAGAACAAAATAATTATAAAAAAGCATTTGAATATTTGGAAGAAATTGATATTCTCAAAGATTCTATTAGCAATGAAGAAATAACTGTAAAAATAAAACAAATAGAGGCTGAACAGTCTATTAAATTACAAAAAACAGAAATAGAATCCTTGCAAAAGGATAAAAAAATACAACAAGAAATATTAGATAACGAACAATTATATAAATATTTATTGTTTATATTTTTGTTTTTTATTATGCTTATTTTGCTTATGACAATTGTTGGTTTGCGTAGAATGATGATCTATAACAAACGACATAAAGAACAAAAAGAAGAGGCAAATTTACGCAATAAAGAACTGGAACAAAATAAAGAAGAAATAATAGCACAATCCGAGTTTTTGCGAAAACTTAATGATGAGTTTTATCAATTAAATTTGGAGTTGCTTGGAGCCATGCGCGAGATTGAACAAAAAAATGAAGAACTCAATACCGTTAATGAAAATTTGGACGGTCTCGTAAAGCAACGAACCCAAGAAATTGCTGCCAAAAATAAACGTATTTTGGAGTTTGTGTTTATGTGTGCACATCAGTTTCGTGCACCCGTGGCGCGTATTTTGGGGCTTGGCAACTTGCTGGATTTTAGTAGCTTACCAGAAAATGAAACTGATTTGCTCGTTCGCCTGAAAGCTGCTGCTCAAGAGCTTGACGAGGTGGTACGCCAAATGCAACAAACCTTGGAAGGCGAACTGGAGAATGAAACCACAAAATAAAAAAGCCACAAAATTTGTGGCTTTTTCGTTTGCTAAATGCAAGGCGATTAGTACGCAGATTGGCTGCTTTCTTGCAAGCCCATAACAATGGATACGCCCGACGAAGTCCCGATGCGGTCGGCACCCGCTTCTATCATGGCTAAGGCTTGTTCGGCAGTTTTTACGCCCCCCGAAGCCTTCACGCCTGCGTGCGTACCGACGGTTTGGCGCATGAGTCTGATGTGTTCGACGGTAGCACCTGCGGGAGCAAAACCCGTAGAAGTTTTGACGAAATCCGCGCCGCTATCCACGCTCCAACGGCAAGCCGTCACGATTTCCTCATTGGTCAGGTAGGCCGTTTCAAGAATTACTTTAAGCATCGCGCCCGCTTCATGGCTAAGTTTGGCCAATTGTGCTATTTCGGGTTTTATCCAAGTAGCAACGCCTGTTTTGAACGCCGAAACATTGAGTACCATGTCCAGTTCTGTTGCGCCGTCGTGTAAGGCCAGTTCGGCTTCTTTGAGTTTTACTTCCGTGCGATTGTAGCCCAACGGGAAGCCAATTACCGTAACTAATTGAATATTAGATTTTTCGCCCAAATCGCGGCGTACTTTCTTTACCCAATACGGCGGAATACAAACACCCGCAAATTGGTGCGTAATCGCCTCTTGTACAAGCTGTTCGCAATCGCGGTCGGTAAGTGTCGGATTGAGTTTGGTGTGTTCTATGTAGGTATTTATAGGATTCATAACGAAAATAATTAAGCGCACAAAGGTAAAAAAATGACGTAAAAGACCGCCATTTGCACCCAAATTATATTGCTGGTAAAAATACCAAAATGCCTTATTTCTCCGTTTAACATTACAACTTAGGTTGGTTTGGGCTTCATTTTCTGACAAATTACCCTACATTTGTGTTTTTTGAATAAGTTTAGTTTACCTGATTATATTTTTAGATGATTCGCTCTTTCGCGCTCCTTGTCGGAGTACTTCTTTTTACAGTCAATTTCTGTGTGGCGCAGCAGCCAACGGCCACGCTTAAAGGCACGATTACCCAACCCGACGGACAGGCTATCCCGTTTGCTTCGGTGGGTATCAAAAACGCCAAAATTGGGGCAAATACCGCCGAAAACGGTACCTTTGAACTCAGTGTTCCAGCAGGCCAAAACCTTGTGTTGTTGGTGTCGCGGGTGGGTTTTAAGCCTTATAGCCAAACGGTTTTTTTGAAAAATGGAGAAGTTAAAGAACTTAAAATCAGCCTGAAAGATAGTAGCTTGATGGCTACGGTGGATGTACAGACCAAGCACTACACCGAAAAGCGCGAACAAGTCAGCCTGACCACTTTAGACCCACGCCACAGTAAAGTATTGCCTTCGCCGTTTGGGGAATTTAATCGCCTATTGGCTACGCTGCCAGGGGTGGTGAGCAACAACGAACTTTCTTCGCAATATTCGGTACGTGGCGGCAATTTTGATGAAAACTTGGTGTATGTCAATGACATAGAAATTTATAGGCCGTTTTTGGTGCGTTCGGGACAGCAAGAAGGTTTGAGTTTTGTAAATCCCGATTTGGTGAAAAATGTAGAGTTTTCGTCGGGCGGCTGGCAGCCTCGTTTCGGAGACAAATTGTCTTCGGTGCTCAATATTGATTATAAAGAACCTGTGCGCACGGCGGGCAGTGCTACTTTGGGACTATTGGCGCAATCGGCACACATGGAAACCAGCCTTGCGGGTGGTCGCGTGTCGGTGGTGGCTGGGGTACGCCGCAAAACGGCTCAATATCTTTTCTCTAGCACAGAAGTAACCAAAGGTTTGGAAACGAAGGGCGAGTATTTTCCAAAATTCATGGATTTTCAGGCCTATGTGAACACGGATTTGCGGAATCGCAACCGCGAAAATCGTCGATTGGATAGTTTGAAAGGTCGCAAAACGACGCTTGGCGTACTCATGTCGTATGCGCATAATCGTTATTTGGTGCGTCCTACGGAACGTAAAACGACGTTTGGTTCGTTGCAAGGCGGCGTGATGCGCTTGTATGTAGATTTTGACGGGCAAGAAATTATGGAATATGCTACGCTTCAGTCTGGCCTAAAACTTTCGCATCGCCATAACCGCAAATCCCAAATGGATTTTATCTTGTCGGGTGTCTGGACGCGCGAACGCGAACGCTTCGACGTGGAAGGCGTTTATAATATTTGTGATGTGGAAACCGACCCCAGTAAATCCAATTTCAATGAATGCGTGTTTGAACGTGGTGCAGGTAGTTATTACAACTATGGCCGCAATGACCTTGATGCCACGATTTATAATTTCTTGAACAGGAATTACTACGACCCCGATTCCATGAATCATTTTGAGTATGGCGTAGGCGCATCGCTCGAATCTATCAAAGATAAATTGTATGAGTATAATTTTATTGATTCGGCTGATTATGTGGATATTACAGAGTTTTTAAAAACAAAAAATAACCTGAATACTTATCGCCTCAGTGCTTATGCTCAACATACCATTCGCGGAGAACGTAGTGTATTTACCTATGGTGTGCGTGCTAATTTCTGGAGCTATAACAAACAATGGTTGGTAAGTCCACGTGTGCAATATTCGTACCGTCCGCGCTGGCCTAAGCGCGATGCCATCGTTAAAGCGGCGGTAGGTGTGTATCAACAAGCTCCATTTTACAGAGAAATGCGCGACCAAAACGGCGTGTTGAACCCTAATATTAAGGCGCAAACTTCGTATCATGTCATTGGCGGACTGGACTTTAAGTTTATGATGTGGGAACGTGAGTTTAAATTTACGTCCGAAGTTTATTTCAAATACATTACCAATCTTATTCCTTACGACGTGGACAATGTGCGGATTCGCTATTACGCCCGCAATATGGGCGTGGCTTATGCTACGGGTGCAGATTTTCGGGTAGGCGGCGAGTTTGTGAAAGGGGCGGAGTCGTGGTTTAGCTTAGGTATTATGAGTACGCGCGAAAATATAGATGGCGATTCTACGCACGGATACGATGCGAATGGCAATTTGGTGAAAACTGGCGAACGTGGATTTATTCGCCGACCAACCGACCAACGCGTTACGCTGGGCGCATTTTTCCAAGACCATTTGCCCAACAATCCGTCGGCGAAGGTATATCTAAATTTGGTGGTCGGGACGGGTTTGCCGTTTGGTGTGCCTAACAACATAGACCAACGTGCAGTATTTTCTTCGCCGCCATACCGCCGCGTGGATATTGGTTTCTCGAAAGTGATTGCCGTGCGCGACAAGTCCGCGAAAATGGGGAAATATTTTGATACCGTATCGTTGGGGTTGGAAATCCTCAACCTGTTGGGCGCACAAAATACCATTTCGTATATGTGGGTGAAAGATTATTATAACACTCAATACGCTATTCCCAATACGCTGTCGGCGCGGTTTGTCAATGCGCGTGTGTTGATGCGTTTCTAAGGATATTTTAGTAAAAACAAAAAGCGGCCAAATGCTCATAAGAAGTATTTGGCCGCTTTTTTGTTTTAAAAAAGGTGGTAAATGTTTATTTCATAATGGAAATAATAAAACTTGGAGGGTAAACACCGCCTTGTAAGTTATATGCTTGAGAAGACCATGTGCCTGTAACAGAATTAAATATGTATAATTTATTTTCCTCCATGTTTCTAAAGTTAAAAACGCCTCCGCTTGTGCTTAATGATATATACATATTATTGGTGGTATTGTTGTAGGATTGAGATGTCCAAGTACCTGTTTTTGCACTATAAGCGTACATTTTGTACGCATCACTATCTTGAAATGCCATATCCCCATTTAAAAATTTTAAATTTGGAGGGTAACTGCCGCCTTGTAAGGTATATGCTTGAGAAGACCATGTATTCGTATTGATATTAAACACATTAAACGTATTGTTATAGTAATTTTGAAACCAAAAATTATCAGTAACAGTATCTATGCTTAAATTTGAAAGAGGATAACCTTGAGGAACTGCGTATGATTGGCTATGCCACGTTCCTGCCTTTCCATTGAAAATATAATATATATTGTTTTGAAAATCATCAAAATAAAAATGCCCATTATGATGTTGAATAGACTGAGAGGCAACCTGTGGACTGTAGGATTGAGATGCCCAAGTGCCCGTTTTGGCACTATACGCAAACAATGTGTGATTGTCTGAATCTTGGTATCCAAAGTTTGTTTTGGGTTCGGTGCGTATCTGTTCGGCAATGCTGACGTTAGAAGCAATAGAACCCGCCGCCAGCGCATACGGCACACTCATTAGTTGGTTTGTACCAACGGAAGTGTAATTGCTGCCGCCGTTGGGGTCTAATTCTACCTTCAAAAACTTTGTATTAAGGCTCCAGTTAATAGTTGCAAACGTACCTGAGAGGGCTGTCCCTTGTCCAATGTTGAGGTTGAAAAGACCTTGCGCATTGGTGGTTTTGGTATGAGTTTCGGTGTAAATGCTTGTGCCTGTAGCCGAATTATCCAAAATACTAATTCTTACACTTACGTTGCTGTTTGTTACGGGTGCGCCGCTTGTATTAAATGCAATGGCTTGATAACTAATGCTTTGGGGAACTTGAGCCGTTGCGGTGAAATGTAGGAGAAGTAGAGCCGCTATGGCTGTAAATAGATTTTTCATGGTTATTGTTTTACGATTTTGAACGAACTAATTTTTTTGTTGTCGGTACTGACTGTATATAGACCATTGGCAAGGCCTGAAAGGTCTATGGGTGTGCCCTGATTGGTTTTTTGCATCACAAGGCGGCCTGCATTGTCAAAAATAAATACCTCTTTGAACGGGATATTTTCAGGACTTTGGAACACAATAGAACCTGTGGTTGGGTTCGGAAATACGTTCATGCTCGCCGAACTAAGCTGTTCTTTTGTGCCTACCACCGCAAATTCGATACGTGATAATGCCCCTATAATGCCCGAATTGGCTTCGTTGGGGTTGGTGGGGATAACGAACACTTCGCCAACCGAGAAAACCATATTGTTACTCGATACAGCACCAGTATTGATAGAGCCAATAACACTTTGCCCAAATGAAACATGGGCGGCAAATAGAAGAACGGGTAGAATCGCTTTTTTCATGGGTATGTTAAGATTAGTACATGTTTTTTTGTCGCGGTAAAAATAGAGGAATTGTTTAAAAAAAGTAGCATAAATATTTTATGCTATTCATGGGCTTGTAGTTATAAATTACTATTTTTTTTGTTAAAAATTGTATAGATATTTGACTAAGAATGATTGTTCTTGGATATGTATAACAAATCAAGGGTCTTCATCTGTTTTTATTGATAATATTATATTCACTTTATTTAACATTATGTCATACGCAAACAAAACTAACAACAAGCCTAAGGAGCTTGTCTTTCCTCATCCGCAAGTAAGTGCTAATCAGCGAGAGGGTATTAAAACCAAAGAAATTACGCTTATCGTACAGGGGCAAGGGGTTTTTCTTTTTGCAGATGGAAAAGCCTCAGAACCAGCCGAATTGATTTTTAATAGCCCTGAAAAAGCAAAATCAGGATTACGCTTACTTCTTACGCCGTCAGGCACGCAACTCTATGATTTGGAAACAGAAAAACTACTCGCAGAAACAGCAAGCGTATTGACAATACAAGAAGGCGCATATTATTGGGCAAGCCTTGATAGTCATAACTTTAATTTTAGAGTAGGGTTAGGAGAGGCGAGAAAAGAAACAATGGCGTTTGAATATGAATTTTTGACGAAAGAGGAACAAAAAGACGAAACACTCAAAAAGAAAACACGAGATTTTTTGCAAGAAATAAAACAAATTCAGTATCCGAGCTTTTTGTATCCGTTACGATTGCTTAGAGACCCAGTAATTAGCACGTTGCCTCTCAAAGTGAAGGCAATGGATCAGCTCACGATGCGCGACATTGCCGCAAATCAGTATTTGCCCGTAGCCAATCTTAACCCCGTATCGCAAAAGCTGTATGGTAATATTGCGGGAAGCAATTTTATATTAAATGATAGTGATTTCCCTGATTTTTCAGACGCAATTGAGTATTCTATCGCCACACCAGGCTGTTGGGCGCACGAAAAACTCAAAGAAAAGGCTACCGAATTTGATAAAGATCATCCTAATCCGCATCAAGTATATTTGCGTATTACGTTGGGTGAAAACGGTGGCGAGTCTCCTGGCGTTCCGTATGTGCTCGAAATTTGGCCGCCAGATTGTTATTCGCCTATTCACAACCACGCCAATGCCAATGCCGTTATTAGGGTTTTGTATGGTCAAATCAATGTAACATTATATCCGTTTTTGGGGGCGGAAAAACCTATGGGGAATAAAACTTTTGAAAAAGATGATATTCTTTGGATTAGCCCAACACAGAACCAAACCCATAAGTTGCACAATACGAATGCCAGTGGCCCGACTTGCATCACGATACAATGTTATATGTATGATGCTGAGGATACGCAACATTATAATTATTTCGACTATCTAGAAAGTGGCGATAATGTTGGGCATTTTGATCCAGATTCTGATATGGAATTTCTTGAATTTAAGGCGAAAATGAAGGAAGAATGGGCGAACAGATAGGCTAAACAATTTTTAAATTCAAAATCGCATATTTCCGACTCAATAATTGAGCGTTAGTGTTATATACATGCAAAAATGCGACAAGGTTCTATAAAATCTTGTCGCATTTTGTTTGTAATATACTGATAATGAGTGTTTTGTTTGTTTTTTATTGAAAAAAGAAACAAAATTTTTGGATAATTTGTCAGGATTTGGGCTTGTGTGCGACTATATTCACAAAAAAGGGATCACTTTTAAATCGTAACGATTATGTATTCGCAACCCCCAGAAAAATATCAGCAACAAATTTTCGGCCTCCGATGCTGCGCCATGTCCGTTACTGTGGGGCTGTGGCTCACGCTATCGGGTGGCGGCTTGGCCTCGCAAGCGGCTTGTAGCACGCACGCCTCATTTCCCCAAACACAACAACAGCAACAACAAAATCCTAAAAAGCCCATGTCGTACAAAAAACCATCAGACGCCGCCCTCAAGCAGCAACTTACGCCTTTGCAATACGCAGTAACACAGCACTCGGAAACAGAAAGGCCTTTCAAAAACGAGTATTGGGACGAGTTCCGCGAAGGGATTTACGTGGACGTTACCACAGGCGAGCCGCTTTTCGTGTCCACCGATAAATTTGAGTCGGGTTGTGGCTGGCCAAGTTTTTCCAAGCCCATCGCCGCGCAACTCATTCAGGAAAACAAAGACCAATCGCATGGCATGGTACGCACCGAAGTACGCAGCCGAACAGGTAACGCGCATCTGGGACACGTATTCGACGACGGCCCCACCGACAAAGGCGGTTTGCGCTACTGCATCAATAGCGCGTCGTTGCGATTCGTGCCCAAGCAAGACATGACCAAAGAAGGTTATGGTCAATATCTGGATTTGCTCAATAAAAAATAACACAGATTGCCTCTATTGGGTGTTTTTGTTTTTCGAATAAAAAATTATGTTAATTAACGGTTTTTTGTAAATTCGCTGCTGTATCTCACACATTTAATTTACTTACAATTATGAAAAAGCAAGCACTTTTGTGGGCGGCGGCTATTATGTGTACGGCTTCTACCTGCTCCAAAGATGAAATTCCCGTAGATATTCCTGCGACCATTCCCGTGACCCTGACGGTGAGCGGCTCTAACGCTACTTTGAATCAAAGCGCGGAGTATGACATTAACACGCTTTCTTCCGAATTCGAAAAGTATAAAAACAATATTGGTTCTGTAACGATTCAGAATGTGTATTATACCGTTACGGAGAATAATTCTACGGCCACAAGCCAAGTCGTTAATGCAACGGCTTCTATTTCGGGCGTTGGGGCGGACACTACCAACAAAAAGACACTTGGTACTATCACCAACCTTGATGTAAAAAGTAGTGTTGGCGTGCGTAAAGAATTTACGATGGATAATGCTACGAAAGATTATTTAGTAACATTGCTCAAGAACGAACCACCAAAATACAAAGTGTATTTTTCGGGTAGCTCAACGACTACACCCATCAATTTCAAATTGAAAATGGAATTTAAAGTAACATTCCGTCCGAAAGTATAATTATTCTCAACTATAAGATAGTTTTCGATGCGATAAGGTTTTGTAACAGAATCTTATCGCATTTTTTGTTTGTATATTTCGCATTTTGCAGAAATTTTAACACCAAATATTTTCAATAACACTATGCAACGAATATTTTTAGTAGTAGGGCTGTGGCTACTGGCCGCACTGACGGGCTGGGCACAAAACAGTTACCAAACCCAAACCAACGTTCATTATTATCCTGCAAACACTTACGGAACAGATGTTTATAAAACAGAGCGTTGCGTTTTGGATATTTATTATCCTAAAAACAAAAAAGGTTTTGCCACAATTGTTTGGTTTCATGGTGGCGGACTGACGGGCGGCAGCAAAGAAATCCCAGAGTACCTGAAAGAAAAAGGCTGTGCGGTGGTAGGTGTTGGGTATCGGCTGCACCCCAACGTACAAGCTCCCGTGTACATAGAAGATGCCGCCGCCGCTGTGGCGTGGGTGTTCGGGAACATGCCGCAATTGGGCGCGGATACGTCTCTTATTTTTTTGTCGGGGCACTCGGCGGGCGGCTATCTGGACTTAATGCTGGGTTTGGACAAACAGTGGTTGGCACGCCATCGTATAGATGCCAACCGTATCGCGGGGCTGATTCCTTTTAGTCCGCAGTGCATCACGCATTTTACGGTACGCAAAGAACGCGGCATGGACGACAAACAACCGCTAATAGACACATTCGCGCCGCTCTACCACGTGCGTGCCGATGCGCCGCCGCTTTTGCTCATTACGGGCGACCGCGAAAAAGAACTACTCGGCAGATACGAAGAAAATGCTTACATGGCGCGTATGATGCAGCTCAAAGGCCATACGGCCACCACGCTCTACGAACTACAAGGCTATGACCACCAGATGGCCGAACCCGCTTATCCCTTGTTGCTCAAAGAAATAAAACGCATCACGGAACAGAAAAAAAAGAAATGATGCTTTCTAAGGAATAATAATTAACTTTACAAATGTGATATTGCCACAACGCTGTAAATGTTGCACCAGCACCCGAAACAGTTGTGATTTGCTTTCAAAATTTACAAATGTGATATTGCCACAACGGAAAATAAGCAAGAGTATTTCAGTGCCTAGTTGTGATTTGCTTTCAAAATTTACAAATGTGATATTGCCACAACAGTGGTAATGTGGGTGGTAGGTGTCTTGTTGTTGTGATTTGCTTTCAAAATTTACAAATGTGATATTGCCACAACATGGTGCTTTCTTCAAAACGAAACGAACCAGTTGTGATTTGCTTTCAAAATTTACAAATGTGATATTGCCACAACCGTTCATAGCCGTAGCGTTTGAATATGCTGTTGTGATTTGCTTTCAAAATTAACAAATGTGATATTGCCACAACCTCGGAAAATAGTGGCTGATAGCCGACAAAGTTGTGATTTGCTTTCAAAATTAACAAATGTGATATTGCCACAACGTAGGAGCTTATAAAAAGCTGTAAATCAGGATTTAGTGTGCAATGTTAGAATGACAAAAAAAGCTCCCAAACGGAGCTTTTTTGCGTTTTCGACTGAGTTTTTGCCATTCTAACAATACACTTGCGCTACACTTTTTCCAAAAATCAGGTAGATTGCGCGGCATAACCAAAAATACAAAATGCTCCATCATCAGGCCATTATTACGGACATAAAAGCGATTATTGCGCAGTCGCAGGAAAAAGCCATTCGGACGATAGACCACCAACGGACGTTGATGTATTGGGCTATTGGTGAACGAATTTTTCGGGAAGAGCAGCAAGGCAAAGACCGCGCCGACTATGGCCAGCACCTGACGGCGTATATTGCGCAAGCCTTAGAACCCGAACTGGGCAGCGGTTTTTCCAAACGACAAGTAGAGTTGATGCGCCAGTTTTACCGCACTTTCCCAATTGCGAACACACTGTATTCGCAATTGAGCTGGAGCCAATACAAACTTTTGCTTCGCCTCGACAGCCACGACCAACGCACTTTTTATATGGCCGAAACTGTCAAAAATAACTGGACGGTGCGCCAACTCGAACGGCAAATTTATACCAATCTCTACGAGCGGCTGTTGGTCAGCAACGACAAAGAAAGCGTGTTGGCGGTAGCCCAAAACGAGCAGTTGCCCTCCGATGCCAAACAGATTATCAAAGACCCGATGTTTTTGGAGTTTCTGGGTTTTCGGCGCGAAAGTGCTTTTTATGAAAAAGACTTGGAAACGGCCATTATTACGCATTTGCAAGAGTTTTTGTTGGAGTTGGGCAACGGATTTTCGTTTGTGGCAAGGCAAAAACGTATTCACATCGAAGGCGATGATTTTTTCGTGGATTTGGTGTTTTACAATCGGCTGTTGCAGTGTTTTGTGATTATCGAAATCAAAACGGCCAAGCTCACGCACCAAGATTTGGGACAGTTGCAAATGTACGTCAATTACTACGACCGCGTAGAGAAGTTGCCGCACGAAAACGCGACCATCGGGATTTTGCTTTGCGCTGACAAAAACGATGCCGTCGTGCGCTATTCGCTGCCCGCAGGCCAAAAACAAATCGTGGCCAGCCAATACAAGTTATATTTGCCGACCGAACAGCAATTGTTGGCGGAATTAAACAAAGAACTTTATAGTTTTGAAAAAGGCGAATAATGATTTGCTTTCAAAATTAACAAATGTGATATTGCAACAACTGTTTAGGTTCTGACAGGAAGACGATAGAAGTTGTGATTTGCTTTCAAAATTTACAAATGTGATATTGCCACAACATTTAGCTTTAAGCAACAGGCCGTAATTTAGTTGTGATTTGCTTTCAAAATTAACAAATGTGATATTGCAACAACTTACCTGATTTTTCACCGTCCAGAACCACGTGTTGTGATTTGCTTTCAAAATATCAATCTAAGTTTTAATACACTGAAATACAGTCATTAGTAAACAGCGATGTAATGCAACTAACTGATAGTTAGTTTGTTGTTCATTACTCACTAATTTTACTTACTTAATTTATTAACATTGTAAATGTTTAACTTTTTAACAAGAACAAACAATGTTGATAATCAGCAAAAAAAATGACGGTTTATGTATTTCACAGAACCGACCAAACCAATAAGCGTGGAGAAGCTCCCGTTTGTGCCTATGTGATAATTGATGGTAAGAAGTCAGGCAATTTTGCATTGGGTTTAGTATGTACGCCTGAAGCTCTCGGCTCGTCGGTTGTGCAAGGTCAAATTGCTTTGGCGAAAAAAGCTATTGAAGACATACATACGTTTTTGTCGTTGTCGCAGAAGACGCTCACTGCCAATGATATTAAAACCGAGTACATTACTCGCAAAAAAGGTAATCGGGTAAAGGTCATTCAAACAGAAGGTACATTACTAAAAGTTTCGGAGGTAAAACCTAATCTGTGTTTTTTCAGAATTGCGAGGCAAATAGGAGAGATGCACGTGTATTTACTTCGTTTTGAGCGTTTTGCTAATTCACACCCAGAATATTCAACGAATATTTATGAGATTAGGCCGCTTGTAATGAGTTATTTATCGCAATTCACCAAACGCAATACGGATACTGCAAGCGTGTATTTTCAGCGCATAAAACAGGTTGTAGTGTATGCACTGGAAGAGGGAATAATCCAGAAAAATCCATTACGAGGGGTTAAAATTTTACGTAAAAAAGGGGAGAAGCTCAGTTATCTAAAGCCAGAGCATATCAATCAAATTATTGATTATAAGGGGTTTTTACCTAAGTTAATGCCTTATGTTGATTTATTTTTATTTGCGTGCTATACAGGTTTATCTCTTTCGGATTGTGTTAATGTAAGCCAAGAAAATATAGTGGCTTATGGAACGCGCGAATACATAGTAGCACGTCGGCAAAAAAGCAAATCATTAATTAGGACAGAATTAACTGATGTAGCCAAAAGTGTTTGGGCAAAACATGAATATAAATGGCAAACGTATCTTGACTATAATAGCAAGAGTTTTAGGAGTCAATATTATTTGATATTACTTACAATCAAGAAGATACGGCAAATTACAGGGCAATCCGTTACGTTCCATAAGGCTCGACATACCAAAGCCTTTGAGTTGTTGAATGTCAGGGGTGCAAGTATTGATATGGTATCCACGATGTTAGGGCATACGAATGTTACTATTACACAAAAATACTATGCTGAAATGTCTTTAGAAGGCCTATCTAAGGCTCTGGATAAATTAGAAGAATAGAAACAAAAGGCCGTCCCAATATCGGGGCGGCCTTTTGTTTTATTAGTCTTTTAAATGCACAATTTTAACACCCCTGCCAATTCTATGGGTAGAGTCCTCCATTACATCTTCTTCTATGTACCCTTTAGTTGTATAAAATCTAAATTTTACAACTTTATGCTTTTTTAGTATTGCCAATGTTGGGTCATTAATACTTACATAGCTGGTACTTATACCATAGTCATCGCTTAAACCTACAGAGCCTCTCCAAAAATCAGGCCTGCCACCTCCCCTTGATGCAACCGATGGACTTACGTTAATGAGGGTATAGATACTATCATTTTCAAGTTTTAACATTAGTTTAGAACCTTCAGCTACACCAAAGATATAATCACTGGAATATTTCCAGTCGAGCATATATAATGTATCCAGTCGAGAGATGCGAAAAAATGTTTTTGCAGTAAACCGCGATGATATTTTTTCCCAAGTAGTTCTTTTTACTACTGTACCAGTAAACTCGTCTATTTTACTTTCTTCTAATTCTTGTGCATAACTACTAAAAGAGTAAAATAGGGCAATGAATAACAGCTTTTTCATTTACTTCCTCTTCGTTGTAGATTTCTTTTTAGTTGATGATTTATATTTCTTGGTGGTTGTTGTTGGGTATGTTGCGGTAGTGGTGCTTGAGCTTGAAGAACAAACCCCGCAAGTACCACTATCTTTAGCGCAATGTTTGCAGCCGCTACAATTTTTGCAGGCCGAACAAGAGGCCGAACCAGTACATTTTTTACCTCCAGCGTAGGCATTAGCTACCCCAAACACAAGAGTAAGGGCAATGGCAATTTTAGTAAAGTATCTCATAAATATTTTTTGTTATTTCTATACAAGACGTTTGCCAAAGGGAAAAAGGGTGACACGTCTTGAAAAAAAGTTTTCCACACCGTGCTAATGCGTTAGCTGCCTGAAAGATGCGAAGCAGCCTCCCCAAGAGGCCGAAGTCTGCAAGGGAGCGGCCACCCTTTTTCGGGTGGCAACGCCCAAGAAAAGAAAAAAAAGTCCGCAATTGTCCGCAAAAATCCGCAATTGCGGACTTAAACCAACACTTTAAGCAAGAGATAAATAATTGATTTACAGTTTGTATAATTTTATTTCGGCTGTCTTCTTGATAGGCAAAGTAATTCGTACCTGCCCGATAAGGTAACGCACACCTCTAATCCGTATGGCTTTGCCAAACTGCAACCTTGCCAAATGATAGGGTTCGATGCGTGCCTGAAAAGTAACGGGCTTGGTGGTGGCCCGAAAGCCTAACCATTCCTTGTACATCTTTTCATACAAACCATACTCCCCCGTCCAGTACAGCGAATTGCGTCCAATGATATTGTTATGATAATC